>JACAUC010000222.1 GCA_013390945.1 Candidatus Chloroheliaceae bacterium
CTTGTAGGATGCTGCTCCGTCAGTTGATCTTGACCTACCACCCAACTTGTCAGATAGGGACTTTGCAGCAGCCCTAAGAAGGTCAACTGACAAAGCAGCATCCCACAGGGTTAAGGTGGTGGGAAGTGGTCTAACCATTCCTCTAGTGTAGGGCTTAGGGTGATGCGATCTACCAAATCGTTTAGTTCTTCCACGCTGTAGCGTTCTAGCCGCACTTCAAAATCAGGCGGAAGGTTTTCGGCCCCAAAGCGACGGTGAGATTGACGTATTAACACCCTCCGTAAAGTCTCAACTTCTCCCTCGGCCCTACCCTCGATCCGCCCCTCGGCCTTACCCTCGGCCCGACTTTCGGCTCGCCACTCCTTAGCGGCCTGACCGACCACCTGTTCTGCTGTTAGCTCTTTAGAAAAAAAATCGGCGACAGTTCTTTGCCAACCGGGGAATAATCTTTCACAGTTTATAATATCCCCTTCGCGGTACTCTTGAGCGTTCCTTTGGTCTTCGACCTCATAGACCCAGATTTTCCGCCTCTTTGGGTCTACATCCCAAATGACTAGCCCACCATTCTCAAAATAGTGCTTACGCTTGGCCCGTTCCTTTGACCGACGGTTAGAGGGAGAACGGATTTCGATCACTAACTCTGGGCTACCCTTTAAGACGTAATGTTCACTCTCGGCTTGAATTAGAGTGGCGTAAAGGTCATACCTGTGGTTGGAGATGACACAAACATCTGGTTTCAGCAGCTTTTCATTTGCCATCATACATTCCACTTGGTCGGGATAGCCCTGTCCAAAGTGATAGGTTCTGGCAGTGGACGACAGTATCTCTTGAAAATTGCCAGCAAAGCGGCGTTCTTTTAAGTTGGTCATTTCTTGCCAGACCAGCCAACCATTGTAGAGTTCAATTGGCTCCTCCCCTATCAAAGTAATAGCATTTTGAACGGTATACGGGCCTAGATGGTGCTGATAAGCCTCCTCTATATCCCTCGGCCAAGGCTGCGGATGCTGATAGGATCTCTTTATCTCATAAGACCCCTTACGGGGTAGTTGGTAGGATGTTTCTATCTTATGAGACCCATTCCGGGTGGGTTGGTAAGATTTCTCTAGCGCTATCGTATATAGCCGGTGATACCCATTTCCATTTATGCCATTCCGGGAATTTTGATCCTTAATTTCAACCAATTCTGGTTTTATCTTCAAATCAACTACCATTATTTATTACACTTACCCTGAAACTCGAAATTTCCCTTAATTTAGCTTCACCGCTTCTATTATAGCTCAGGCTGATCTAAGTAGCTAATAACCTCTCCTCCAAGTTAAAACCTAGGGTAGAGACTGGTGGAGAATACCACTTGACCGGACTTGTGATAAGATAGGGAAAATCACTGAGCAATGTAGCAGCGTGATTTAGATTTAGGTAAGAAACAGTAACTAAAGTTTGAGGAGTAAGAATAGGCTTAAAAATGAAATTTACGAGATCAAGCGGTATTTTGCTACACCCAACCTCGTTTCCAGGCCGATATGGGATTGGAGACTTGGGGGAAGAGGCTTATCGGTTTGTGGACTTCCTAGACGAAACCGGTCAGACACTTTGGCAAATAATGCCTCTGGGACCTACGGGTTACGGTGACTCACCTTATGCCAGTTTTTCGGCTTTTGCTGGAAACCCGCTGCTTATCAGCCCTGATCTACTGGCGGCGGATAACTATCTGTCACCCGAAGACTTGGCCGAAATACCCTCTTTTCCTACTGACAAGGTAGACTTTGGCCCGGTAATTGACTACAAAAAGAAGTTGTTGGCTCGTTCGTTCCATCAATTTGAGGCTACGGCTACAGCGGAGGCCCAAGCTTATTTTGGAGCTTTTTGCCGAGCTAAAGCTGCTTGGCTGGATGATTTTGCTCTTTTTATGGCACTCAAAGAGCATTTTGGGGGGGTGGTCTGGAATAGTTGGGCGACGGAAATTGCTAGTCACCAACCAGAAGCCCTCGCGGAGTGGCGCACAAAACTAGCGACAGAGGTGCGTTACCACAGCTATTTGCAATACCAGTTTCATTGTCAATGGTCGGCACTCAAGCGCTATGCTAACCAACATGGGGTAAAGCTGATTGGCGATATTCCGATTTTTGTCGCCTTTGATAGTGCCGATGTCTGGTCTCATCCTGATCTCTTCTATCTGGATAAGGCCAACAATCCAGCTTTTATGGCGGGGGTTCCGCCGGACTATTTTTGCGAGACTGGACAACTCTGGGGCAATCCGCTCTATCGCTGGAAGGAGATGGGCCAGCAAAACTATAGTTGGTGGGTAGAACGCTTCCGCCAAACGCTGGAACTGGTGGATATTGCCCGGATAGACCATTTTCGGGGGTTTGATGCTTACTGGGCTGTACCCGCAGGCGAGGAGACGGCCATTAAAGGCAAGTGGCTCAAGGGTCCGGGAGCTAAGCTGTTTAAAGCTCTACAACAGCAGTTGGGCGACCTGCCAATTATAGCCGAGGATTTGGGCTTAATTACTCCGACAGTGGCGGCTCTACGCAACCAGTTTGGTTTCCCCGGTATGAAGGTTTTACAGTTTGGCTTTGGGGGCAACTCCACCGAAGCTTTCCTGCCCCATAATTTTGAGCGCAACTGTGTGGTCTACACTGGCACACACGATAACGATACCACGCAGGGCTGGTTCAAAAGTATACTAGACCACGAGCGGACGAACGTTCAGCTTTATCTAGGGCGCGACGGTACTGATATAGCGTGGGATCTTATTCGGGTAGCACTCAGTTCGGTGGCAGATATAGCAATCGTGCCTCTACAGGATATTCTAAACTTAGGAGCCGAGGGTCGTATGAATACTCCCGGTCAGGCCGGGGGTAATTGGGGCTGGCGCTATCCCTCTACTAGTGTACTCGATCTTATTATTCGTGACCGCTTGGCTACTCTCACCCAACTTTACTCGCGCAATCCGATTGAGGTTGCCAAGCTTAATGCGGAAAAAGAGGAGCAAGCCCGTTTGGAATTTATAAAGAAAGGTCTTCTAAAAAGTTAATTAATTTAAGCCCAAGGAGAAGGCGTTAGCCTTAACGCTTCTTCTTGGGCTTTTTTCCTGTGACTCTTTGGTTGCCAAATTGTTTAAGTGGGTTACTACCATAATTAGCACCCGAACGTAGTGGGCGACTGGACTGCTTAACCTGTTTATAGTGTGCTTCCAAGCGAGCTATATAGGCGGGGTCAGATAGAACTAACTCTTCCACCATGCTGAGCAAGGCTTTGGCAAGCGGGCTTTGCGGGTTTAATTCGTCGAGAAACGGCCCGGCCATCTCTTCCTTCCTATCAAAGCCGTAGCTAATGGAGGCTAGATATTGAGTATTGTAACGTTCAGGATGATAAAGACTAACTACGTTCAGCATTACTCGACGACAATTACATTTGGGATCGGTGCAATAAGCTTCAAACAACCCATAACAATCATCCAGTAGACCGGGATAGCCACTCGTAGTAATGCTGCGAGTCTCCTTCAAACCCTGTTCTGGAAAAAGAGATGTAAAAAGGGCTAATGTTGCTTCAATATTCATTTTTCAAAAGCCACCTATCTTCCTTTACATAATTATATATCAATTGCCTACTCACCTCACTAAAGCGAAAAGTGGTATTGCACTAACCCATGTATATTTTAAATGCTGGCACTCTTCTACTAATTCAGACAAAATTTTCTGGATTTCTTCAAGGTGTTTTGTATAACCTTCGGCCTCAGTATTCAGCCACTCTAATTCCACAGGGTCTTGCGAAGTTAAGATTTTTTGGTTAGTCTCTTTGAGTTGCGCTAACAGGCTACTTTTTCTATTTACTAATTCTATCTGGGTTTCTGTCATTTTTAATCGTCCTCCCTTACCCGCCTGATTAGTTCGATAAGTTTTTGCCATTTTTCGGTCAGCGTTTTAATATTTGCTCAATCATCTTGCTTCTATATTATAGTCTAAGCACCAACTTGATTATACTACATCTTACCCTGTTTGGCTTTCTAGTCTAATTATACTATAACGAGGCTAACTTGTTTTAGCCAGGGGTGCTATTTCTTTCCTCTGTGACGGATTCAAAACAAAAAAAGCAAGCTTCATCAAAGCTTCATACGGACGCATTGATAGCGTAATCTTTAACTGTTAAAGTATAGCTGTCAGGAGAAAACAAAAAGAAGTGCTAAAGCAAACCAAAACCTGACCATTTTAGACGCTTTTACCGCCAGAACTACAGGTTACTATAGTAATCATCAGCCTTATCGCGGACTACCGTCTAAATTTTAGAATATTTAGAAGCTATAATAACAGTGCTGCTTGAGAATTGAGTAGCTTTATAGCTCCAGCTTTTCCATTATTTTACTTGCTACTACCCATTATGCAAAAGGCCGATAATGCAATCGGCCTTTTCTATTTCCCTAAATTCGCTGGCCTTTTGGCCTTTATTCTGTAATCGAAAAACTATCATGTACTCCAACATCGGCAAAATCTATCTTGATATTAGAGGCGGAGAGTAGTCCCCGCCTCTAATATCCCCGCAACTAAATTAGCGGTGTCTGCCAAGCGGCTTTTAGCTCGGAGACCCGCACCCGCAGAACGGTGGCACTGGAAAGACCGCCCACATACATCTCATCATCGGCAATCACCGTACCAATGCAAGCGGAAGTGGCATTGCGAAGGGCGTTCTCAAACTCTTCTCGGTGCGAAGGTTCCACCTCTACTAAGAAGCGCGAGGGCGTTTCGCTAAAGAGCAACGCCGCGTTGGTGCGGTCTACCTTAGCCCCTTCATAGGGCATCTTGAGCAGGTCTAATCTTATGCCCAACCCACCGCTAAAAGCCATTTCTGCGGCGGCTACCGCGAGGCCACCCTCGGAGAGGTCGTGGCAACTGCGTACAGCCCGGCCTTAATCGCCTTGTTCAGAGCGCGAAAACCCCGCAGGGCTGAACCCGCCTGCACCGTCGGCACGTCCCCCTCAATTTGACCGTGATATTTGGCATAATAGCCTCCGCCAAGTTCAGGTCGGGTACGTCCAATGATATAAATCAGGTTGCCGGGTTGCTTCAGGTCTAGTGTAACCGCCTTGCTTACATCTTCCATTACGGCGATGGCCGAGATAAGCAAGGTGCCGGGAATGGGAAGACGCTGCCCGGTCGCCGGGTCGCGGTATTCGTTATTTAGGCTATCCTTGCCACTGATAAAGGGTAGGCCAAAATCCCAAGCGTAGTCGCGGCAAGCTTCTGCCGCCCGTACCAATTCGCCCAACCGCTCCGGCACTTTTGGATTGCCCCAGCAAAAATTATCCAAGAGAGCCATACGTTCCAAATTGGCTCCCACCGCTACCGCATTGCGAATCGCTTCGTCTATGGCGCAAGCCGCCATATGGTAAGGATCCAGCAAGCCATAGCGCGGGTTAATACCATTGCTGATAACTAAACCACGCACAGAATCGGGAAAAGGTTTTAGGACAGTGGCATCGCTTGGACCATCATTGTGGACTCCCACTAGAGGCTTGACTACCGTATTTCCCTGCACTTCATAGTCGTAAACCCGGATGACGGACTCCTTGCTAGAGACGTTTGGATCGGCGAGGATGCGCTCAAGTACAATGGAGTAACCTAAGTAAGGGCGGTGGTGTTCGTAGTGGGCGCGACGATTGAGGGGGCGCGGTTCAGGAGCCCGCCAGCGGGCCGAAAGTTCCCGGCGCGGTACACCCTTGTGCAAAAAGGTCATTTTGAGTTGCCCCACCCGTTGCCCAGCATAATTGAGGGTCAGCAAGCCATCATTGGTAAATTCGCCCAAATCGGTGGCTTCCACATCTTCAATTTTGCATAACTCTAGCAGGGCAGGTAACTTGTCTGGTGCTACCGCCAACACCATCCGTTCTTGCGCTTCACTTACCCAAATTTCCCAGGGTTCCAGCCCCTCATATTTGAGCGGCACTCGTTCCAGTTCTACCTGCGCCCCCGTCTGCTCACCCATCTCGCCGATGGCGGAGGAGAGACCACCCGCCCCACAGTCGGTAATAGCAGTGTAGAGTCTCTTATCGCGAGCCTTCAAAAGTAGATCAAGGGTCTTCTTCTCTTCAATCGGGTTGCCGATTTGAACCACACTGCCCAGTTTCTGTTCAGGGTGAGTACCACCCAACTCAATGGAACTGAACGTGGCCCCATGTACTCCATCTCGCCCGGTACGCCCGCCTAACACCACAATGCGGTCGCCGGTCTGAACATTGCGCGGATGGGAACCACGCGGAGCCAAGCCCACCGTGCCACAGAAGACCAGCGGATTTGCTAGATAGCCCCGGTCAAATAAGACGGCTCCATTAACGGTCGGGATACCCATCTTATTGCCATAGTCGCGCACCCCATCCACCACTCCCCGGAAGATACGGTCGGGAGGCAAAACCTCTGGTGGTACGTTTTCGGGAGGCGTATCGGGCGGGCCAAAGCAAAAGATGTCGGTGGCGGCAATGGGCTTAGCCGAAACTGCCATAACATCCCGAATTACGCCGCCCAAGCCAGTATTGGCTCCGCCAAAAGGTTCCAAAGCACTAGGGTGGTTGTGGGTCTCTACCTTAAAAGAGACTTCATAGTTACGGTCAAAGCCGATAATTCCAGCATTATCGCTAAAGACGGAGGTTACCCAAGGTTTTGCCAGTTTTTCGGTGGGTTCTACAATGCAAGTTTTAAAGAGGCCATCCACTATCGCGTTGCGGGTTTCGTGACCGTCCCAACTAGATTCTACATAATTAATCCGGGCCTTAAAGGTCTTGTGGATACAGTGTTCGCTCCAAGTCTGGGCCAGCGTTTCCAATTCAACATCGGTTGGGTCGCGCCCTTCTTCCTGAAAGTAACTTTGGATAACCTGCATTTCAATTAAGTCGAGAGCCAATAGCCCCTCATTGGAGAGCCTGAGTAACTCGGTCTCATTGGCCTCCCGTAGGGCAATGGTTCGTACCTGACCCTGTGCAGCGAGACTAGGGCTAAAAAGCTGCTTGAGGAAGTCCGCCAAAGCTTGCTCGTTATATTCCTGCGCCCCATAAACCACAAATTCCTGCACCAGTTCATTAACCAAGTGGCTCCGCACAAACGCGGCTATTTCAGCCACCTCGGTTTGCTCTTCATGGGATAAGCTCAAGCGGTAGAGCGTGGCAGTACGTACTCGACCTAGCTCTGGTAATTTTGAGCCCTGATCGGTTAGCCAGCGATAGCCACGCCGAACACTTTCACCCACTGCATCGGTAACGCCAGGCCGAAAGACCGTCAGGATATTAAAGAGGTTGGCACTCTGCGGACGGCTGGCCTCAAAAATTTCTAGGGAGGAACCACTATTAGCTGTTTCTGCCACCATATCGGCAAAAAGGCGGGGCGTGGCAATCTGAAGAGCCGCTCTTATCTCGTCGGCGGGAAGCAGATTATCAAATTCAAGCAAGTAGAGTACACGCCGTTCCAATTGAAGGGCAGAGGCCGAGAGCTTGAAATATGCCGCTGCTTCGGCGACTATCCGGTCAGGATCACCACTCTCAGAAACAGTTGGTTCGGAGGGGGAAGCAATCGGGCCACTAATGGGCCGGGGCAAAAGCTCAACACAATAGAGCATGGCTTAAACTATCCTCTGGTGGTTTGCCCTATTTCGTGGATAAAGGACAAGCCACTTTCTAGCTAAATTAACACATTTTTTTCATTCAAAACAAGACGAAGTATTACTACTATCCAATGCGGTGATTATAGCAGATCTTTTTAGCCCCTGTTACCAGCCCGAATTAATCCAAATGGTTAAGAAAGCTTATAGTCTTTTCGGCAAACGTCTCTCCATCTACCAGCAAATTTTCAGAATTTTAAGATAGGTCAAGATCAACTGGCGGAGCAGCATCCTACAAATTTTGGCCTTCCGACTAGAATGTGGTTATGGAAAACTATTTGTAAACTGGTTTAGCCTACCTATCTGCTTGTAAACTGGTTTCTCTTAGGCCAAGATTGTAGGATGCTGCGCCAACTGGGTCAACTGGTTGTGCCGCCAGTTGATTTTCACATACCACTACTCTTGCCAGATTAGATAGCTCTCCAACTTTGCAACAGCCCTAACTTGGTTCAAATGTTTATTGACATTCTTAACAAACATTACTATAATGGGTATAGTATATCACTTTTATCGAGAATCTAGGGTGAGGGTCTGAGGCGGCCCTACCATAAATATATAGAGTAGACAAACCAAAGGGAAGGTGCAGGTATGAGTACAACAGAAGAGAGTCAGGAAGCAAAGGCACGTCGCCGCCATCGGCCAAAAATTGCCAACACTGCCGTAGAATTGGTGGGTAATACTCCACTAGTAAGGCTCAACAAAGTGACGCAAGGGGCAGTGGCTAACGTCATCGCCAAGCTAGAAGCCTTTAATCCCGGTTTCTCCGTAAAATGTCGCATCGGGGTAGGTATGATTGAAGATGCCGAACGGCAAGGCATTCTAAACAAAGATACCGTTATAATCGAACCGACGAGTGGCAACACTGGCATTGCTTTGGCTTGGGTGGCAGCGGTTAAAGGTTACAAACTACAACTGGTTATGCCCGACACCATGAGCATTGAGCGTCGCCTCTTGCTCAAAGGCTATGGCGCAGACTTGGTACTAACACCCGGCTCGGAGGGTATGAGCGGAGCCATTCGCAAGGCGGCAGAATTATTGGCAAATACTCCTAATGGCTGGACACCGCAACAGTTCAAAAACCCGGCTAACCCTGAATTTCATCGCAACACCACCGCCCTTGAAATTTGGGATGACACCGATGGCGAGGTGGATATTGTGGTAGGTGGCGTAGGTACTGGAGGCACCATCACAGGCATTGCCCAAGCACTGAAAGCACTCAAACCGGGCCTCAAAGTAATTGCAGTCGAGCCCACTGCCAGTCCCGTACTTAGTGGCGGCAAGCCCAGCCCTCACAAGATTCAGGGTATTGGCGCAGGTTTTATACCGGACGTGCTAGACTTAAACCTAGTAGACGAAGTGATACAGGTAACTAACGAGGAAGCCATTGAAACCGCCCGCAACATTATAAAACAGGAGGGTTTGCTGGTAGGTATTAGCTGTGGTGCTGCTGCCGCCGCCGCCATCAAGGTTGCCAAACGTCCTGAAAATGCCGGGAAAAATATTGTGGTAATCCTGCCCGACACTGGCGAACGTTACCTTAGCACCGTGCTATTTGCGGATGTACGTGAAGCCTTACAGCTTTAAGAACCTAATTAACCGGACTTGTAGCAAAGGCTGGCTACAAGTCCCTTCTTCCCACACTTAAATTAAAGGATAAACGATGAAGATTTCGAGCAAAGGTGAATATGGCATACGGGCGCTCTTTGACTTAGCGCAACACTATGATAGCCGCCCCCGACGGAGCCGGGAAATTGCGGAGGCGCAAAGTGTCGCAGAAGATTATCTCAATCAGCTTTTGATTATTTTGCGTAAAGCCGGACTGATTAATAGCTTACGAGGACCACAGGGCGGTCATGTACTAGCCCAACCACCGCGTCAGATTACGCTCTTTGATGCTGTTTTTGTACTAGAGGGACCCTTAACTCCCGTAGACTACGCCAACGAATTGAAAGGTGATAAATCTGCTCCGGTGGATGAAGTGCTAAATCCAGTTTGGGAAGAAGTCGAAAAAGAGACCATTCGGATTCTAAAAAGTACCAGCCTTGAAGATCTTTGCGAACGCTACAACTCTCGCAATTCATCCGTAATGTATCACATCTAATCTCAAATTTGTCGGAGGAATTTCTAATCCCGACCAATCCCGACTTTGCATCACACCCTCTTTGTCGGAGGGAT
>JACAUC010000223.1 GCA_013390945.1 Candidatus Chloroheliaceae bacterium
GTTTATTGCATAAACCCGCCGTAGGTAGGGGTTTATTGCATAAACCCGCCGTAGGATGGCCCATTTCGGGCGTATGCAATACGCCCCTACCACGAATTATTGAGATACGAAAATATTAAGCAAGTGGTTAAAATTAGAAGGATAGAATTATGGTAACGGTAGCACCTCCCAGTATAACCCCCGAAGAATTTCGCCAAGTCACCAGCCGCATCGAGGCGGAAGTAGGTAAGGTGATTGTGGGTCAGGAAACCGTCTTACGTAACGTGATGATTAGCATTATTGCTGGTGGTCATGTCTTGTTGGAGGGTGTGCCGGGCTTGGGTAAAACCGTGCTGGTACGTACTCTGGCCGAGGTATTAGAACTCCATTTCAGCCGCATCCAATTCACCCCCGACCTGATGCCTGCCGATATTGTCGGTACTAATATTTTGATTGACGACCCACAGGGAGGCAGGCAATTCCGCTTCCAGCCCGGCCCAATTTTCGCCAATCTATTATTGGCCGACGAAATTAACCGGGCCACCCCCAAAACGCAATCGGCTTTGCTGGAGGCAATGCAGGAAAAGACCGTCACGGTGGCTAATCGCAGTTATCGGGTAGAGCGGCCCTTCTTTGTCTTGGCAACCCAAAACCCGATTGACATGGAGGGAACTTATCCGCTTCCCGAAGCACAATTAGACCGCTTCTTTTTCAAACTGACGGTAGGCTTTCCCAAAGAAGAAGACCTGATGCAAATCTTGACCCGCACCACTAGCGGCACAAACGCCCGTATTGGCAAAATCGTGGATGGAGCCAAGATTCAGGCGATGGGCGAATTGGCCCGTCAGGTACCCGCCGCCACCCATGTGACCAACTATGCCGCCCGGCTTATTCTAGCAACCCACCCGGAGAATGTCGAAGCACCACCTATCACCCGGCAATATATCCGGTTTGGGGCTAGTCCTCGCGGAGCCCAAGCACTGATCCTAGCTTCCAAAATCGTAGCCCTTATGGAGGGCCGCTACAACGTCGCTTTTGATGATATTCGCTCCGTCGCACATGAAGCCCTTCGCCATCGCCTGATCTTGAATTTTGAGGGGGAAGCCGAGGGGATTACTACCGACAAAGTGGTAGATGAAATACTTAAAGCCGTGCCAGACGAGCGCGGTGGGGCCAGCAAAAAATAAGCATGGGGGGGGGTTCATAACATTTCTAAAAATAGACGCTATGGACCAGCACTGCTGCTGGCCTTTCTACTATTAAGCCTAACACTCTCGGCTTGTGGTAGCAACAACGCCGCAACTAGCGTGGCACTGACGGTGGGGCCAGTGACACCGGCGGTTGGGTTGCCGCCAATTACAATAGTACTAAATAAGGCTTCACTTACTCCTCAAAGCTCAAATCCAACTGGAACCCGGCTCCGTACTGCCACCCCCACCCCCGGCCCAACGCTGACACCCACGCCTAGCGGCAGCACCGAAAAGATAAATAAAGAAGACGAGCTAAAACTGGTGCAAGCCGCCTACGATGCCCTGCTAAAGTATCTTTATAAAGAGCCAAATACGGCCCAATTACTAAAAGCAGGGCTGGCAGAATTGGGCTTCGTCACCGGGTTAGCCCCACCAACCTTAGATTTTGGTCAAAATGCGGAGACCAATTGGAACCTATTTAAAGATGGCTATAATAAAATGGTGGACGAGGCTTTAGCCAAAGGTCTTAAATATCCCAAGCACCAGTTGGCCTATCGGCTAGTAAACGCTATCGCCGAAACAGTGGGCGATGAGCATACCTATTTTCTGGATAACATCGGCTACGAGAATCGCCAACACCTTTTGCAAGGGGATAATTCTTCCACCGGCTTTGGAGTCTTGGTTAGCATTGATGAGGATAAAGCCTACGTAATGAGGGTGGTGGCGGGTAGCCCCGCCGATAAAGCCGGACTAAAGGCGGGAGATCAACTAGTCCGCTACGACGATGTGGTAATAAACAGCAGAAATTGGCAGTCATTACGTAAATCCCAAACCGACGAACCGCATACTTTTATCATTAACCGCCTAGGTCAAACGGAGCTTTTAACCTTTTCGATTACCAAACAACGCTACGTTATCCCAACCGTCGAATATCGCCTGATAAATGGACACGTGGGGTATGTGGCGATACGCGAGTTCTTTACCGATGTGGCCGAAGAGATCAATAACGCCCTACTCGACTTGCAAAAACAGGGCGCGAATAGTTGGGTTCTGGATGTCCGAAATAATCCAGGCGGAGTCAGCGTGGATCAAGTGGTGGGACGCTTTGTGCCGGGCGGAGAAATAATGGGCTATACCTTAGATCGCAACCAACGGGATCCGCTCAAGGTCAGCAACGATGGTGTACCTGCGGAATACAAAGGGCAACCCTTTAACCCCATCCTACCGCTAGTACTTTTGATAAACGAGGGGAGTGCCAGCAGCAGCGAATTTCTAGCCCTCGCCGTCCATGATTTTCACTTGGGTATGGTGATTGGCGAAAAGAGCGCCGGGGCTTTGGGTCATACCGCCGCCTATCCGCTAGGCGATGGAAGTGCTATCAGCGTGACGATTGATGAATATGAATCAAAGGGCGGAGCTAAACTCAACGGAAGCGGGGTTCCACCCGACCTAGAAATAGAGCTTAGTATCGCTGATCTAGTAGCCGGGCGCGACACTCAGTTGACAGCCGGGATTGAACAATTGGAAAAGAGTCTTGCCAAGAAATAGAGCAACCTTCTCATAGAATTATTGAAATACGAGAAACGATAAAATTATGGCTAGATTATTGGATGAAGAGTTTTTACGAAAGATAGACCGACTAACCCTCGTCAGCAAGCGGGTGCGCGTAGGGAGCCTAAAGGGAGAGCGGCGCAGCCTTAAACGTGGTACGTCGGTAGAGTTTGCCGACTACCGCAACTATACGCCCGGCGATGACCTGCGGCAAGTAGACTGGAATATTTACGCCCGACTGGAAAAGGTCTTCCTAAAACTCTTTGAGGAAGAAGAAGAACTGACCCTACATCTTCTGCTAGATTGCAGCCGCTCAATGGACTGGAGCGGGGCTCCGGAGGTTTTTACTGAGATGGGTGGAGCCACTGGTGGCTCCACTGGTGGCCCACATTTGAATAAACTGCTCTACAGCAAAAAAACTACCGCCGCCCTAGCTTATATGGCCCTCGCCGCTATGGATAGGGTGACTATCTCAGGTCTAAATGCCAAAGGGGGTACTAACGAACCACGTCTACCTTTAACGCGCGGCAAAAACCAAACGCTGCGCGTGATCCGCTTTGTCGAAGATTTGAGTAGCGGGGCAGGGACTAACCTCAATGCCACGCTGCGGGCTTATGCCAACCAGACCCGCCATCCGGGGCTACTCTTTTTGATCTCCGATCTCTTTGCGCCGGAGGGTTGCTTTGAGGGTCTCAAAGCCCTACAAGCCGCCGGGCATGAAATTACTTTGCTACACGTCCTTTCGCCCGACGAAGTAAACCCAACCTTGCGCGGCGACTTCAAGTTGGTGGATAGTGAAACGGGCGAAAGCCAAGATGTAAGCATAAACCAAAAAGCCCTCGACTTATACCGACAGGAGTTCCAGGCTTGGCAACACGAACTAGTCGAATTTTCACAACGCCGAGCTATCAATTATATCCACGTGGAGACTTCTACTCCGTTCGAGGATTTAGTACTGCACTATTTACGGCGAAGAGGTCTCGTTACTTAAATATAAGGAAGTTATCTTATGGGTTTGTTGTTTCCGTTCGCGCTGGGATTATTGGCCTTAGCACTACCGATTATTATCTTTTACCTGCTGAAAGTACGGCGCGAGGAGTTGACCGTCTCTAGCAACTTTCTGTGGCGCAAGGTAATTGAGGATAAACAGGCCAACGCGCCTTGGCAAAAATTACAGAAAAATTGGCTGCTCTTTCTCCAATTACTCTTACTCTTGCTCTTGGTGCTAGTCTTGGGTCGCCCCTTCTATGCCTCGGAAGCACAGGCTACGGGCAATATTATTGTCTTGCTAGATGGTTCCGCCGGGATGCAAGCCACCGATGTAGCCCCCAACCGCTTTACTAAAGCCAAAGAAGAGGTAAAATCTATCATTAGTGGTATGGGCGGTAACGATCAGATGACGATTGTGCTAATGCGTTCTTTTCCCGAAGTGCTGACCAGCAACTCCACCAACAAAAACGAGTTAAATGCCGCCCTCGACCGGGCGAAAGTGAGCAATGAGCCAGCCAACGCGAGGGCCGCTTTGATTCTAGCGGCGGCTTCCGCCGACCGCACCCCCGGCACCACCGTCGTCTTTGCCAGTAGTGGTGCTTTTGCCCGTGACGAGGACTTACCCCCACTAAAGGCCCGTCTCAAACTGCTCAAAGTCGGCCAGTCCGATGCTAATCAAGCGATCACGGCCCTTCGACTGCGCGAGAGCGGCGGTGGCCCCCAACTCTTTATCGGGCTAAATAACTACTCCACCACTCCGGCCCGCATCCAGTTGCAGGTCTTGGTAGATGGGAAATCGTTTGATACCCGTGAAATTCAAATCGGGGGCGGCGAGAAGGCCGATTTAACCCTCACCGACTTGCCGCTAACCACCCGCTTAGTAGATGCCCGGCTCAAGCCCGTCGGCAACAGTCAGGATTTCTTAGCCCTCGATAACGAGGCTTGGACTATTCGCAACGCTGGCACTCCCCAACGGGTACTCTTGGTAACGCCCGGCAACACTTTCTTGGAGACCATCCTAAGCCGTCTGCCAAATTATAAGCTAACTAAAATCAGTCCAGACGAATACGAGCCGCTTAAAAGCAAAGAGAGCTATAACCTGATGATCCTCGATTCGTTTATGCCCACTAGTTTACCGATCAATAGCTTGCTCTTGATAAATGCGCCCAATACGCCCTTCTTGCCTAGTAGTGGCACGATTAATTTACCCACTTTTGCCCGACTAGAACAAACCGACCCGATTTTGCGCTACACCGATTTGAGCGATGTGGCACTTAGCAAAGCCCAAAAGTATACTCTGCCAGAATGGGCGCGGGTAGTAGCGGCGGATAGTTCCGGGGCAGCCTTGATCTTTGCGGGCGACCCACAAGGGCAACGAGTGCTGGGCTTAGCCTTTGATCTTCACGATAGCGATCTCGGTGTAAAGGTCTCGTGGCCGATCTTATTGATAAATATCCTGAGTTGGCTACAACCGCAGGGTGCGCTCGATCAGGTGACGGAACTTAATCCGGGGGAACCTATCAGCTTTACGGCAGGTAGCCCAACCGAACAATTGAGCGTCCAGCCTCCCCAAGGCGGAGCGCAAACCCTGACCCAAAATAAAGGCATTGCTTCCTTCACCGATACCCAGTTCACCGGGGTCTATACCCTAACCCGCCGCCTAAACCTCCCGGCAACCGCCACAACGCGAGCCACGCTTGTCACCGATAATTTTGTGGTAAACCTCTTCAGTCCTCTTGCCAGCAATATTAAACCGCTAGACGACTTGGGCTTGCAGGGAACCGTCACTCAGCCTAGCACGGCCAAAGTTAACAGCGAACGAGAGTTTTGGTGGCCGATAGCATTAGGGGCCATTCTAGTGTTGATGGCGGAATGGTGGGTATTTTATCGTGGGTTCAAGCTTCCGGCCCGTTGGAGCCTGAGAAAGGCGGCTAAATAGCCAAAACCGATAGGATTTTTGTATCATCTCAATAATTTCGGGGTAGGGGGCGTATTGCATACGCCCAAATTGCATACGCCCAATGTGAGGCCAGCCTACAAGGGGGTTTATTCAATAAACCCCTACCAATTGAGAAGATACGGATTTTGGGGCTATTTTCGCCCTAAAGCCGAGGCACTTTAGAAATGTTTACACAAATTTGTGGATAGCGGTGGATAAGTACCCGTTTATCAACAAGTTTATCCACATTTCTTCCTTAAAAGTCACCTTCGCCAAAGTTCAGGCGGAATTGTCAGGTAGATAAAGTATTCAACATAATGTGGATAACGGTGGATTACTTTTCAGGAATTTAACAGGTATCTACTAAATATGGTGATTTATACACAAGACTCCACAAAATGTGGATGAAGTAGATCAGGCGATTAAACCACATTTTGTGGATAAAGGTGTATAAAAAACCTCTGATGGAGCCTGAATTTCACCAAATTTGCTTGGCAATAAGATTAACTTTTTTTTACTTAGCGTAATGTGGAAAAGTTGATAACTTTGTTCACAAATTGGTGGAAAGCGGTGGAAAAAAGCAGGGGTTAAACTCATGAATTAGCTTAATCTATAAGTAAAACTTATAAGAAACTGGCTCTTTCCTACTTGATTATTTGGTGGATTGCTGTTATTATCCAAATACCACCATTTTGTCTAAGGGTAGTACCAGAGCGAAAGGGACAAGATTAACAAAAACTAGGTGCTTCGGATTAAAGAGTTTGTACACCCCTATGTGCAGTGCTTAGCTAGTTAAATCCGGCGAATTTTTTCGGAGTTTGAACCCAAATTTAAAAGAGTGGTAAATAAGGATGAAGCCGAGGTTCGGCGTTAGTCCAAACTCAATCAAGTTTTTCTGGTCTATCTTTGAGACCAAAATGTAGTAAAAATTTATTTGTTGGAGAGTTTTCGTTATGGAAGAAAACGAAAATCCTAAAGATCCTGCCGCACGGTCTCTTCAAGATTCTCGCCCAAACAATCTGGAGCGAAACGATCAAGCAGCAGAGACTAGGCAGATCTGGCAGACAGCATTGCGCGACTTGCAAGGCCAAATGGTTCGGGCCGACTATGACTCGTGGATCAAGAACCTCTCTTTGTTGGAGTTGCGGGGAGGCCGAGCCTTTATGTCCGCTCCTAGCTCTTTCGCCAAACGGCGGCTAGAATCAGAATATGGGGATATTATCCAGCAAGCTCTAATCAGAGTAGTTGGAGAACAGCTTGAGGTCTATTTTACGGTTGACCAACCGGCCCAATCGCAGTTCTTTGAAGAGCTACCGCCAGCCCAATCACCCCCACCAACCAGAGGGAGGGCTGCTCCAGCCACAAACGGGCCACTGAAACGAAATAGCTATGGCGGAATAAACAATGGAAGAGCAACCTCTAACCAGCAATCCCGCCCCAGCGAACCAAAGACCCGCAGTTGGAATAATGCTTCTAATAATAGTAATAATAGTAATGCGGGTAATTACAACCCAACCGGAGCGGGCGATTATTACAATAACGAAGCCACTAGAGGTAATGATCTAGCTGAAACCCGCAACGATTATACCTACCAACCGAATCTCTCGAACGGTAATGAGTTCGGGCCGGGTGGCTATGGCTACGATCCACTTTCGCGCAATGGTTCGGGCCTCAATCCGCGCTATGTCTTTGACAAATATGTCGAGGGCAGCAGTAATCGGGTGGCGACGGCGGCGGCTAAACGAGTGGCCGAGATGCCTGGCTATTCCTATAACCCGCTCTTCATCTATGGGCAAGTAGGTTTGGGCAAAACCCACTTATTACACGCCATTGGTCATGAGGCACTGAGGCGGCGACCTCAATTGAATGTCCTTTATGTCTCCAGCGAAAAATTTACTAATGATTTGGTAAATAGTATCAAAGAAGGCCGGATGGAAGATTTTCGCTCGCGCTACCGTACCATTGATCTTTTGATGATTGACGACATTCAATTTATCGCGGGTAAAAACACTACCCAAGAAGAGTTTTTTCACACTTTTAATAGTTTGGTGGAAGCCAATAAGCAGGTTATTATCAGTTCAGACCGTCCCCCTAGAGCAATGTTAGTCTTGGAAGAACGTCTGCGCTCTCGCTTTGAGGGCGGCTTAACCTGTGATATTCAGCCACCCGATTATGAGATGCGGTTGGCTATTCTCAAGGCTAAAGCGGATTATCAGGACATCAACGTGCCTTACGATGTGCTGGAATTTATTGCCCACAAATATAACCAGAGCAATATTCGGGAACTGGAAGGAGCGTTAACCAGAGTCGTAGCCTTTGCCCTACACAATCACGCTACTCTTTCGGTGGAACAAGCGGCCCAAGCACTCAATGACCTAATGCTCAATTCCCGCAAGAAGATGGTAACACCCGCTCGAATTGTAGAGCAAGTGGGCCAATTTTTCAGCGTGGATCAGAAGGAGCTACGAGGGCGGAGCCGGAGCCAAGATATTGTCTTGCCGCGCCAAATTGCAATGTATATCATTCGGGAACAGACCGAGGTAAGCCTAGTAGAAATCGGGCAAGAATTAGGTGGTCGCGATCATACCACTGTAATGCACGGGATTGACAAAATGGAACGGGAAATCGAATCCAATCCGAGCCTACGTCAGCAGATAAACACGATTATCCAGATTCTCTATTCCGAAGGCGGTCTAAAGTAGGTTTCAACTTTGAAATATCTTTAAAATTAGCCCTAAATTCAAGCTGGAGGTTTGACTATGCCACCTTCTGAATTGCGTCGTCAACAAATTGAACAGCTTTTGGAAGATGCCTACCAATTAAAGGGGGATATAGAGCATAAGTTTGCTGTTAGCTCCAGTTCTACCCAACGCGCGGGACTAAAACTGGAGCTAGAAAATGCCAACGTGCAGATAAAAGAGCTTGAGGATGAATATGGAGGGCCGCTACCTCCATCATTGCGGTTACTACACCCAGTAGGCGCGGAAGACCAGACCTTTATTCGCGCCTTTGAGGGACATTCCCCTGTGGTGTGGAGTGTGGCGTTCAGCCCCGATGGTCGCACTATCCTCACTGGCTCCGATGATAATACGGCCCGGCTTTGGGACAGGGCAACAGATCGTTGCCGGGTACTTTATCCAACTGCTTCTCCAGTAAAGGCAATCCTCTGGGTCGGGTCGGATGAATTTTTGCTGACAGTCCCCAAGGATGGTGGACTGTCAGGTTTTAAAATAGTTGATTTAGCCTTACAGTTTAGTATAAAGTGACTTTGAATTGTAATGGGGAGAATAGACCCTGATACCAGAAAGTCATAGACTTTACTTCGGACTCTGGAACTTCATAGCTAACCCAACCCTTAGCTCTATCTCCGACACCCAAATCATTTATACCGGGTAAAGTAGGTTCTTTATAACCCAGCATCATAGTTGAAGTTACCCCGTATTCTTGCCCATCTCGGTTTCTAACGCTGGCGTACAACCCGTTAGAACTTACGCCCTTAGCTACTTTGCTAACTATAGTGACTTGGCATGAAAATATTACATTGCCTGGTTTAGGTGTAGATATTGAAGTCTTATAACCTGCTTTAGAAACCTCACATGTATCCACTAACAGGGAATAATCACTGCTCTCCAAAGTCTCACCAATCTTACCAGATATAACCCCCTTGGAAGGGAAGGGGGTTGGAGTTGGGGTAGGTTCCCTCTTGGTAGGACTAGGGTAAGCGACAGCAGCAACAGATCCCATAGAATCTGAGATATTTAAGTTAGGTCGGAAAATAGCGGCTATGGATAATCCTAACCCTACCACTACCACGAATGTTAACAAGCAACCACCAACCAGATTGCCTACTGTGGTACTCGGAGCGGTCGGGTACTCGGGACGGGACGGTCGGGTACTCGGGACGGGACGGTCGGGTACTCGGGACGGGACGGTCGGGTAC
>JACAUC010000224.1 GCA_013390945.1 Candidatus Chloroheliaceae bacterium
AGACCGGATGTATGTCAAGATCAACTGACGGAGCAGCATCCTACAAGATTTTGGCCTTCTGGCTAGAATACGGTTATGGAAAACTAATTTAGCCTACCTATCAGCTTTATCTTATGCACAAGATTGTAGGATGCTGCTCCGCCAGTTGATTTTCACATACCATTACTCTTGCCAGATTGGATAGCTCTCCGACTTTGCAGCAGCCCTAGTTACTCTCCTTAAAGACGTAGCCAATCGAAAACCAGAAAAGGAGGTTGACGACGGCTAAATCTAAGTAATTGCTGGTAAAATTTTTGTAATAGGCCAAAAAGAGAAAGGCTATCAAAGGCAAGACCTGCCACTTTTCACTGACGGTTGGCAATTTCCGAAAGCTTTGGAGCATAAATTTGCCGATTACGAATAGCAAGAGCAGGTAGACCGCCAGCCCGATCCAGCCTAACTCCGCCGCAATTTTGCCGTAGTAGCCCTCGAAAAAGTAGGGGATACTCTCGTTGACATATTGTGCGCCGAGAGTAGCCATACCTGTGCCTACCCCAATAGGCGAAAGCGTTAGGCCATTGAGGGTATTGCCCCAACCGGCGGCAAGACGGGTAAAGATCACTTCATCTTTGTTTTGGCTGAGAGTAGAGAAGCGATCCAGAAAGATTGAACCCGCCGTAGTATTCAAGACCAGTATTACTCCTAGTAACAAGGGTAGCAACATTGGTAAACTCCGCTTAAAACGCCCAATCGCCAAGAAGATGCCCAACACCGCCAAGGGCAACAGAATAAAATCGGTGCGCTGCCCCTCGATCAGGATGGCGTAAACCAGCAAGGGCAATTCGGCCCAAGCTAACCATCTTAGCTTTGAGCCGGGCTGAAAAGCCTGCCCTAGAGCAAAGAGAAAGACGAACGAGAGAAAAGCAGCATATTGCGAAGGCCAGCTAAAAGTGCTATTAGGCCGAAAAATTTCCATCGTGGTAAATTCGCCCACCGTGATAAAAGTAGCCTGCCGGAAACCCGGCCCTAGTGCATAGTACGCTTCCGGCCCTTGATAAAACTGGATAATGCCGTAAATGGCGATGGGTAGTGTCACTACCAACAGGAACCAGCTAAAAAAATGCCTTGCTTGTGGAGAATTTATCAATTCTGGCCCTAAGTAGACCACTGGCAGATAGAGGAAGCCACTTCGCAAGCCTACCAAGCCTACCTCGATAGAGCGGCTATTGGGGTTGAAAATTTGCACCAGAGCCACAATTAACCAAATAGCCAAAACTTTGTTGAAAGGTGCTTTATAGAAAAGGGGCTGGTGTTTCAACCAACGCTCCCCAAAGACCCGCAGATAAATAATTAACAGAGCCACATCTTTGACCAGAAGCAACATAGGAGAATTGAAGTAGTTGCGGGCAAACCCCTCCACAAAGGTCAGGAGTAACACCCCGTAAAATCCGGCTCGCCAATAAATTACTACCAATAATAGGCCAAAGAGACCTGCCAGCAGAGCCAGTGCCGAAAAATTTCCCCCGGCAATAAAATTGCTGATCGCCACAACCAATAACGCGGCGGCTGTAATAATTGCGGCGGAGCGTAATTGCCAAAGCTTTTCTTTAAAAGGAAAAGCTTTAGCGAAGGGCTTTACAAAAACTCTGGACAATGGTTTCCCAACTTGCTACTGAATTATAGAGATCAACTGCACTAGCCCGCAGGTTTTGAAGTAGTGCGGGTTGCTGAGCCAAATTTTTCAAGTGGGTGATTATTCCGCACACATCTCCCGGCTCTACCAGCAAAATATTTTCGCCGTTTTTGAAGATAGCGGAAGTCTCTGCTCCCTCATAAGCTATCACTGCCAAACCATGTTGCAAAGCTGCCGCCAATGTTGTACTTCTGCTTGATGCTCCGGCATGGGCAGTATGCAAATAAACCTCGGCTGTTTGTAACCAGTGCGAAATTTGGCGTTCTGTGAGTGGCCCCGGAATAAGGCGTAACCGACAGGCCACGCCCAAACTTTGCGCCCTAGTTTGAAGTACCGCCCAACGTGCGGGGTTAGGCGAGCCACCTAGACAGACCAAAGTTGTTTTGGGCAAGCGAGCCAAAACCTGAAGGCAACTTTCAAGGTCTTTGCCCACCGTAAAGGGACTAAAGACCATCAGCAATAGTTCGTCAGGGGCTAGGTTTAGGCTGGACTTCAACCGAGCTAATTCTTCTGGTGTTGCTTTCGTTAAGGCAATGTTTGATCCAACCGGGATAATCTTACAACATTTCTTTTGCCGTAAAGTTTGGGCTAACCCATTTAGGAAGTTGGCATTGACTGGATTGTTGGTGATTAGCTTCTGGCTAAATAAGACCAGAAGGAGTGCTTGCATTATATGGAAGAACCACTGCACCCGCTTTTTAATTGTATCCGATTCTCTGGTCATAACTTCATGGAACATAGTGCAAACTTCCTTTGTTCCGGTCAGGCGAAAGAGCAACGGTGCAAAAGCTACCAATGGTGCTAATCCGGCCCGACCATAGAGGTGCGGCACATATTGAAAAATAACCCGTTCATACCGTCGCCCCGACAGATGGCGGAGCAAGTACCAGCAAGCCTTTAATCCAAAAGCCCCTTGCGGCAAAATATCCGCTACCGTCACTTGCTCCGCACTAGAAATACCCGGCCTTGAGTCGGTGGCACTCAATTGCCGGGTAATAACCTCCACTCGAAAACCTTGCCGGGCCAAAGCGTGAGCCAAATGGTAAGTATAGCCAGCAACTCCGCCGATTTGAGGTGGATATTCGCCCGTTAAAAGAGAGATAGTGTCGCCACGATTCATCTAACGTTAAACAGCTTTGCAGACGGTTCCCACCTGCTTCATATATCGTTCTGCCGGAGCATAGTAATCGCCTAGGTTGGGTTGTTCGCTGGCCCACGTGACATAAGCTTGGATAATCTCTGGCAAGGTGGTTTGAGGTTGCCAACCGAGGCGGTACAATTTGGCATTATCCGAGATAATATGGCGGGTATCACCAAAGCGAAATTCACCTGCGACTATCGGCTGCAAATGTGTACCTAGCGTTTGGGCCACCAATTGCCCATATTCTAGCACCGTCACCGCCTCTCCTCCACCGACGTTGAATACTTGATAATTCGCCCGCTTATCTTCTAGCACCAGCAGATTAGCGCGAGCCACGTCTTCCACATAAATATAATCGCGCAATTGTCGCCCATCTTCATAGGCTATCGGTGCTTTACCTGCCAACATGCGAGTAGTGAAGATACGGCAGATTCCGCTATAAGCATTGGAAAAACTTTGGCGTGGGCCTTGTGTAATCGAGTAGCGCATACCAACGGTAGGGATGTCGTAACGTTGACCCAAGTTGAGGGCAATCATCTCTTGGCTATATTTTGAGATAGCGTAGGAGTTATGAGGCTGCACCAGATTTTCGGCGGTAGGACAGGGCTGCATTAAATTAAGGCAGAGGGGGCAGGCAATCTCCCACTCGCGCCGGATTAGCTGTTCTCGCGAACGTAGTTCGGGATATTGCAAGCCATGATAAGTGCAGTGGTAAGACCCTTCGCCATAGACCGCCTGCGAACTGGCAAAAACTACCTTTTGAATCGGCAGCCTTTGTTCTACGATAATCTCGTAAAGCAGGGCTGTACCTACCGAATTGATCTGAAAGAAGCGGGAGAAATCGGGCAGATAATCCTGATAAGCCGCTAAATGAAAAACCGCATCTACCCCTTTCAGAGCTTGGGTAAAAATTCGTTTATCCCGCACATCTCCCATAATAAGTTCTACCTCGGCGGGCAAATAGGCCGGACACCTTGGTTGCGGATGTACTGGAGGTAGCAACGCATCTAGTACCCGCACCTGATAGCCCCTTTGCAAGAGCAAATCCACCGTGTGAGAGCCAATAAAACCCGCTCCTCCAGTGACCAAAACTTTCTCCATCACGTTTAGGCTCCTTTCATAAGTGCTGGGCGTATGCAATACGCCCCTACCGCTTGAGACGAGACGTTTGTTTTTAGCAAAAATTTAAGATCCGTAGCCTTTGTAGTAGTGATAACCCTTGCCGGGTTCTTCCTGCACCCGGTTGAGTACGGTTCCGATTAAGTTTGCCCGCACTTTCTTTAAGTTGGCAATGGTGGTGATAAGGGTATCGCGGCGAGTGTTGCCCCAACCTACTACCAGCATGACCTGAGCAACCCGGTTAGCCAAAACCGTCGCATCGGTAACAAGGCTGACCGGAGGCGAATCGAAAATAACCAAATCGGCCATCCTTTCTAGCATTGCCATTATTGCTGCCGCTTTTAGGCTGGTGAGTAGTTCGGAGGGATTGGGCGGTAAATTGCCAGCAGTGAGCAACCGCAGGTCTGGTATAGCGGTTTTTTGGAGGAAACTCACCGCCTGCTCCGGCCCGGCTAGGATTAAATCGCTAAAGCCCGTTTCGTTGGGTAGGTTAAAGAGGCGGTGTAAAGAGGGCTTTCTCAGGTCGGCATCTACCAAGAGAACTTTGCTTCCAGCTTGAGCAAAAGTTATAGCTAGGTTAGCGGCAGTCAAGGATTTTCCCTCCGAAGATACTGTGCTGGTAATCAGCAGCGATTTTAGGTGGGTTTCAGGCTTTTCCCCGGTTTTGGATTCGGTTGTGGTTGAGCTATCTATAAAGCTAGAAAAAAGGACGTTAGTCCGCAGGGCGCGATACGATTCGGAGGCGGGTGAACTAAAATCGGTAGTAGTCACTAGCCGGGCATCTAGTTTGTGGCTAATGTCTCCTGTAAGAGTGGTAGTTCGGGAGGGAGGTTCAGACTGGATAAGGGGGATTAGGCCAATGATGGTACAATCGGTCAGTTGGGCAAGTTCGTCGCTAGAACGCACGGTGTAATCAAGGTAATCCAGCAGAACAATTACGCCAATACTTAGGGCCAGCGTTGTGACAATGGCAAAGAGCAGGTTACGCCAAAGTTGGTTCGATTCGGGCTGGAGCGGCAATTTGGCCTCATCTACTAGCGCGGCAGAATTATGCGCCGCCGAACTCTCCTTTTTCTCCAACTCACTTACAGCTAGAATTAGTCGGCTCTGCATATCTAAGCGGTCTTTAAGTTCTTGGCTAAGCTGTCTGGTTTGTTCACTAATTTTTGGATCGGAGAGATCGCTAGAGCGCAACTGGCGCAATCGGGTATTAAGTTCCTCAATCTCGGTTTGTAAAGCCTTGATCTCTTCGCGCTGCCTTTTGGCGGTTAGGGCCAAAATATCTTCGGTTTCTGCGGTTCCGGGCTGAGTAGGGTTAAGCCCTTCCGTCAGGAAGAGTTGAGTGACAATAGTAGCAATCTTTTGGGCTTTTTCCGGGCTGGATGCGGTAGCACTGATGTAGTAGAAGAGTGTATTGGGGGCTAGTTTGGAACTAAAGGATTTTTTCAAATCCTCCATTGAAATCGGAAAATCTAACCGGGCGATTATGTTGGTTAGGAAGCGGTCACTCTTCATTACCAAGTTGTAATTGTCGGCCATAGTGTTGACATAAGTATTATTAGTGTCAAGGTAAGGCACTAACGGATTAGCCACACCGGGATTTAAGATCAGGGTGGTTTTGGCACTATAATAAATTGGTTGGTTGAGGCTGTAATAGCTAGTGGCAACCACCGCGATTACTTCCAGCAAAGCCAGTAGCCACCATTTTTTGAGGATGAGCCGCCTATAGCGCGAAAATTGCAACTTTAGCTCCTTAGTGGGCTGCTTTCTCCGGCAACTCTAGCTCCCTCCGCCGGACATGCTACCGCCCTTTCGACGTTCTTTGGGTTTCCACTTTGGTGAAACGTTAGAACCTCTACCCTACTAATATTAAGTTAAGGTTAACTATCAGGTTTAAGCTAAATCAAGTTTCAAATCGGCTTGTGTTATAATAAACGTGGTCATAGTCTATGGTGAATAGGATTTTCCTGAATAAAAAATAGCATAGAAAATCCCTCTTGTCAAGTGTTGTTAAGTCGAGAAAGCGGACGAGGAAAAAGAGGCTTCAAGGGTGAATTTGATGCAAAGAATTTGTGGGAAACCGCTCGGTCGGTGGATTGGGAAGCAGGGTTGGCTAGGAGTGAGTCTGGGACTCTTTGCATTGGTGGCCCTATATATCAATCCTTTGCGGGAGGCTGCCACCGATGATGATTGGGCTTATGCCCGGATGGTACAGCACCTGTTGGAAACTGGTAGCTATAAGTTAAGCGATTGGGCCTCTGCCAATCTACCCTTCCAAGTTTATTGGGGTGGCCTCTTTGCTCTTTTTGGTGGCTACTCTTTTTCCAGTTTAACCTTTTCGACCCTCTTCCTAGCTTTTGTGGGGCTAATTGCCTTTTACTATCTGGCAAGAGAACATGGCTTAGATGAGACGCAGGCGGGTTTATTGACTTTATGCCTGTTAGTTAGTCCCCTACGGTTGCGTTTTAGCTTTAATTTTATGACCGATGTGCCTTTCTTGACCCTGCTAACTCTGGCTCTCTTACTTTATACCCGCGCTCTTCGATGGCAAAGCTACGGGTGGATGTTTGTTGGCTCGCTGGCAGCTTCGGCAGCCATTTTGACTCGGCAGTTTGGTCTTGCATTGGTAGCGGGTCTTTTGGTTACTTGGATTTTTAGCAAGGGCGGTAAAAAGCGAATTTATTTAACCGGGTTGATTTTGCCAATATTAGCCGGAACCGGACAATTATATGCTGGGTTAGTGGTACCCAACTTAGCCGCTGAATATCACACTGGACGGCAGGTTGACTATTTAACCAGAGGCGGTGAATTGCTGGGGGAATTTCTCTTATGGCGACCAGCCACTATATTGCACTATTTGGCCCTCTTCTGCTTGCCCTTGGTAGCCCTCATCCTACTAAGGCAGGTATCCAAGTTCAGGCGATTCCGACTGTTGGAGACGGCTCAGTCCGGCGATGCGGCTCAGTTTGGCACTTCTATTTATCTACTACTTGGCCTAGCCTATGGTCGTTTCATCAAAAAAGGCACTTGGTTGATGCCCTACCTACCTTGGAATTTTGACCTGCTCGGTGAAGGACGTTTCCGGGGCATTATCACTACTCTGCTTACTTTTACTGGCGCAATCTTATTTGGGCCTATTTTTAGCCGAAGGTTTACCTGTCGTCAAGCTTGGAAAGAGAGGCCCGTTCACCAGCACTTGCTAGATTTAACCAGTCTCTTTCTGTTGTTATTCCACCTGCTCTATTTCCAGATTGGGGACGAATACCTTTTGGTACTACTACCGTTCGCCTTAATCGCACTGGGACGCTATCTGAAAGAGGAGTTGTTGCGCTTTAAAATCCCGCTAGTGGTAATCTGTCTACTCCTGTTGCTGGTTTCAAGTGCTTGGACACGAGGAAGATTGGCGGAAGTGGAAGCTTTTTGGAAAGGCGGCGAGTATCTTAGAGCTATTGGCGTGGCTCCCCGCGAGATTTCGAGCTTCTGGACGTGGTACTGCTACTACTCGTTTGAAGAGTACCTAACAGAAACCAATTATCGCAAACTTGATGCTGCCGACCTCTATTTTCGTTGGCTCCCCGAACGGTTCAAAGAGAGCCATTTCCTAATCACCAAAGCCACAAACCCGCCATCTGGCGAAGAGTGGGAGGTGCTATTAGAGCTTACCTATCAGGGTGCTTTTTTTGAAGAACAGCACCTGTTGGTGGTTAAGAGGGAGGTGAAGACCACCTGAAATAGTATTTTTGCGTTGCTCTAAACGCAAACTTAATGCCCTAAATGTTAGCGAAATGTTAAAAAGGTTGCATTTGGGGAAGGCAGATGTTAAGATAGAAAGGCTTTGATTGGCTTCCAGAGCAGCATCATATCTAAGAAAGATGTTATTGGAATTATTTAAGTTAAGCCTTACCATAAGCCTAATTTCGCAGTAAGGTTGTTTCATCTAACAGGAGAATTTGTTTGATTTCTACAGGGTTCCTTAGTGTCGTTAACTCTCTAATGTTGGCCGCTCAAAGTGGGAGTGGTGGCTTATTCGATATGACCGAAATTCTGAAAACTTTTGGTTATATTGGTATCATCACGATTATTTTCGCCGAGTCGGGTCTCTTAATCGGGTTCTTTTTGCCGGGCGATAGCCTGCTTTTCACCGCTGGTATCTTGGCTTCACAGGGCTTTTTTGATATAAGCCTGTTGGCTATTTCTTGTTTTATCGCTGCTGTGACGGGCGATTCAGTTGGTTACTGGTTTGGGGCAAAAGTTGGCCCTCATATCTTTACCAAAGAAGATTCGCTCTTCTTCCAGAAAAAGAATATTACCCGCGCCCAGCATTTTTATGAGAAGTATGGTGCTAAGACTATTCTTCTAGCCCGGTTTGTGCCGGTAGTGCGGACTTTTGCTCCCATTGTGGCCGGTATCGGTATGATGAAGTATCGTACTTTCCTCTCTTACAATCTGATTGGTGGTTTCTTATGGGCGGTTGGTGTCTCTGTTGCTGGCTATTTTCTGGGTGCGAGTATTCCTGATATAGATAAGTACCTTCTGCCTATAATTGCGCTAATTATCCTTGCCTCCGTTACTCCTCCTGCTTGGCATATCTTGAAAGAGCCTGAAAACCGCGAAGCTCTGAGGCGTAGCCTAAAGAATCTGACCAATCGAAAACCGAAGACGATTGCTCCGTTGGCCGACGAAATCCCGGTAAAGGCTGCCGAATCACCCAAGAAGTAATCGGAGGCTTAAACCCTATGGCAAACAAGGTGTCGAAGAACCGCACCAAGGACGAAAAAGTTAAGAAGACTAAACCAGAGACTAAAAACAAGTCGAAGTCTCAAAAGAGTAAAACCGGGCTTCTGGTAGCTCTCCAACAATTTGAGAAAGCTATTCACAATCTCTTTGGCTTACCTACTATACTGTGGCCCTTTGTCTTGTTGGTCTCTTACCAAATTATCCGCAACGCCCTAGAGAAGAAGAAGCAGGAGCGCGACTTAGCCGAAGCCCAGCGTTTTCTCCGCGAGAGCCGGGGGTTCCGCTAGAGGCTACTAACTTATGCAAATTAGTTAAGTTTGAAAGGAGGGCGCGTTTACTCCCCCTCAACCACCCGTTGAAGGGCGTGGTCTCTACGCGCTGTTATTGTATGACCGAAAATCCACAGATTCCAATGGTTGCTCGTGAAATGAC
Source organism: Candidatus Chloroheliaceae bacterium (assembly GCA_013390945.1). Lineage (GTDB taxonomy): Bacteria > Chloroflexota > Chloroflexia > Chloroheliales > Chloroheliaceae > L227-5C. The sequence continues at coordinate 9,102 of JACAUC010000224.1, forward strand.
CAGTACTACTTTTGATTTACCCGGCTACAGAGCGGTTCGTAGCCTAGGGGTAGTACGTGGGATCACAGTACGCAGTGCTAATTTTGCCAAGCAAATTACGGGAGCCTTCCGCACGTTGGGCGGCGGTGAAATCCATGAATACGTCGAAGTGGCGGAGCAGAGTCGTGAAAGGGCTTTTGTTCGCCTGCTAGAACACGCCGCTTTAATGGGAGCCAACGCGGTGCTTGGTATTCGCTACGATGCTACCGAAATGGTCACCAATATGAATGAGGTAATTGCCTATGGTACTGCCGTAATTGTTGAGCGATACGGCTAAAAAAGCCAGAATAATTAAAGTGGGGTGAATTACATTCACCCCCCAATCGAGAGAAATCGAGATTAGAAATCTCTCCTACAAATGGTTATCGAGATTAGAAATCTCTCCTACAAATGGTTATCGAGATTAGAAATCTCTCCTA
>JACAUC010000225.1 GCA_013390945.1 Candidatus Chloroheliaceae bacterium
GTTGGACTACCCGAATTGTAAAGCGAAGGTTCCCGATTTTGAACCTTGCCTAAGTACCAAAGTTGGTGTTCACACCCGGAATATCAATGATGTAGAAGAAAGCTTTGGCTTGTTGAGTACTGAGCAGGCCAGTGATTATAACCGTGTAAAGGCCGCGCATATCGGTCGTTCTGCTAGTATAAGCCAACCGTACTCGGCCAGGATCAGTTTGAGCAACGAAACTCATAATAGGCCCTGCATCCAGAATTTTCCCATCCGGTCGGAGAATCTCAACTCTCACATCCTCTACTGTAGACATGTCTGGCCTATAAAGGAAAATCGGTTCCGTAATAATCACAAAAGTTGCTCCGGGGTAAGCCGCTTGTGGCGTAATGGTACAGAAGGCGCAGATTGGAATAGAAAGATCGTATTTAGGATTATAACGCCATTGATAGTAATGACGACCGACATTACCCATCTCCACCTGAAAACCGGAGGAGTTGGTAGGGGTAAAAGTTAGCACCCGGCGCTCAAAAACCTGAACCATTACATCCCTCAAGGTTCCACCCACACGAGTAGTAAGCCAGTAAGCATCGGTTATGGGATAACCAAAGGTGGAAATCCAGTCAAAGACCGGGCCAGTCGTATAACCGTGACCATCAAAAATAATTCCGGTTTGAGTAAGATAATCATAAAAAACTTGAGGAATATTGTGTTTTAGAGTACGATCATAATAGACATAACGCGCTCCCGGAATAGTGCCTAACCCTACACTACGCCCCAAAGAGCCATCTTTATATATTACATCTACCACCGGCTCATTGGTTCGAATATTAGAGGCACAGGCAGTACCAGGATTGCCCGTACAAGGAAGAGGTGCAGGTAAACCAGCAAAGCCACTAGGTAGCATAGCCGCCGAGAGGTTAAAGAAACTAGCGTAAGTAGGCGCATCGGCGTTGATTTCAACGGGATCTCCAGCTATCGGAATATCGAACGCTGGTACACGGCTGAGAAAGTGATTATCGCCTAGCTGAGTGGTGCCAAGAATCAATTCTTTAGCCAACAGACCATTTGTAACAAAAAAAGGACTACTGGGATTACCGTCAGGAACCGGTCGGGTAAGTTCCATCCGGGTTTTATCAAAATACTGCACCAGCCGCCGCTGATTAGGCGACTCCAGATACTCTTCATAAGTAGTATAAAAAGGCTCAGAACCCCAGACATAGCCACGTTTAACTGTCCGGGTTACTACGGGTAAATCCGCTCGCGCCCAATAATTCTCGAAAGCGGTTGAAGCAAACCTGTCTGCCTGAGCCGTATCCGGTAAACCGAATAGTGCTAGGGCCAAACCCGCCAGCAATAGACTAACCATCCCTAGCCGTAGTCCAAGCCAACCTTGACCACCTAAGTTTAGCTCTGGCAATCTCTTTAGTAACATGGGCATCTTCCCCTTCCGACACGATTTTTCTGGCTTCTACTTTACACGAGCGCACTAAACATAACATTCCACTTTCTACTATACATAATATTGAAGCGTTTGGCAAGAGGAGAATGGGGCTTATTTATGTTAATTCAAAATTTCGGGGTAGGGGTGTATTGCATACGCCCAATCTGAGGCCAGCCTGCGGCGGGTTTATTCAATAAACCCCTACTTATTGAGATGATGGCTTATTTATGTTAATTCAAAAAAAGGGTGGTAAGGGTCAAACGTGACCACTACCACCCTTAAAAGAGCGTCAGGCCACCGCTTCATCCTCAGATTTTTCTTCTAAAGAGGGTACACCTGACTCGCCCGAAAGAGGCGTGGGCTGGTCGGTAGAGGGTTCCGCCTGAACACTGGAGGCAAGTTTGTTATGGCTGGCCCAACGCAGACCCCGCCGATAGAGCATTGCCGCATTTAGTCCAGTGCGGCTACTGACCGCTTGGGCTAGTTCCGCTTCAAAATCCCGCTGCAAACCGGGCCGAGTCAACCTGCCCAATAACTTTAGCGTGATAGCCGCCGCCGCCAAAGCATTTTTAGGCTCAATCCGATCTACATCCTCAAAGAACCAAGCACAACTAGTATACATTTGGTGCTTGTACATTTGCGCTCGCAATAGCCGCAAGGCTAAGGCTCGTGAATTTTCGGAGCGAAACGAGGCAGGTTGGAGATGCCGACTCATAAACTCATCTTCACTCGCGGCTCCAAGCCAGACGTGAATATAATCAGTTCGTGCCTGCCAGCAATCCTTGAAAAAGCGGCAACCAACGGTCTCAAAGATTCGGTCCACTTCTTCTGAAACTAGATCAAAAGCCCGGCGTAAGGTCGGTTTCCAACTAGTATCACCGGGAGTACATTCACAACCATCGCTCCAGCGTAACACCCCATGATGGCAACTCCAACTAGAATTATCAAAAATCCGGATCCGACGGCGGGGAGGATGTTCGTGAATATAACGCGCCAGAGAAGTAACCTCAATACTAACCTTAGAGGTAGCCACTCTGGTCAAGTGTTCTAGGAAGTAATCGCGGTACTGTTGGTGATGACCATAAAGCTCACCATCGGTAGCAATCAGTAAAAGTTGCGATTCGCCGGATTGTAGCTTCTCCAAGTTAATCTGAGGTAAAAGCCAATCACAAGCAAAACGCTCGGCATCAGTGGTTGCCCACTGATTAAACGAAACGGTACTGGAGAGATGTCCGTTATAGAAGAAGACGATGATACTACGGCCACTCGGCAAATCCACCTGATAAGCCTCACTAGTATCAAAGGGTTCATTAATCCAACCCGCCGAACTACGGTCACGTATGTTGTTCAAAGCAGCGGCTTCGATTCTTAAATCCTCTGGGGTAGGATAGGTCAAAGGTAAAGGCGGCTCTTGGCCTACCGCAAGCTTCTCGGTAGCATCCAGAGCCTCCGCTTTATGCCGGGTTCGTTCGCGTTCAGTGGCTCTCAGACGGGCTTGGATGCGGCGACGCTCCACCGAGTCTAGGGTCTCGACACTACGCGAGTCGGCTTGCCAAGGGGCTAAGATGGTGAATTTAATTTCGGCTTCGGCCATCATTTCAAGCACCGCCGTACTACAGGCGGTCTCAGCCAGCCACATCCCTTCGGGACGATGACCAAACCGTCGTTCAAAGTCCACGATACCCCACTCAATTTGCATTCGAGCATCAAGTGGGCGCGAAAGAGGCAAAATCGCATGGTTGTAAGCCTGCGCGATAGCATTACCATAGCCATAGCGGGTATAATTGACCCGGTCGCTGGCAATAATGCGGGCGTAGGTCTCGGGGTCGTGCTTTTCGAGCCAAACCGCCAAGGTGGGACCTAAGTTAAAACTGATTCGTTCAAAGTTGCCAAGAGCAGCATTTGGGCGATAACATTCAGCGTTAATCTTTTCGTTAAAGTTAGCGTAAGGCTCGGCTCCCAATTCGCTTGGTATCAGCCCTGTAAAAGGGTTCTCACGGGGAGGTTGGTAAAAATGCCCATGAATACATAATTGGACTGGGCTGGACGAAGCAACCTGAATTTCATTACCACTTACACTCAAAACGGTACTAAAAACATTAGTAGTAGACACAATTATAACTTCCTTTCTTCCGAAACTTATTCAAAGGACAAAATCTGGAACCCTCCAGCAACTAACCGATCCAGACCCAGCCCTGTATTTCGTCCCGGGTGCGGAACCGAGGAATAACAAGTTTCACTTCTGTACCCTCTATGTTATAATAGCACAAACTTGGCTGCACGCATATGATTTTTAGCATTTTGGAACTGTTGAAAAAATCACATTTTTAAAGGCATGGCGCAAAACCAGATTTGCCTAGCGGAGCCTTTACCGGGTTGAGGTACAAGCCAAGCAAAGGCAAAGAAAATCAAATCATTATGCAACAACGCATTTCGCTGATCACCCGTTTTGGAGTAGATCTGATCTTGATTAGTGTCGCTTTTGTACTAGCCTATCTTATTCGATATGTATTGCAATGGGGTGCCGACGTATTGGAACAGAATCAAGTGCCTCTTGGCGACTACTTACCAATAATGCTAGGTTATAGTGCCATCTTCTTCGTAGTACTTCAGTTTAAAGGGTTTTACCGAAATAGTCGCGGTACAACTTTACTGGATGAGCTAGGTATCGTCTTTAGCACTTCCCTTGTCACCGTTTCTACGATGATTGTACTGGTCTTCATCAGCCAACCGCTCACCCGCTCCCGCTTGATGTTCGTCTACCTTGTACCTCTTACCGTTCTACTCCTGACCAGCGAAAGGGCGATCATACGCTGGATACGCCGAATACTTTGGACACGCGGGATTGGTACACGTAATCTAGTCATTGTAGGAGCCACCGATGCGGCTACTCGTCTGATGCAGACTATTGTGGAAAATCCCAATTTGGGTTATCGGTTGGTGGGATATGTAGATGATGAACTCCGCTTTTCTGAATGGATTATGCCCGTGCGTTACCGCAATGGTGACACAGTTCCTCACTTAGGCTCAAGTAGTGCCTTACCAGAATTAATTGCTAAGCACCATCTTAACGAGGTCATTATTGCCCTACCCGCCATTATGCACGAAACCATCAACGAGGTCATGGGGCAGGCCCGTCAACACAAACTTGAATATACTTTCGTACCCGACCTCTTTGAGTTGCGCTTAGATGCACTAACCTTACAGGAGATCAACGGCATACCACTCATCGGCCTCAAAGACAATAGCCTAGTCGGTTGGAACTATATTGTTAAACGTTTAGTAGATGTACTACTCGCACTCCTACTCCTTTCCATTTTCGCCGTTCCAATGCTAATAATTGCTCTTATTGTCAAGCTTAGCTCACCCGGCTCGATTATTGTCCGCCAGATTCGGATCGGCAAGGAGGGACGGCCTTTCACCTTCTATAAATTCCGTTCGATGTACCGGGATGCCGAGGCCCGACTAGCCGAATTAGAGCAACACAACGAAACGAGTGGGCCAACTTTCAAAATGAAAAATGACCCCCGCGTTACTAACATAGGCCGCTTTATGCGTCACGCCAGCATTGATGAATTGCCCCAACTCTTCAATATTTTGCTGGGACATATGAGCTTTGTTGGCCCCCGACCGGGCCTGCCCCGCGAAGTAGACAAATATGAAGCTTGGCACTTCCGCCGCTTAGAAGTAACACCCGGTCTCTCCGGGCTGTGGCAGGTCAGTGGGCGAAGTACCCTCCCATTCGAGGAGATGGTTAAACTCGATATTTACTATGCCGAGCATTGGTCGCTCTGGCTCGATCTAAAAATTATAGTACGCACTCTACCGGCAGTCATCCGGGGAGATGGTGCTTACTAACATTCAGACTTCATGTAGTTCCTGATGTCTGAAACGGGTGACTGAATGAAAGTAGCAATAGTTCACGATTACTTAAATCAGTGGGGAGGAGCCGAGCGCGTCCTTGAAGCAATTTGCGAACTTTACCCACGTGCGCCTATTTACACCTCCATTTGCACTCCTGAAATTGCAAAAAAATTTCCAACTCACCAAATCCATACCTCTTTTATGCAAAAGCTGCCCAGTGTATTAAGCCGCCACCAACACTACCTACCCTTTTACCCGGCAGCACTTGAATCCTTCAACCTGAGTGAATACGATTTAGTAGTCAGTAGTAGTAGTGCTTGGGCCAAAGGAGTTATCACCCCACCAGAAACGTTACATATCTGCTATTGCCACAGCCCGATGCGCTTTGTCTGGCAACGTCGGGAGTATATGGAGCGCGAACAATTGGGACGGGTTAGCAAAATGATCTTGCCTTTTGTCCTGAGCTATGTTAGACTTTGGGATGTAGTCTCTTCGTCGCGGCCCGATTTTTACGTCGCCAATTCCCACACCGTCGAAGAGCGCATTAGGAACTATTGGAACCGTGAGGCGGATGTAATTTATCCTCCCGTTAGCGTCCAACGTGTCCCCTTTAATGTCGGGCCACGTCAAGATTTTTATCTTATCGTTGGACGGCTAGTACCCTATAAACGGATAGATGTAACTATCGAGGCTTTTCGTCAGCTGAATCGGCCCCTAAAGGTGGTTGGCTCCGGGCGTGACCTTGAATCGTTGAAAAAATTGGCCGGGCCTAAAACTGAGTTTGTAGGCAATATCAGCGATGTGGAACTCTGGAAACTCTATAGTCAGTGCCGCGCTTTTGTCCAAACCGGAGCCGAGGATTTTGGAATAACGCTGGTAGAGGCAATGGCCGGAGGTGCCCCAGTGATAGCCATCCATCGCTATGGACCCGCCGAAACCGTAATTGAGGGCAAAACTGGCCTCTTCTTTGAGGAACAGACCCCCGAAGCGTTGAGCGAAGCAGTGTTACGCTTTGAGGCCCAATACCAACTTTTCGACTCGGCCCACATTCGTCGCCATGCCGAAGGTTTCGACCGCGAATTGTTCATTAGGCGCTTTGGTGAATATGTCGCCCAACGCTATGAGGAACACCGCATAGCTTTAACTTCAACTACGCGGTCTGACCGCGTTAGGTCATACAGATAAACAATTAATTTATGGAATTAAGGCACTACTGGCAAATTATACGGCGTTACTGGTGGATAATCTCACTACTCTTCCTCTTCGGAATCGTGGCCGCCTACCAATACTATACCAGCAACCGTCCCACCTATACTAACACCCTCACGGTTAATATTACCCGCGACCCTACCCCCAACGAGCCTTATTCGGGTTATTACTCCAATATCTCCAGCGAATATGCCGCCGACGACTTTACTCAAGTAGTGATCGGCAATATCTTCCTGAGAGATGTCTCCGACTTGCTAAAAACACGCAAGATAAATATCAGCCCAGAAGAGTTACAGGGCTTGATAACCATTGAGCGTAAACACCGCGAACTTTATATTACAGTCCACTTTGAGGATAAAGGCTGGTCATTGGCAATCAACCGAGCCATTGGTGATAATCTGGTGATAAACGCTGGGAAATATGTCGCCTATGGCAATGCTACACAACCCATCCGGGCCAATTTGCTAAATATGCCCTCTGACGCACCACTCTCCGGCGGACGTAATCTACTTTTGGCCCTAATTCGGCCCCTTGTAGGCTTAATTGCAGGTCTGGCCCTTGCTTTCTTACTGGCCTACCTTGATAATTCTTTACGCACTCCAGCAGAGGTTAAAGAAACCCTCGGTTTGCCAGTGTTAGGCGTTATTCCCCAACCTTCTAATCGGTTAGGACTACTTACTACTGGAACCCACTATTCCAATGACTCCCTCAAACCGGAGCGCGAGGAGGTCACCAAGCACTAACCAAGCACTAAGGTTTTTTAGTATGTCAAACGTACTCAATTTTAAGTTATAGCTACGTAGTTAACGAGGTTTTTAGTATGAGCGATACAATATCATCAAAGGTTAAAAGAGTTTACATTGAAGCAGCCATCAAGGGAACCGGCGCACTCAATAATCCAACTCTGATGCAGGAGGTCAAAGCCCTCTACGATCCAAAACAACCGAAAGCAACCTACTCCAAGGAGACCTTTCAACGTTTGGTTGATTTGCTTCGCCAGCGGCTCTACCCGGAACTCTCCAACGACGAAGCTCTCTTTGACTTTGGGCGCAAAGTCTTTAAGGGCTACTGTACCAGTTCTACGATGGGTTCGATGATGCTCCCCACTCTCAAATTTATGAGCCCGGTGCGCCTGATTAGTTTAGCCAAGCGTCTTTTGGAAGATGCCGGGCTAGGACAGTGTAATGTCGAGCAAGTGACGGAGTGTAAATGTTTAGCCCACTATCACAATTTCCTCTTTGCCCCTCACGGGGTAGCCGGAGCCGCGATAGAAGGTCTGATTACTTCAGGAGCCAAAAAAGTGCGCTACCATATTGAGGCTCTCACCTCCCTCGGAGCAGGCTTATATAATTTTGATATAGTCTATGAGTGGAATTAGGCTTTGCAATTAAAAGACTACCTAAACGTAATACGTAAACGCTGGTGGCTGGTTATGCTAGTAGCCTTAATCGCGGCAACTACCGCTTTTGGCTATAGCCTAACCCAACCCCGGCTCTACGAGTCGGTAGTCAATGTCTTGGGAACCACCGCTAAACCGGACGAAGGGTTAAACAATGCCATTAAAGCCGAGGTGCGGCGGTTTCCCTCGATTCTTAGCTCCAATACTATCGCCCAAAAAATTAATGAGCGGGGCAAATTTGATCTGACGGCTGATGAGATCAGTGCCAAAATTAAGACTCAAGCTTTACCAGACAATTATATGCTCAAAATTACGGTGGTGGATAAAGACCGCTTCCGCGCCGCCAGCATCGCCAATACTGCCGCCGATATTCTTAAAGAAGATAATCTGGCAAAACAAACCACTGTACCCGATGACTCGAAAATCTTCTTTGAGAAAATCTCGCCCGCCCCGGTTCCCGATGTTCCTTCGACACCACGCACCACCTTGAATAGTATGGCAGGTTTGGCACTTGGTTTGGTATTGGGCTTGATTTTGATCTTTGTAATTGAATTTTTTGATGATAGCCTTAAAAGCGAAGAAGATGTAGAACGTTATACTGGTCTGAAGGTAATTGGGGTAGTTCCGCCTTGGCGGGGTGGTGTGGCTCGCTCCAACCACCTAGAACGCCTTGGTTCAAATGCTGCCGCTGATGCCAGTATTCCACCCGATACCGACGAATCCGGCAACAAGCCAGCAGATTTCAAAAGAAAAGGAAAAGGGAGTTAACTCAGTTGAGTGTAAGAGCCAACCAAGTTTCAAGTGGGGAAAATTTAGTAATGCTATCCGATCCACGTTCCCCTGCCGCCGAAGCTTATCGCACTTTGCGGACTAATATCCAGTTTAGCAGCCTAGATAAACCAGTACGTACTCTACTGGTTACTAGTGCCAGACCTAACGAGGGTAAATCACTGGCAGTCGCTAATCTAGCCCTAACTTTCGCCCAAATGGGCAGCACGGTTGCTCTAGTAGATGCCGATTTGCGCCGTCCGGCCCTGCACTTTCTTTTTGGTCTCTCCAATGAAACGGGCCTAACTAGCTTTATTCTCAATGCAGGTAAAGCCAGCAATAACGGCAAAGCCACCGGACAAATACCTTTCACTCTTTCAGATATACCCAACCTAAAGCTACTCACCAGTGGTCCACTTCCGCCCAATTCAGCCGAAGTGCTAGGATCGAGCCGGATGAGCGAACTGATTGACCGCCTCAAAGACGAAGCCGATTACGTCCTCTTTGATGCCCCACCCGTCTTAGCCCTAACCGATGCCGCAGTACTAGCTACCAAAGTAGACGGAACACTCCTAGTCCTAAAAGCCGGAAAGACCAGTCGCGACGATGCCCGCGAAGCCAAAGAGCAACTCCAAAAAGTTCGCGCCAACCTTTTAGGTGTCGTTCTCAACGAAGTCAAACAGGGCAACGCCAAATATCGGTATTAATAATCAACTGGCAGCAACCAGTTGGCGCAGCATCCTACCATCAACTGGCAGAGCAGCATCCTACCATCAACTGGCAGAGCAGCATCCTACCATCAACTGACGGAGCAGCATCCTACCATCAACTGACGGAGCAGCATCCTACCATCAACTGACGGAG
>JACAUC010000226.1 GCA_013390945.1 Candidatus Chloroheliaceae bacterium
GAGGTGTAGGAAGGCCAGCAATAATTGTTGCACCTCTACCAGACCCGTAAGTCACCGTAGCTCCCGCAACAGTAGAACCTGCCGTAGACACGACCGCTCCAGCAACCGTAGACACTTGCGTACCGCTGGTACTAACGGCAGCCGTAGTCACAACCGCACTAGAGACAGGATTAGCCACCGTAGTCGAAACAGGATTAGCCACCGTAGCCGTATCGCCACAAGCCGAAAGAAGGCCAAAGACCACTAGACTCAAACTTAAAGACAATAACTTGAGCTTGTTTTTGAAATACATCAAATCTCTCCTCCAAAATAAACCTGAAAATTAGGCTAATGAAATAACTGAAATAAGAACAACCTCAGTCGGGCCAGCTTTAGCCGCATCCAAAACGTCCTTAAAATCAGCGTAAGTTAAGGAGCTAGGGCCAATAATGGTTCCCTTTAGCTCATAACCAACCTTTTTGGCAGTTATAGAAACAGAACCCCCAGTAGGAGCCTCCTGAAAAGTCACATCAGTCCAGCCCTTCTCGGTAAAAGCGGTCTTAGCCCATCCCAAAATCTTGCTGTAGTCATCCTTACTGGTGTAATAGACCGAAGTAAGACTACCGAGCGAAGCAGACATCGAACCTACCCTAGTAGCACCACTATAAACTGGCACATCCTTTTCGCCCACATCAACCACCCCACTAGCTACCCTAGCAGTTTGGGTGAAGAAAACAACTCCAGCGGTGGCTGATACAACAGCCCCTCTAGTAGCGCGAAAAGCAGCTGTCGCCGTAGCTTGAGAAGGACTAAGAGAACTGGACGAAGAGGAACTAGACGAAGTTGAAGTAGAAACCACAGACGGCGTAGTAATAGCGGTCGTAGTAGTGACGGCCACTGCCACTGCCACAGTAGAAGCTGGAGTAGTGCCAGCAACGGTAGTAGGTACAGTAACAGTATTAGCCACTTCCCCTCCACAGGCCGAAAGCATCACGGCGAAGAGTAGCGATAAAACTAAAAAAGAACCAAAAACAAAATTCTTAGCAGAAATCAAAAAACATCTCCTTCTTAGAGCAATTTAAAAATTATCAGATGCCCTATTTCTTCAAAAGTTAAAAGTTAAAATTAGAGAAGTTAGGGAATTGAACAAGACCAAAACTGAAACGGATTCAAAATCCCTACAAACTCATAACATCGTCGCCTAAGCCTTCAACTAATTCAGTCTCACTCTTAGGAACAGTAATTACACCCCCCTTACCAGTACCAGTTCCTTTTGCTACTCCTACATAGATACCACCCGTACCCTTATCGCCGTCGCCTTTTTTCTTAGTCTTGGAAGTAGCTTCTTTAGAAACAGAAGGCCCACTCTTTCCAAACTTAAACTTTTTCTTGCGCTCATCTTCAAACTTACTCTCCAAAGACTCAATAGTCTCAAGAGAAGAAGGAGAAGACGGAAGCGGTAAGGCAGAAGCCGGAACTGGAACCAAAGAAAGATCCATTTTAGACCCAATTTTGAATTGTAACAAGCCCACTTGAAAACCATTTATCAAGATGAGCGAGCCACTACCACCAAAAAGAACAAAAAAGAAAAAGAGCATAAAAGGATTGGGTAATTGTCGCACTACCACCTGTGTATCAGAATAAGAGGGCGATGAGGCAGACAATTGGCCGGAAAGATCAGTGGCCCACGCTGGTAAACCAGCTTTCAATGACGTAGCAGTGGTATCCATTCGAACATTTTCCAAAGAAACCTGATCAAACAGAAATATGCCACTCAGAGAGTAATCACCAAGTGGAACCGACCAGTTCAAGGGCTGACGACCAACCACCGAGCCAGTTTGGTCTTTCATAACTAACTGACCAGAACACCGAGACCCCTCGACCTGAGCCAGTAACTGAAATAAACCATAATCCCGATTACCACCCGCCACAGCCGTAGTAGAAGTAATTGGATTACCTGACAAAGCACCTAAACCCCGCGAAAAAGCATCACCGGAACTTGGGGTAGTAACATTAGAAAAAGAAGTTACCGGGGTAAGTTGAAGCGAGACTACGGGCTTATTATCCACCTGAAACTCTAGCTTCCATTTCTGAGCCAGATCAGGATTTTGAGCAAACAAATTCTTAATTTTAGAAGTAGCACTATCGGTCAAACGTAGCTTTACCTCAAAAGCCATCTGATAATTCAAGGGGCCAGTTCCAGTGACATCCGTAGTACATACCTCACCAGTACCCGAAGTCTTGGTAATCACCGACGTTTGTGCCAAAGCTACTGCGGATGTTGACACAAATAAAGCCAAACCCACGAAAAAGAAAAGGAGTGGTACAATAACCACTTCCCATCGAATCAAACGTAGCATAAATCAAACCTCAAGGAACCTCACAAACAAAACGCATGAATTAAGCAAATTCAGACAGAAAGCCTAAATCTAACGCCTCATCTTCATTTTCATTTTCATCTAATTTAATTCCATCCAGAAAACTTAAATCTAAATCAGCCTCCTCCTCCTCCGCTAAAGACGGAGCAGAAACCGCAATTTGAGGTTCCAGTTCCACAATAAAAGAAGAAGAAGTTTGTAACACTTCCACTTCTTCTTCCCCTTGATCTTCCTCTTTTAGATAAAGAGCTTGTGCCTCTTCCAACTCAGCACCACTACTGCCAATAACAAGATCACTAGTAACCAAATTGTTATTGACTTTACCCTCCCCATCTCCGACGATTAAATCACTAACACTAAAAGAGGTTTCAACCAAAGAGGAAGCAGGAACAGTACTAACCCTTGATGTTACAACTGGTAGCTCTATCTCTTCCAACCCTTCCAAATCATTCAATTGAGCCTCCATTTGCAGAAACAACTCTGCTAGAGCTAAAGGCTCTTCAACCAAAGATGAAGAAGAAACAGTATCAACACTTGCTGTTACAACTGGTAGCCCTACCTCTTTCCTCTCTTTCCAATCTCTCAATTGAGCCTCCATTTGAAGATAAAATTCAGATTGAGCAAAAGGCTCCTCAACCGACAAAGAATTATTATCAACATCTTCGCTCTCAGGGGCAACGATCTCAGGAACAGGAGTATCAATAACCGCCTGCTTAGGAACAGGAACAGGAACAGAAGGTAAAACCACAGAAGTTGAAATAGAACCGCGCATATTAACAAAATTAGCGACCGCATCATTTGGAGAGGTAGCAACCCTTACCACTGATGACGAGTCCGAACTACCATTCCCATTTACACCGAAAATAGAAGCTTTATGGGATTGCTGAATTAAAGCATTTAGAGCCAAAACTTGATTAACTTTAGCCTCTAGCTCTTCTTTACGAGCCGTATTACGGGCTATCTCCTCTTGAACATTGCGACGCTTGTAACGAGAAGCAATAATACCCGCTGCAACACGATAATTCCGCATAAACTGGGCACCCTCAGTCCTAACGAACTGCTCTGGTGACACTTCCTGACGCTTACCAAATCCAAATAAGGCCACGCTAAAATAACCCCCCCTCTAAATACAGATATTCATTCTCACTTCTCACTTCTCATTTTGAACGGGATCTAAACCGCCAGAAAAAGAAGAGAGCCACCGCTACACCGACTAAAACCAAACTCAAAATAATCCATAATATAAAGGAAGGAGCTTTAGAGTTTGAAGAAGCAGAACCTCTATTATCTGGTACAGGCGTACCTGAAGAAGAAACCGAGCCTGATTTAATAGAACCTACTAACCCTGCCTGATTAAAACCAGAAGAGGGTGAGCGCGTACCTACAGAAGACTGGCCCTCAGTAGAACCAACACTACCACTAATAGGAGAAAAAGAAACCGATGTAACCATACTTGAACCTGTAACTTGTGACGTGGTTCCATTTTGATTCTGGTCTGAAATGGAAGTCGGAGTAGAATTAAAGCTACCCACAACAACCTGATTAACACCAGAAGCAGTCTGAGTAGCACGATCAGGACTCTGAGTTACAACACCAACACCCGAAGTACCGCTAACAACCGCAGTCTGAGTCAGCTTAGACCAAAGGGTAGCGGTAGCAGGTGGCACACAAGCCCTACACTCCAAAGTTGGGCTAGGAACCGGAGTATTCAACTGGTTTTGAGTAGCCTCGACCTGAACCGTTATCGCAAAAGCCGTTGAATTAAGACCAGCACGACGAGCCTCCACCGTTGCCGTGAGAGCAGCATCACTTGATGAAACTGATACAGTAGCAGATGGAGAAACCGCAGGAACCGGAGAATGATTGGGTTGATAAGTAGAAACAACAAGAGCAACACCACTACCTTGAATCTGAGTAGGAACCGAAGAAGTACCCCTTCCACTAGTAACAGAAGGCGTTGGAGTATAAGACGAAGCCAAACCACTATTTGCAACCGGAAAATAAATCCAATATTTTGCCAAATTGTAGTCACTAGCCCGACGGGGCGGATTAGCACCAGAAAGCGGCTCAATCAAAGGCTTTATGGTGTACTGATTAACATAGACCACCAAACCGGATTTTAAATCCAATGGTTGCATATCGTCCATTTGAGCAACCAAAGGTGCTTGGCCTGTCGGCATCAGATATGGCGCATCTGGGTCACGTGGCTTAATCAAAACGCCATCGGCTTCACGTAATTCCAAATAATAACTATCGCTATAGAGTAGCGACGAGACATCAAAAGAGATACGGCCAGCATCTCCAGTTTTACCGGAAGCAAGCCTCACAAATTCAAACGTAGCATCCTTTCCATAGTCACTACCTTGTTGCAACCGAAAAACATACAAGCTGGCCTGCACCCCACTTATTGCCGCGCCCGATCCATCTACAAGATAGAGATGAAGATTAGGACGCTCATAACTAGGAACCGTAGGAGTGGGCGCGGCAATAAAATCAGGAACGGCGGCCAAAGCCGTTCCTTTGCCGTTAGAACTACACGCCCCAGCCAATTCTAAAAGCAAAAAGACCAAGAGCAAAAGAGCTACTACCAACTCACCCCCAGCCAAATAATGACGGAAAGACAAGCGTTTGCGTTTAAGCATAAAATAAGCCTCAATTTCAACTATAAGGGTAAGCTAGACGGAGAAACCCAAACATCACGATGGCCCGGTGAAAGGTTATCCTGAAGCTCCTTAGCCGTCCATTTTTTGATACCTCGATCTATCGTAATACCCGTTCGCCAAGGGTAAGGGTCATAGACCAGAAAAGTGTTATCTCCGGCATTATAACCATCCACCACAATAAAATGATTAACCAAGTTAACGATCATCGGATAACCATCACCAATATGCTGACGAATATTTGAAATTCTTTCCGGTGGAGTACCCAAAAAGTCTTGAATTTTCAAATCAGGGCCATCTGCCAACATTGGAGCAGAATGTATCCACCTAAAATGGTAGGTACCATCATTCTTTCCTTGTGGGGTATCCGGTGAATTAGGATAAATACCACCTTGAGGCATTGCTACCTCTAAAATGTCCTGTATCCTAAAATTGAAGCCATAAGAATTAATGACCATCGTCGCCGAAGTCATACCGCAGGTGGACTCACTCATATTACGAGTAGTCGGATTAGAATACTGGCTCAAATCCGTCTGACTGATATAACTAATATTATCCACCGGACGACCACCACCGGAATTGACCAGAGGTGAACCCGCAGCGTGCCAATCAGTACCTACCCAAGTCTGAATTTGATTAGCATAAAGTTCAGTATCGTTCTCAGTACGAGGCGCATACCAATCCAAAATAGCTAATGGGGTACGACAAGGACAAGCCTTGCGCGGATAATCTATACCACAAGAAACTTTATGACCTTGACCATCCCACAAGCAGGCATTTTTAACCACATCATCCTGCTTGAGGATCGTGCCATCATAATATGCCTTGAGTAGAATGAAATACTCTTCCACGCTATCTTGGAAAGAAGCATAGCTACAAAACCGAAAATTAGTGCCATTAGCAGGAGGGGTGATGCACTTACCATTGGCCCATAGACCGGAACCGCCATTGTCATGAACGCTGATATTGTAGAGGTTATAACCCCAATGGCTATTCGAGGAGTCATAGACCGCGTAACCCGTAGTACCAAGACTGGTCTCTTTTCTAGCCCAAGCCAAAGCGTAAGCCGGGTTAATACCGTACTTTTGACCCATTTGCACATAGAAAGAGCCTAGACCAATCAGCTTACTAGGCTGCGCCGCTTCACCACCGGAATAGCCGCCCTGAATACCACGCCAATTCCACTCAGGTTGACTAACAATTTGGTCTATTTGATCGGCGGTGATCGTGCCAGTACTAATATCGTAACGACCACCAGCACCACTTGGCCCGGTGGAAGTGTAACCACCAGCAGAGCGAGGCCACGTAGTCGGAACTGGCGGCTTCTTTTCATTAAGATAAAGCTGAGAGAGACTAACCCACTCCGGCGGTAAACCGGATAAACCAGTACTAAGCTGCGCCGGAGGAGTAGAGGGCAAATAGGTAGATTCCTCAAAGGAAAAAACCACATAATCCCGCTTATCACCATCAGGTAGATTAAGAGAGCCAGTAGTAGTCAGATTAGCATCTAAAGCCTTTAGCTCATAATTCGCTAAGGCCGATGGCTCAGGAACACTATCTACGCCTCCAGAAAAGAGAGAACTAAGAACGGTCTGGTCTCCAACTTCAGCCGAATTAAGTAAGTAAACCCGCCATTTTTTAGACCTAGGCGGAAGTAAAGTTGAGCTAATAACTGGAGAAGGCGTGGGGCTTGCTATTGGTGACGGAGAAGGCGTGGGAGAAGGTGAAACCCCAATTGTCGAAGTAACAGTAGAAGAAACGGGCGATGAAGTAGCAGTACTGACACTACCACCACCACTACTAACACTACTACCACCTTCACCAATTGCACCAGGAAGAGGACTAATTCCAACGCCATAGCCAGTTAACCAAGCCAAACCAATCTCATCTATTTTACCAACTGTATCGGGAGAAAGGCGATACCCCAGATAAACAGTTCGGTAAGATGCGCTAGTATCCCCGACAGTGCCATCACCCGCGTGGGCTGGACTACTACCCACCACCGGATAGACTGGCAAATAATTATTCTTAGAAGTATTGGCATCCGCACCTGAAGCATAAAAACTAAAAGCACTATTATTGCCGTCGTGTATGGCCGGAGAAGTAGATAAAACATCCTGACCAGCACCCAATAAATGAAAAGATGATGGTTGACCCAAAGACTGGGTTAATCGTCCGCCATAAATGCCACGATAGCGAGCATCAAACAAAGCCGATTGTGCTGCCCACAAAGCATTATTCCGACTGCCGGGCGGAAAAGCCAAAAGCTGAACAACATAGGCATCGTTATCCTCATTACGAGTAGAAAGCGTAAGATAACGCGCCCCAGATTTGGCCGAGCCGATACTCCAAGCAGCCGCCCTCCGGTCAGGAGGGTCATTTATTTTGACGTGACCCTTGTCCGGTGCATAATAGGCCGCCACCTCATCCGGCCCTAACACCTGGTTTGTACCCGGATCACGAGGATTATCAGGCGAATAATAGACCGCCAAACTGCACTTTTTACAAACGGCGAGTGCCACAATCTCATCCAGTTGTGCCTCTTTGCCTAAATCGAAAGTGTACGAATGCTCACCCATCGGCAGACGAAAGATAGAGTTGTCCCAACGACCATAATTCATCCAGTGAGCCGGATCATCATCCGCTACTTTCTTACCATCTGCCCACAAAGGACGATACAAGAGCAGATCCTCACGATTGTTAGGCATTTGATAAGAAGCAACCGTCCTAACCGCATCTTTCCACGCGGAATCATCAAACAAACTAGCAAAGCGATCCCACGCAAAAGCCGCCGCCGCTGCCGGGAGTGAGACTACCGTAGCAGACAAAAGCAGAAAAAAGGTCAACAGTACTAAAGGAATAACTAAAAGACCACCCAATACGAGACTACAGCCTATAAGCTTTTTCATCTTATTAATTCGTTCCCTACTAAATCTTGGGGTTTAACTTGTAGATAGAGAAAATTGCCGTATAAAAGATAAAAGAAAAACTGGCCCAAACAAGAACTCTCTTGACTTGAGCCAGATAAAGAAGGTTAAAACTATCGTCGGACGAAACTATGGCCGAAAATCTCCTCCATTCGAGAAAGAATGGGATCATCCTTCAGGCCAGATTGAGAACGTTGCGCCTCGACATAGCGCAAAACATCATCAGGACGGGTACTCAGCATTTGCAGCACCGCCTCAGACATACTAACCTTAACTCTAAATTTTTGGGTACGAGTACCCTCCTCAATCAGAACCAATGCCTCACCGGGGCCAAAGCCCACAATGGCCTCCACATCCTCCTCGGTTAGTCTAAACATCTGCGCCCAATAAGAAGCATCCTCCCGATCTTGACGCATAATGAAGTAAATTGAAGTGTTACTCTTGATGTAGCGACCTACTTGACCACGCAAACTAGTGGTATCCTGATCTAACACGCACATTGTGCAGCCAAAGGCTCGAAAACGCTTGTAAAGCAGGGCAATGTAAAGGGCCGTGTCCGGCGATTGATTCGCCACCAAACCAAACTCGTCCACTCCCAAGAGCGTCCTAAACTTGGAACCGGGTGGCTTTGAGGTAACTTGCCGCCAGACCAATTCCATTCCTTGCATCATTCTCAGAGGACGCATTTCATCGGTTACGCCCTTCACATCGAAGATAACCAAACGAGAAGTAATATTCCGATTAGTATGGCCGTTAAACAGAGGGCCATAAATCTCAGGATTAACATAAGTTTCTAGGTTGCGAACTAGGTCATACGCCGACCGCTCCGTAGCCAACACCGCCAGAAAATCAGAGAGAATGGGTACTCCCAATTTAAGCGGTGTCATACTATCTCGTAGCGCGATTAGAAAATCATCTTTGGACAGGCTATTAAAATAGCCCGTAGCCTCAAAATGTTCGGCAAAATCCTCTCCAATTTGTCCCAGCCAATCAGGGTCAGCGTACCAAACCGGGCCAGCCGAAAGAGACAACTTCAGTTGGGCCACCAGATCAGGGTCTTGTGTCCAATCCTCTTCATCCAAACCCGAAGGGACAACTCCCGAAACAGAATTAGATTTAGATGATAAAGAGAGCGCACGAGGAATAACCCATTTTCCATTGCCGCCAGATTTACGACGGTAGAAAGGTGCATTCAAATAGCCCATCAAGGCCAAGCTTAGGAGAGCATCCCGATCTAATTCCCCAACATCCTCCCCGCTACCTTTGCGACTATTTAATTCCTGTTCTACCTTAAAATAAGCATTGAGCGGGATTTGAACCCTAGTGTAACCCTTACCCGCATAATAATTCCGGTTCAACTCACCCGGAACCGTATTGAGTACCAACAGTTCCACTCCAGCATCGGTGGGATCACGACGCTCCTCCCAAGCCAGACGACCCTCCTCACTGCTAAAATGAAGCTGGAAGCGATCTTTAACGTCGCGCACCACCTTGGCCCTGGTAGAATGTAGCTGCAGCCAGAAGCAATCTAGGCGTGTATCTTTTA
>JACAUC010000227.1 GCA_013390945.1 Candidatus Chloroheliaceae bacterium
CCGTCAGTTGACCTTCCAACTCGGCGATCTTGATGCAAAAAATTGACGCACACCCTAACCTTTGAGGAATTTTCCGGGTTAGGGCTAAGGTTGTAGGATGCTGCTCCGTCAGTTGACCTTCCAACTCGGCGATCTTGATGCAAAAAATTGACGCACACCCCAAAGGTTAAAGCTACCAAGCATATCTGTCTTGGTGATTTTGGCTTCGCTTCAAGTTTTCAGAACAGAACGTCCCACTTCACCGGGTGAAGTGGGACATTCTAAGCCTTTACAGACTATTTGCTCCATTGAAAGGTGCGGATAGAAAGTACCAGTAAGACTATGCCAAAAGTTAGCAGGACGCACAGGTTTAACCATAGGCTATCCAAAGTGGCTCCGTTCAGCATTATCTGGCGGAAAGCGCGGTTGAGGTGGGTCAAAGGCAAGATTTCAACCAGAGGCTTGAGAAAAGACGGTGGCTCGACTACAAAATAGCTACCCCCCAAGAGCATCATCGGCAAGGAGACCATCATCACTAGCGATTGACCTGCCTGTTGTTTTTTCACAAAATTACCGATGGCATAGCCCAGCGAAATAAGGCTAAATGAACCTGCTACTACGAAGACGCTAATTGCTCCCAGCCAACTGGCTTCCATTCTCACCTCAAAGAGGTTCACGGCGATGAGCAGGATAACCGCTGCCTGTACAAAGCTTAGGGCCAACTGGCTGACAATTTGCGACCCAATAAGTTGCCAAGCTTTGAGCGGGGTAGCACTCAAACGCTTTAGGGTTCCACGTTCGCGCCAACCAATCAAGAAAATCCCAATAGGCATATTCGCAAACATCAAGGTCATACCCAACATACCGGGGGTAAGTAGATCAATCTGGCGCTGCTGCCGTACCGTAATGCTTTGCTCCTCTACCTGAATCAAATCCTTAAAGCCCGCCGCTTGCTTGCTCACACTGTCGAAAATGGCACTAACGGTACCCCGACTCCGGGCCGCACCAATCAGATCCGAAGTATCTATGTAAAGCTGAACTTTGGCCTCGGCTTGCCCTAACTTGGCTCCAAAACCCGGCTCCAATACCACTACCGCCGCCTGCTTCCCGTTTTTCAGATCGTCTACCAGTTGACCAACTTGGTCACTCTCAGTTACTCGCAGGGATGGATTATTTTTCAAGGCTGCCGTTAGCTGGGTAGAGACCACCGATTTATCCAGATCTACCAGCCCCATGCCGATGGGTTGGCTACCATCGCCACCAAAGACTGTCCCAAAAACCAGCATAGAGATCACTGCTAACCCGATGCTGCTGACCATTACTCCCTTATTCCGCAGTACCATCTTGAACTGCAAGCGGGTCATCTTCAAAAAAACTCGCATCTTTACCTCTCCTTTTGATAAGTGTCGGTTGTGGGGTATCGGGTTTTAGGTGTCGGGAATTATCCGATACCTGTCACCTGACACCCAACCAATACCTGTCACCCGACACCCGATACCTGTCACCTAGACACCCGATACCTGTCACCCGATACCTGTCACCCGATACCTGTCACCCGACACCCGTTAATCTCGCAACTGCTTGCCAGTCAGATTTAGAAAGACATCTTCCAGACCGGGTGAGTGAGTAGTAATTTCTGCCAAAGGCAGCCCATTTTGCTCAACCGTGTACAACAAAGCGATCATCGTTTCGGCTAGGTTGGTAGTGTGTAAAGTAACCCTATTTCCGTGCGGCAAAACGTTAGTGACCGCTTTTAGGTGGCTCAAGAGGTTCGCCTCTATTGCCTTACCCTCAAACCGACAAATTATGGTTTGTTCGGTGGCATATTGCTGAATCAATTGGGCCGGTGTACCTAGCGCGACAATCTGCCCATTATCCATAATTGCTACGCGGTTACACAAGACCTCGGCCTCTTCCATATAGTGAGTGGTCAAAATTACGGTCTTGCCAGCCTGCTGCAAAGCCCGGATACTGCTCCACACGTTGCGCCGCGCCTGTGGGTCGAGGGCTGTAGTTGGCTCATCCAGAAAAACAATAGTGGGATCATTAATCAGCGCAGCGGCGAGGGCCACCCGTTGCTGTTGACCACCCGACAGCGTTCCCAAGCCCGCTTTGGCCTTTTGCTCTAAATCAAATTCTTTCAAAAGTTGGTTTACCGGGCGAGCTTTACGGTAGAGCATCGCCAGCATCTCTAGGTTTTCCCGAACACTTAGCTCCTCAAAGAGACTACTGGTTTGGAGTTGCAGACCAATGCGCTGGTGTAGTTCTTTGCGCTGTTTAGGATTTTGCACATCTAGCCCATCTACGATTAAGGCGGTGTCGGGGTGAACATCAGGCTGACGCAACCCTTCGATCATCTCTAGGGCAGTAGATTTACCCGCGCCATTCGGCCCTAAAATCCCGAAAATCTCACCCTGCACTACTCCAAAGCTGATCCCATCTACCGCTTTTTTATTTGGATAGCTTTTGTGCAGATGCTTAACCTGAATGGCAAGTGTGCCACTTGTGACGCTTTCTTGGATTTCCCTTAATTCCAACATCCTTCCACCTCTCTTTGTAGCAACTAGTCTTCGTTTCCATACGTTTTGCTTTCCAACCTAAATATAGCCGGGTGTAAGGCTAAAAGCATGAGCCAAAAGTCACGGCCTAAGTCATATTGTGGAATGTGACCTAAGTATGACCAAAGGAGGTTTGGGGTGAAATAGAGAATTAAAGCAGGCCCAATTCACGGGCTTTGAGTGCGGCTTGAGTACGATCACGTACCCCAAGTTTGCCCAGAATATTGGTGAGGTGGTTTTTAACGGTGCCTTCGGTGATAAAGAGGGTAGTGCTGATTTCGCGATTGTTTGCGCCTTGCGCCACTAGCCGCAAAATTTCCAATTCGCGCTCGGATAACGCTTCTAGTAAGGGTTGCTTTTTGAAGACCTGAGTTGAAGGATCGGGTGGGCGAATACCTGATAAGCGGCTAAACTCGGCTACCACTTTGGCCGCGACGGAGGGTTGCAGAAAAGTTTCGCCCCTAGCTGCCGTCCGAATGGCTTCCACCAACTTTTCAGAGGGTACATCTTTGAGTAAGTAGCCCACTGCTCCGGCCCGTAGCCCCTCAAAGACATATTCATCGTCATCAAAGGTGGTCAAGACAATTACCCGACATTCGGGATGGCTTTGGCGCAGTTGACGGGTGGTAGCTACCCCATCCAGCACTGGCATACGTAAATCCATCAGTACCACTTCCGGGTGTAAACTAGCCACTAGTTCTAAGGCTTGCTGACCGTTGCCCGCTTCACCTACTACTTTTAAATCGGGTTGTATCGAGAGCAAAGTACGTAACCCCTCCCGAAAGAGTGCTTGGTCATCTACCAATAAAAGCCGAATAATACTCATCGCGGTAACTCCAGTTCTAGGTGAAAACCCTGTCCGGGCGCACTTCTTAGTAGGGTAGTCCCATTCAAAAGTTGAACCCGTTCGCGCAGGCCAAGTAAGCCAAAACCACCCTCCATTTCGTCTGTACCCTGTCCATTGTCGCTAATAAGTAGCCGCACTTTAGAACTATCCGAATAATCTAGGGCTAAATCCGCTTGCGAAGCCAGCGAATGTTTACGCATATTAGTCAATCCTTCTTGGGCCGCCCGGTAAAGCGTCAGTTCTAATGGTGAACTCAGCTTGGTCGCTTCCCCTTCCAACTTAAACTCGGTGATTATGCCAGCGTTGCAGGATTCTTGTACAAGCCTTGCTATCGCCTCTACTAGTGAGCTTGTTTCCAACGGAGAGGCTCGCAGCGCGGCTACCGAATGGCGTACCTCGCCTAGTCCCTCTTTGGTGAGGGTTTGTGCTTTGCCTAATGCTTCTAGAGCAAGGGAGGGGTCAGTCCCGATAACTACGCGAGCCGCCTCAAGCTGAATGTTGATTACCGTCAGGTAATGGCCTAGGCTATCATGAATCTCGCGGGCTAGGCGGTTACGCTCTTTGGTAGTCGCCAGTTCTTCTACTTGGATGGCATATTGTCTTAATTTCTGGTTAGCTTTTTCAAGTTCGGTTGCCAACCTTTGTACCTCGGCTTGCGCTTTAGTGGCATTAACGGCTAGTTGCGTGAAAATTGTCACAAAGACCAGTCCGGCGCAAAAGCTCATTCCCCCGCGCAAAGCGGCTTCCCAAGTTCCGCCCAACGACAAAATGGAGCCAATCATAACACTAATCATTCCCAAACATAAGATCACCAATTCCCGGCGAGATAAAAGCACTACTCCTTGAGCGGCGACAGGCATCAACAAAACCCAGATACCATCGGTGAAGTTGGTGATAATTAGCAAGAAGAGACATAAGAGCAGTTGTGTCGCAAAATAGGCCAAAATTTGCCATTTGATAGGGTGGTGTCCAAGTTGGCGTGTACCGACCAAATTTAAAATCAGGTAAACGGTTATTCCAGCTAGGGTTATTGCCAAATCAGAAGGGCTGCTCGTCTTACGGCCAGCCGAAGTGTTGGAAGAAAAGAGCAGACCAAAACAGGCCGTTACTACGCAACCTAGGATGGCAAGATCGCCCCCGCTTAATTTATGCAAAAAACCTAATCTATTCATTCAAAACCTCGGTGTGGAAACCCCTAGCATGTCAACCTAAGCAGGGTTGGTTTCCAGTGATAATGAGATCCACTAGCAAAGGCAGGATGGAGACGCAATCAAAAACTTCGAGTGCGTAAAGCAGCGTACCTCGTTGCCCCTTAGTTCTAGGATCACTAAGGAGTTCGACTAGTGGTTGAAAAGCTCTAAAATCAGCTAGATCACGCAACGCAATTGCCGCATCGTTACGGATATTTGTCACCGAAGTAGTTTGCATCAATTTTATCAACGTTGGAACGTCAGATGGATCGCTTAACTCTTCTAAAGCTTTTACCTTTTTGTCCTTTTCCTTGTTGTTTTTGTTCATCCTCCCAGATATAATCGCCTCCCTCTGGCTAATTTGCCTATCCAATAGGGTAAGAGTTACAAATGTTCTCCGGCGAGGAACGCCGATTCAGGGCAATTCACAAAATTTCTAGGGTCAACTTACTCGCATAAATATTCAAAAAATCAGCTTTAGCGGTAGTAGAATTTTCTTCGTTTTCAGGTTTTTCTAGGCGTTCCAAAATAAGGCCGATTAAATGTGAATTAGGCTCAAGTATAAAATCATCTTCATTTTCCATTATTAATTCCATTATTTTGTTTAGAAGAATCGGATCATTAAAAGTGGTGTGCTTTCGCATAAAATCTAAAGCTTGTTTACGCTCCATCTTAAATAAGACCGATAAGGCACTAGCCTGTAAGTAGCTATCACCCAGAGAGTTAGACAATATTTGCGAAGCCACTAACGGAGCTAACTTACTTTCTCGGATAGAGAGTTCTACCAAGGCTGAAGTAGCGATATACAATTCATTACTTAGGGCTAAGCTTTCTAACGCTTTCTCAGGTAAACTCTTATAATCTATTTGGTCGTGATCCAAAACTGTTAGGTTTTGCCATTCTTCAAAATTTATATCCTCGTAATTCATAACTAAATCCTCATCTTGCAGAATAAATAACCGATTCTAAATATACCAATAGATTACCATCTAAGCCTTGCTTTACTGACCATTTAGAGGTAATACCCATTTTACCATTTGGAGTATCTATTTTGCTAAAACAATCTTTTTTAACCCCAATCTGGAGTTCGATACCCATCTTCTCCGCTTCTTCGATTAGATGAGATACAATCTTTAATTCATCTTCAAGAGAATCTGGATTCAATCCAGCGGCTTTGAGTGATTTCAAATTTCCTTGAGAACGTTCGTAATTATGCTCTTTTTTCTCTAGCTCTTCTACTCTTGTCTGTTTGGCTTTGTCTTTACTAAAAGCTTTTTGGTTTGTTTTTCTTTCGGCTTTAAGCTGTGCCAATTCTTCTCTCTCAGGAAAAGGAACTTTGCCAGTGCCATAAATATGAATTTTATCTTTCGGTAGGTAAATAATCCCTTTCCTATAGCATTTAACGGTTTTACCAGTAGGTCTATTACCAAGAACTACTGGAACATCTATGTCTTGTTCAAACAAATAATATTATACCTCCTCTTTCAAGGTTTTATTGTAGCGGCCAACCTCCCTGCTCGCCAATCGCCTGATCTATCGCGGTCATTAGTCGGCTAGTTTCGGCTAAGGCTGCCACAATACCCTGATAATGGTTCAATTCGTCGTAGGTGAGGGTGCGACCTTTGCGGTCTTTCAGCCATTTTTCACAGACCTGATAGCCGCCGATATGAAACCCCCATACGTTAGGTGGCACTCCTTCAAAATATTGTTGTTTGTTGAGATAGACCCGACCGGGTTGTTGTAACTCTCCGTTAGTTATCGGCTCGACATATTTTACCAACTCTACCGTATTACTGCCACTTTCAGGATAGGCGGGAGTGTCGAACGATGGCCCGGCTTGCTCCATGAGATGCAAGGCTACTAGCTTTTCGCCTAAACCACAGAGGGCGCGGAAGAGATCAAGTTGGCTGGTTAGAGGAACTCTAGGGAAATCTAGCTTCAAAAACTCGGCGTAACGAGTGCGGTAGGTAGGCGAATGAAAGACGGCGTAAATATAGTGGAATAGATCTTCTGGCCCAAAAGTGGTTTGTAGATCACCCTTGCCATCTTGGATAAATTTTAGGCCGATTTTCTCGGCTAACTCAGTGGTAAAGGCTGGGGCAAGATTCGGCTTCCGTCCGTTTGGTGAATCGGTGGGTTCATCTCCATCAAATAAGGTGGTTTTCTCGGTGTTGGGATAAAGATAGAGTGGAGCCACATTTGCGTTGTCTGCCGAAGATAGAATTGTTTTGTCTATCACATATTTAGCAGCATAAAAATTGGAGACAGTTTGTTCGCGACTACGACGGATAAAGCAAAATGCCCGATTCTCCTTCTTTCTCAAATGTTGCATCACCTCATTGCGTGGCATACAGTGAAAACCCCTAGAATTGCCTGTGTAATAGGTATAGCGAATATCGAAAGGACGATAGAAATAGGGTATTACCTTATCCAATAAAAGTGCAGGGATTCTCAAGTCTTTCTGGGCCATTGCGACTTGCCAGTCTCTAGAATCTTTTCCCAAGTTATATCTCTCACGTGCATTTTCTGGTGGCAATGCAATGAAATCTACCACCGTCTTCCACACTTCATCTTTAAGCCAATGAACCGTAAAATCATCACGGGCTGTAACTACACCCAAACTATTAGTAGGAAAAATAGTGGTTAGCTGCCAACCTTGTTCATACTCTGGAAGCAGTTCAGTGTCTTGTGGCATAAAGAAGTAAGCGGGAGTTTTAGGTAGGATTTTTGTCCATTGAGTAGTAGAAACATCGTTGCTTAGCAAAATTTGATATTTATCGTCCCTCTTACCCCATAGATGTGAATGGAATATCGTACCAGCATTCTTCGGCTGTTTAATAGGTCGTTTTACAAAAAAACCAATCGTAACGCCTTGCTGAATATCAAAGACGTTTTGGTCAGGGGAACCGTCGGGACTACGCTCTTTCTTTTTGCTATTGCCATGCAAATCTAGCAGATAGATGTCGTCAAAGGTCTGCATCAAGCTTTGACGCATCCCCCGAAAAGTGGGGTTATCCAAGTAACCATGGTTGGAGATAAAGGCCAAAATACCATAGCCCGTCCGCTCAATCCGCCATTGGGCAAAACGAATGAATTTTACATAATCGTCCTGCAATCCTTTTGGATTTCGTTCACCCAAAGGTTTACCATCCACTTGATAATATGCTCGAATCAACTGGCTAATCCACTCGCCAGTATTCCCAGATTCATAGGAGTAAGGGGGATTGCCCAAGACCACCATCACGGGTGCATCATATTTCACCTTAGAGGCGGCGGTGGCCTCTTCTGCCAACCATTCGGCGAGGGGCAATTTACCTCCCTCAAAACCCTCTTCAAGGGTATTGGTCAGGTAAACCCGCAACCGTTCGTTACTCTGAAAATTATAGCCCGTCTCTGCCAATAATAAGCCTAATTTCAGGTGCGCCACCGCGTAGGGAGCCATCAGTAGTTCCAAACCAAAGAGGCGCGGCAAGAGGTGGGCCGAAACATAGCCGTTCCACATCCCCTTGTTTTTGGCGAAATTATTTTCATAGATATGGTTAATCACGGCGTAGAGGAAAGTACCCGTGCCAGTGGCCGGGTCTAAGATTTGTACTTTGTGGGTCTCAAAGGTTTGAGCGGAGCCTTGCCCGTTTCCTGCCGTAAACTTTAGCTTGGTATCGTCGGCTAAGCCTTTGGGTAGGCCAAATTCGGTTTTCAGTAGATGATCTACACTTCGCACGATATAGCTGACCACTGGCTCCGGGGTGTAATAGACCCCACGAGCCTCGCGCATTTTCGGGTCATAGGCGGCGAGGAAGGTCTCGTAAAAGTGAACCACCGGGTCTTCTTGCTTGGTACGTTTGCCAAAATCTTGCAGAATGGCTCCCATATCAGATTGATCGAGTAACGCGGCCAGATCATCTACCGCCCAAGCGATGCGCTCATCTAAATCCAGCCCGATGTGGTTGAACAATTTTCTAAGGAAGGGGTTAGTCTTGGGCAAGCGGGAGGCGGCATTTTCACGGGTGAAGTTTTTACTATTAGGTTGACTACACCGGGCCGCAAAGAGGCCATAGGCGATAGTTTGAGCATACATATCGGCAAACAAATCGGGGGTGAGGTCGGGCAAGAGGACTTTTTTAAAGCTCTCCAGTAAGGTATGAAGTTCACCACCGCCCTCTTCACTTTGGAAGGCCAGCCGTGTGCCATCGCGGATGATTTTGGCAACGGCAGCCATTCGCTCGGCTAAATCTTTGGGATTAGCGACAGTGGGTATAGAGGCATTGATAAAACTGGTGAGCAGAGTTTTGACATTCTCATAACCTTGCGGTTCAAGTTTGAGTGGACCTTTGGCACTGGTGGTAGTGGCAAGTTTTGCCCTCATCCGCTCCTCTCCCCCAACGTACCAGCGAAACTCCAGATAGTCGGTCAAGATCAGATTGCCCAAACTGCCAAAGTAGCGTTTAAGCTGATCGGTCTTGACCACCTCGTCCAGTTTTAGGTTTATGTCTTTGGCCTCGATATAGCCGATAGGGGTGTAACCGCGCGTAATAATATAATCAGGCGCACCACATTTGATCCGTTTCGGCTCATTCGTCACTAACAAATCGGGGAAGAGCGTTTCCACCAGCGATTTGAGGGCTGGTCGGTGAGTATGTTCGGTGGCGTTCCCCTGCTTCAAAGCTTTCTCGATTTCGGTACGGTAGTCGGTAAGTGGTGTTGCCATAATAGGCGGGCCTCTGGTTCTTTCTGATTATGCAACAGGATTAGGAAGTTTTAGGATAGAATTGTAACATATTAGGTCAAGGAGCTAAAGGGGAAATAAAGAAAAGATTTTAAAAAGAAAAAAGCCGCAGTGGCCTA
>JACAUC010000228.1 GCA_013390945.1 Candidatus Chloroheliaceae bacterium
ACGCAGATGGGGCATTAACCCAACGCAGATGGGGCATTAACCCAACGCAGATGGGGCATTAACCCAACGCAGATGGGCGTATGCAATACGCCCCTACCACGATTTATTGAGATGATACGAGGGTTATGGTTTAGGTTTTTATAGTCTTAATATACAATTCACCCTTATTACGTTTAGATTAGTTATTGAATAGTACTTGTGGGTAAGGAATAGGAATAATAAGATGCTAGATTTACATACTCTGTCGGATTCAGAATCTCCCTTCACTGCCATTTTTAATAGTAGTCCTAACTATATGGTTTTAGTGGGTAGGGACTACCGTATCAAAGCCCTAAATCAACAGGCTACTGAAATATTCCGACTCTTTTGGAATTATGAACTAAAAGTAGAAGAATCTGTCCTGTCGCTGGCTAAAATTTTTAATCTATCCGATTTTGAAGAACACTTTCACTTTAAGGAAGCTCTAGCGGGCAAGCTTCTAACCGAGGAGCGAGCCTACAAAGATATATATTTACGGGAACAGTGGTTTGAGTTCACCTATATTCCCGTTAGGGCTAGTTCCGGTGAGGTCTTTGCGGTTTGCCTCTCTTTCCGTAATATTACCCGACGTAAAGGCATAGAAGAGTCGTTGCTTAGCAGCGTGGCTACCAATCGGGCATTCGTAGAAGCAATGCCGGATATGCTCTTCCGCCTCAATCGCGACGGAGTTTTCGTAAATTATAAAGCTAGTCCGACTGATACGCTATTAGTCAGCCAAGAAGATATTATAGGGCGAAGCGTCTCTGAGATATTGCCGCCCTATTTAGCCGGAAAAGTGCTGGACTATATCGAGAGAACGCTTCAAACTGGCAAGCTACAGGTTCTTGAGTATCAACTTGAGATCAAGGGTACTCTTAACTTTTTCGAAGCCCGGTTGGTGGTAAGTGCCGAAGATGAAGTCCTAGCTATCGTGCGTAATATTACCGAGCGCAAACAAGCCGAAAATTTACTAAAGCGCTACCAACTTCTCGCCAAAAATAGCCTCGATATTATACTCTTCCTCAGACCAGATGGTACTTTAGTAGAGGCAAATCAGGCAGCGGTTTTAGCTTACGGCTATACCCTCGAAGAGTTGCTCACGCTAAATATCCGCGATTTAAGAGCTAATGAAGCCCTCCCGCAAATAACCGATCAAATGCAGCAAGCCCGTAGTGGCGGCATCCGCTTTGAGACCATCCACCGCTGCAAAGACGGTACGCTCTTACCAGTGGAAGTAGTCTCCTCGGAGAGCGTCGAGTTAGGTGGTGAGCGAGTCCTATTAAGTGTTATCCGCGATATTACCGAGCGCAAACAAGCGGAGGAGGCTCTGCGGGAGAGCGAGGAACTTTATCGGAGTGTAGTCCATACTATGTCGGAGGGCGTGGTAGTGCAAGGCACCGATGGAGCCATCCTAGCTTCTAATCCCAGTGCAAGGCAGATCTTAGGGCTTCCCGAAGAGGAGCTAACCGGGCGCAATTCGGTGGATTTGCGCTGGAGAGCGATTCACGAAGATGGTACTCCTTTTCCGGGCGCAGCCCATCCGGCCATGTTAACCCTACAGACCGGGAAGCCTTACACCGGGGCAGTAATGGGCTTAGAAGAGCGTAACAACCCCACCCGCTGGATTTCGATCAATACTGAGCCACTTTTCCAGCCAGACCGAACTACCTTGCGTGGGGTAGTGGCCTCCTTTGTGGATATAACCCAACAAAAGGAGATGAGGGAAGCCTTGCAGCGCAGTGAAGAGCTTTATGGAGCCTTGATCAACAATCTCCCAAACAGCGTAGTGGTTCTTTTTGACCACCACCTGCGCTATTTGGTAGCTAAAGGAAGTAGCACCTCTACTCTGGGCTTTTCCAGCGAGGAGATCGAGGGTAAGACTTTCTATGAGGTCGTGCCGCCTGCAGGTAGAGCAGGGATTTTGCCCCACTACCAGAACGCTCTCGCCGGGATTGAGGAGAGCTTTGAGTTCCAACACCATGGACATGTATATCAGGCGCGAACTGCCGCGCTCAGGAACGGGCAAGGCGAAATCTATGCGGGTATGATATTTACTTCGGACATTACCACGCTTAAAAAGACCGAACAAGCCCTGCGCGAAAGCGAAAACAAATACCGCTCGGTAGTAGATAGCATTAAGGAAGTGGTTTTTCAGACCGATACCGAAGGCCATTGGACTTTTCTCAATCCGGCTTGGACTATTATAACGGGGTTTTCGGTGGAAGAGAGTCTTGGGGAAAAATTCTACGATTTTGTTCACCCTGGAGATCGAACACAAAGCTTGAAACTCTTCCAGCCCTTGATGGAGCGAAAGCGGGATTTTTGCCGCTATCAGGCACGTTACCTAACCAAAGAGGGTGAGTTCCGCTGGATTGAGGTTTATATTCGCCTAATAGTCGACGACAAGGATAATATTCTAGGTACTTCGGGTCTGCTCCGCGATATTACCGGACGACGTTTAGCGGAAGAAGCCCTTCAAGATCGCTTTAAATTTGAGGAATTAATTGCCAGTATCTCCACCAGCTTTATTAACGTGGCAGCGAACGAAATAGATAGTGAGATCAAGCAGGCTCTTGCCACTATCGGTCACTTCTCTGGGGCTAACCGGGGCTATATCTTCCTCTTTTCCGAGGATGACACACTGCTAAGCAATACCCATGAATGGTGCGAAGAGGGGGTTAAGCCTCAAATACAACACTTGCAAAAGCGGTCAGTCGCTTCCTTCCCTTGGACAGTGGGCCAAATTCAGCGACTAGAGACCCTCTACCTCCCTAGCTTAGAATCAATTCCGCTCGAAGCTAGAGCAGAGCGAGCGGCCTTGGAAATACCACCCGCCCAATCCTTGCTAATTGTGCCACTGATCTATGAGAGAAAGGCGGTCGGCTTTCTGGGCTTTGATTTAATTAAATCGAGAAAGCCTTGGGGTAAGGAGAATGTGGCCCTCCTCAGAGTAGTAGGTGAGATCTTTACCAGCGCGATCAAGCGCAAAATTACCGAACAGACCCTAGTAGAGGAGCGCGATTTTGCCCAAATGGTACTCAATACGATGGGGGAGGGCTTGGTTACCACAAATGTAGCGGGTCAACTCCAATTTGTAAATCTGGCCTATACCCGTATCTTAGGCTACTCCTCCGAAGAGTTATTGGGTAGAAACCCCGCCGAGTTCGTCCACCCGGAGGATGTGGCGCAGCGGAATGAGAACTATCGTCGCAGTATTTCTACCACAGGTCATACCTATGAGGGTCGCATGATTCACCGCGAGGGTCGCGTCCTCAATATTAAGGCTACCGTCGTACCCATGTATCGGGAGAACCAACTTAAAGGCAGTATCGGCGTTATTACCGATATTACCTACCGGAGGCAAGGAGAGGAGGCCTTGCGCCAGAGCGAACAACGTCTGCGGACGATAGTTTCCAATGTACCAATGATGCTCTTTGCAGTGGATCAGAAAGGAGTAACCACTTTTGCTGACGGAAGGGGGTTCAAAGAATTGGGGGTGGATTCAACCCACGTAATAGGACACTCAATAGAGGCACCTCTTACTGTAGCGCACAAAGATATAGCCGAAAAAATCCGCCAAGCTCTGAAAGGTGAAGTGGTCAACGGTAACGTACCAGTAAAGAACCGCACTTATGAATTTTGGCTCTCCCCCATAAAAGAAGCGGGTGGGCAGGTTTCGAGCGTTATTGGCGTGGCTTTGGACGTTTCGGAAAAGTTACAGGCCGAGGAGGAGATTCGCCAAGCCCTTGAAAAAGAGAAGGAGTTGAGTAATCTCAAGTCCCGCTTTATCTCAATGGCCTCCCACGATTTCCGCACCCCCCTCACCACCATCCTTTCCTCGGCGGAACTCCTCGAAAACTACAGTCACCGCTGGGAGGATGAGCGCAAGCAGAAGATTTACCAGCGCATCTACACCTCGGTACAAACTATGACCGGGTTACTTGAAGAGGTTCTCTTTATTACCAAATCCGAGGCCGGAAAACTCGAATTTAGCCCGGCCCCGCTTGACCTAACCGACTTCTGTGGTGGGCTAATCGAGGAGATTCAGCTTAGTCCAAGTGGTGCGGACTATTACTTTGATCTAACCATCCCGCCTGCCCCAAGGGAGGTGTGGGTAGATCAAAAATTGCTGCGTAAAGTGCTGACCAACCTGCTGACCAACGCGGTCAAATACTCGCCTCCCGCAAGCACCATCCATTTTGAGTTAGCCTACCGCGAAGAGGAGGTAACCTTCGTTGTTAGGGACGAGGGTATCGGCATACCAGAGGAGGGGTTGAACCATCTCTACGAAGTCTTTTACCGGGCTACCAATGTGGCAAACATCCAAGGCACCGGCTTAGGATTGGTAATTGTGAAAAAGAGCCTAGAAGCTCACAGTGGTCAAATAGAAATCGAGAGTAAGATAGGCGTTGGCACACGTTGCACCGTGACCATTCCATTATTGGATGTAGGAGGGATTTCCAATCCCGATTAGACCGGAATTAAATTTCCGGTCTAGCCTTCCGGTCTGCCATACTACTTTGATATATGAAATCCTTAACCATTCTTTAGGATACGACTCTTTAGGATACGACATTTTGACATATTGACACATTAACTTCATTGATAATTTTGTGTGAGTGCCTTATAATTACCTTTGATAGATGAGTAACATTCAAGGCTATCACGGGCTATCACGCGGGTAAACTGAGGGTTTGCTTTCTGTAAAGGTCTCCATATCTTGAATGTTCTACAATTACACTTACATCAAGAGCTAAACACTAGTAGTACTACTGTTATAACTAAGGACTAAGAAGTGAGAGTTAAGGAAATGCTATCTACATCCACCCAGCCTAATGCGGAGGTCAACTTCGCCGCCGTTTTTGATAGTAGCCCTAACGCGATGATTTTAATGGGGTTGGACTACCGGATTAAAGCCATAAACCAGCAGGCCACCGAAAGAATTCGGCTCTTTTGGCGGCATGAACTGAAGGCAGGCGAATCTATCCTATCATTGGCTAAAATTCTTACCATCCCTGATTTTGAAGAACACCTCAAAAATGCTCTAGCTGGCAAACACTTCACCGAGGATCGACACTACCAAGATGCGAGTTTACGAGAACGCTGGTTTGAATTCACCTATGCCCCCGTCAAGGATGGTTCGGGTGAGGTCGTAGCGGCTTGCCTCTCTTTCATTAATATTACTGGGCGTAAGAAAATTGAAGCATCGCTGCTCAGTAGTGTTTCTACCAACCGCTTACTCTTGGACGTTATGCCGGATATGTTTTTCCACATCAACCGCGACGGATTTTTTGTAAGCTATAAAGCTGGTCAGGGGAGTAAGCTCTATCAGGAAAATTTTATAGGGAGAAGAGTCTCAGAAGTATTGCCTCCCGACGTAGCCGCGAAGACGCTGGAATATGTCGAGAAGGCACTCCAGACCAACAAATTAGAGATGTTTGAATACCAGCTTGAGATCGCGGGTACTCTTAGTTTTTTTGAAGCCCGGTTGATAGTGAGTGGTGAAAATGAAGTGATGGTGATTGCCCGTGATATTACCAAACGCAAACAGGCCGAAATAGTGCTTGCCCGTGATATTACCGAACGCAAACAGGCCGAAATGGTACTCCGGCGTTACCAACTCCTCGCCGAAAATACGCTCGATATTATCCTCTTCATCAGGCCGGATGGTACTTTATTAGAGGCAAATCAGGCCGCAGCTTTAGCCTATGGTTATACCCTCGAAGAGTTACACGCGCTAAATATTCGCGATTTGAGAGCTAAAGAGACTATCACGCAGGTAACGGCCCAGATGCAGCAGGCCAATAGCAACGGCATCCTCTTTGAGACGCGCCACCGCCGCAAAGACGGTACGCTCTTCCCAGTGGAAGTAACCTCACATGGTATTGAGCTAAACGGCGAGCGGGTGCTTTTAAGTGTTATCCGCGATATTACCGAACGCAAACGGGCCGAAGAAGCCCTTCAATATCGCCTTCAATTTGAACAGTTAATTGCCGCTATTTCCACCAATTTTATTAACGTGGCGGTGGGCGAAATAGACCGTGAGATCAATCAGGCTCTCGCTACTATCGGGCAATTCTCTGGGGCTGATCGAAGCTATATCTTCCTCTTCTCCGAGGATGGCAAACTAATGAACAATACCCATGAATGGTGTGGGGAGGAGATTGAACCCCAAATTGAAATGCTCCAAGACCTGCCCTCCGACTCTTTTCCTTGGTTAACCGAGCAGATCCAACGCCTAGAGAATATCCATCTTCCTAGCCTTGATCTAATCCCCGAAGAGGGCCAGAATGTCCGCGAAGTGCTAGAGATGCAAGCCATTCAGTCCTTGATACTTGTCCCCATGGTTTATGAGAAAAAGGCGGTGGGTTATCTCGGTTTTGACTCGGTTAAAACTAAAAAGAGTTGGAGTAACGATGATATAGCCCTGCTCCGTATGGTCGGCAACACCTTTATCAGTGCCATCCAACGTAAAATTACCGAACAAAGCCTAGTAGAGGAACGCGACTTTGCCCAAATGGTAGTGAATACGATGGGACAGGGCTTGGTGATGACAAATATAGAGGGCCGCTTTCAATTTGTAAATCCAGCCTACGCCCGTATGTTGGGTTACTCCCCCGAAGAGTTGGTGGGTAAAAGCCCGACCGAGTTCATCCACCCGGAGGATGTGGCTAAGCGGAATGAAGCCTTTCGTAACAGTCTTTCTGGCAAAAATAATACCTATGAAACCCGCTTGATCCATCGTAAGGGTCGCATCCTCTATGTGACGGTTACAGCAGTACCCATCTATCGAGAGAACCAGTTTAAAGGGGCTATCGCCGTTATTACCGATATTACTGGCCGTAAGCTCGGCGAGATAGCCTTGCGCGAAAGTGAAGAGCGCCTCCGTAGCGTGGTTTCTAATGTGCCTTTGATGCTCTTTGCGGTAGATCAGAACGAGGTGGTCACTTTTGCTGAAGGACGCGGTTTCAGAGAGTTGGGGGTAGACCCAGCCCAAATGGTAGGACACTCCATAAAGCGGCCTTTTAATGCAGATGACATTTCTATAGCCGAAAAAATCCACCAAGCCCTAGAAGGAGAAGAGACCCATGCGATCCTACCAATGAGGGGCAAGGCTTATGAACTCTGGTTCTCCCCGGTAAAAGAACGAGGGGAGCAGGTTTCGAGTGCTATTGGGGTAGGACTAGATGTTTCGGAGCGGTTACGGGCCGAAAAAGCCCTTCAATATCGCCTTCAATTTGAGCAGTTAATTGCCGCTATTTCCACCAATTTTATTAACGTGGCGGTGGGCGAAATAGACCGTGAGATCAATCAGGCTCTCGCTACTATCGGGCAATTCTCTGGGGCTGATCGAAGCTATATCTTCCTCTTCTCCGAGGATGGCAAACTAATGAACAATACCCATGAATGGTGTGGGGAGGAGATTGAACCCCAAATTGAAATGCTCCAAGACCTGCCCTCCGACTCTTTTCCTTGGTTAACCGAGCAGATCCAACGCCTAGAGAATATCCATCTTCCTAGCCTTGATCTAATCCCCGAAGAGGGCCAGAATGTCCGCGAAGTGCTAGAGATGCAAGCCATTCAGTCCTTGATACTTGTCCCCATGGTTTATGAGAAAAAGGCGGTGGGTTATCTCGGTTTTGACGTGGTTAAAGCTAAAAAGAGTTGGAGTAACGATGATATAGCCTTGCTCCGCATGGTAGGCAACACCTTTATCAGTGCCATCCGACGTAAAATTACCGAACAAAGCCTAATAGAGGAGCGCGACTTTGCCCAAATGGTAACGAATACGATGGGTCAAGGTTTGATCGTTCTTAACTCTGAGGGTTACTTCCAGTTTATAAATCCGGTCTTTGAACGAATGTTAGGCTACCCCCTAGAAGAGTTAAGTGGCAAAAGCCCCTCGGAGTTCATTCCTCCAGAGGACCGATATATCTATGCCAACGCTTTGTTCTCTCGTATTCAAGGCAAGACTACCACTCATGAACACCGACTGATCCACCGAACAGGTAAGCTGATCTATGTGACCGTTACGGGCGTACCCCTCTTTCGGGAGAACCAGTTTAAGGGTATTATTTCGGTCATTACCGATATTACCGACCGTAAGCAGGCAGAGGAAGCCCTACGCCAGAGCGAACACCGTTTGCAGACGGTGGTTTCCAATGTACCCATGATGCTCTTTGCGATAGATCAGAGCAAAGTAATCACTTTTGCGGAAGGGCAGAGTCTCAAAGAGTTGGGTATGGAACCCACCCGGATGGTAGGACACTCACTAGAGGCACCTTGTAACCCAACCGACAAATATTTAGCCGAAAAAGTCAATCAAGCCATGGAGGATGAAAGGGTCAACGCTATTCTACCAATAAAGGGACGGGCTTATGAATTCTGGTTCTCTCCGGTAAAAGGAGCGGAAAATAAAGTCGCTGGGGTGATTGGAGTAGGTCTGGACGTTTCGGAGCGGGTGCAGGCGGCGGAAGATATTCGCCAAGCCCTTGAAAAAGAGAAGGAATTGGGCATCCTCAAGTCCCGCTTTATCTCGATGGCCTCCCACGATTTCCGCACCCCCCTGACGGCGATCTATTCTTCGGCAGAACTGCTCGAAAACTACGGCCACCGCTGGGATGATGTACGCAAACAGAAGGTTTACCAGAGGATCTATACTTCGGTCAAAAATATGACCGATTTACTCGACGAAGTACTCTTTATTACCAAATCCGAGTCCGGGAAACTCGAATTTAATCCTGCTCCGCTGGATCTCTCCGGTTTTTGTAATGGGCTAATCGAGGAGATTCAACTTGGGCCAGGTAAGGACTATTGCTTTGACCTGAACCTCCCACCCGAGCCAAAGCAAGCTTGGGTAGACCAGAAGTTGCTGCGTAAGGTTCTGACCAACCTGCTGACCAACGCGGTTAAATACTCGCCTCCCACAAGCACCATCCATTTTGAGTTAAAGTACCAAGAAGAGGAGGCAGTCTTCGTCGTCAGAGACGAGGGTATGGGCATCCCAGAAGAGGGCTTAAACCATCTCTACGAAGTCTTTTACCGGGCCACCAATGTAGCCAGCATCAAGGGAACCGGCCTCGGACTAGTTATCGTGAAAAAGAGCCTAGAGGCCCACAAGGGCAAAATAGAGATCGAGAGCAAAGTAGGCATCGGCACCTGTTGCACCGTCACCATCCCGCTATTGGATGTAGGAGAGATTGGAAATCCCGATTAGACCGGAAGGCCAGCCTGCCTAAATTGATCGGAAATAAATTTCCGATCTAAGGCAAGGTTCAAAATCGGGAACCTTCGCTTTACAATTCGGGTAGTCCAAC
>JACAUC010000023.1 GCA_013390945.1 Candidatus Chloroheliaceae bacterium
TTCCTCAATGTAGGAGGGATTTCTAATCCCGATTGTCTTCCTCAATGTAGGAGGGATTTCTAATCCCGATTGACTTCCTCAATGTAGGAGGGATTTCTAATCCCGATTGTCTTCCTCAATGTAGGAGGGGTTTCTAATCCCGATTGACTTCCTCAATGTAGGAGGGGTTTCTAATCCCGATTGTCCCGATTGTGGGCTATCCCGTATTGACGCTAGAAAGAGCAGACAAATCAAGGAGATGTGCAAAGCATGGCGAACGGCAATTCGAAAAAGGCACTACGCAAAATGGTGGAAGGCGAACACTTGGCGGCCAACGCCCTAGCTATAGCAGTGGCTAAGGTCAAAGAGACCGACCTTCAACAATTGTTAGGGCAGATTCGGAACGAACATGAGACTAATGCCAACGAAGCCGGGAAACGGTTACAACTATTGGGTGGTAAATACCCCATACCCGGCCTGCGCGACCAACTCAAGAAGGGCTGGGAGGGAGTGGTCACCACCAAGAATACCACCGATGCCCTAAAGCTACTCCAAAAAAAGGAACACGAAGCACTCCTAAGTTACAAGCAATTGCTCAAAAAAGTAGACGACGAACAAACGCTAACCGTGTTGCTACGTAATATGGCTGACTCTAGCGAAAACGTGGTAAAATTACGGGGAAAAATTGACCAATTGCAAAGTAAGAAGAAGAAGAAAGGTCGGGGGCGAATTTTAGGAATACCAATCTTCTTGTGGTTGATTGCGCTTGGTAGTGGGGCTTATTATTACTACCAACAGCGGAGTAAGAAGGAATCCATTAACCCGACTAGATCGGCGAACGGTAACTCGTAGCGTCCGATTCTATCGTACCCCCTTAGAGGGTATGGGCTAGATTTCTAGGAAAGGGTCGGCACTCTATAGTTTAGAGGAGAGAGCGGCCCTTATTTTTTAATTAAGGAGAGTTCCAATAGAATCTAACGAATTGGCCCGTGCTATAGTTGATATAGCCGAAGAGAAAAAGGCAAGTAATATCGTACTACTGGATATACAGCATGTATCAGTTATTGCGGATTATTTTGTAATATGTAGTGGGAATAGCGAACGACAGGTAAAAGCCATCGCCCGAGATATTGAAGAGACCCTCGATAAACAAGAGGTAAGCCCTAGATCTAAAGAGGGTTTGGATCAGGGACGCTGGGCGCTTCTTGATTATGGCGATGTAATTGTGCATATCTTTGCGCCCGTTGAACGCGACTATTATCGTCTGGAAAAATTATGGTCAAACGCACAAACAGTCTTGATCGTTCAATAGATCCTGAGAAAGTGCAGAACAAAGTGAGTCCTAAAGAGAACACCCTGGTTAGAGGAATGTTAATCGGCAGTCTATGTGGGGTCCTGGTAGGTGCGCTGGCAACCACCCTCGTCGGGCAAGCTCTACTTAGTCTTCTGGCTAAAATCTGGAGCAAGCTGACCCGACGTAAATCCGAAGTAGATTTTCGCTGGTTACTCCAATAGGGCAAAGTAAACGAATTTAATATTTTGTAGTATGTACTACTCACTACCTTGCTTCTTTTGCTTATCATAGGTATATTGTATGCTCTTGGTACAGCTAATTTTGATTTGGATAGAGGCTGGGCCACTTAGAGGCCATTTTAGCGTGAGTTGCCTGCCGTTTAGCTCCATTTCCAAATAAGCACGGAGCGAGAAGTTTTCACCTTTAAAATTGCCGAATTTCATGATTTCATGGAGGATTATAGCCAAAAATGTTAAGCGAATCACGCTTCGTTCGAGCCTGCCGCTGCCAGCAGACCGATGCCACCCCTGTCTGGTTTATGCGCCAAGCTGGTCGCTATATGCCAGAATATCGCGCTATCCGGGGGCGCGTCAGTATGCTGGATGCAATTCGTTCTGCGGAACTATCCTGCGAAATTACCCTACAACCAATTAATGCTTTCAATCTGGATACTGCCATTATTTTTGCCGACATTCTGACCCCGCTAATTGGCATGGGGATCAATCTTGATTTTATTAAAGGGGAAGGGCCGCAAATCGAAAATCCGATCCGCTCTACCGCCGATGTAGACCGCCTAGGTACACCCAGTGCCACTGAAGCCCTACCTTTTGCCCTAGAAGCCATTCGGCTAACCGTAGCCGAACTTAACCCCCGCAATATCCCATTGATCGGCTTCTCTGGCGCACCTTTCACCCTAGCCAGTTACGCGATTGAAGGCGGCGGCTCGAAAAATTATGAGCGCACCAAAGGCATGATGTACGCCGAACCCGCCGCTTGGAAACGCCTAATGGATCGCATCGTGACCGTGCTGAGCGACTTCTTGGTTCAGCAAGTAGCCGCAGGAGCCTCGGTGCTTCAGATTTTCGACTCGTGGGTTGGCGCGCTCTCACCCTATGATTTCGCCAAATATGTCGCCCCTTATACCAAACAATTGATTGAAGCAGCCAAAAAGACCGGCGTTCCGGTAATCTACTTCGGTACTGGCACTGGTACCTTGCTAGATCAAATTGCCCCATTGGGTAGCGACGTGGTAGGCGTAGATTGGCGCATTGACCTCGACAAAGCTTGGGCCCAAATCGGAGAAAATCAAGCCATTCAAGGAAACCTCGATCCGGTATTGCTTTTCGCCCCTTGGCACGAAGTTCAAATTCACGCCGATCTAATTTTGGCACAAGCAAACGGACGGCCCGGTCATATCTTTAACCTCGGTCACGGCATTTTGCCCGGAACCCCGGTTGAAACCGTCCAACGACTGGCCGATTATGTTCATGAAAAAACCGCTAGAGTGGAGCAGGCAGTATTATGACCACACCCATAGGTGTGTTATTGATGGCATATGGAGGGCCAGCCAGCCTAGACGAATTGCCCGGTTATCTCGCCGACATCCGCAGCGGTAGACCCACTACCAAAGCCGTCCTAGAAGAGATGACCCACAATTATACGTTGATTGGTGGTAAGTCCCCTTTGCTAGAAATCACCAAACAGCAAGCCACTGCCCTTGAAGCGTTGCTCAACGCAAAAGAGGCCGGAACCTACAAGGTCTATTTGGGGATGCGGCACTGGTCACCTTGGATCGAAGAGACAGTACGCGAGATGCTGGCGGAAGGCATTACTCAGTCGGTAGCCTTGGTAATGGCTCCTCACTATAGCCAAATGAGTACCGCCAAATATCATGAGAAGGCCCAACTAGGGCTAAAGATGTATAGTGGTAACATTGAGTTTGATGCTATCAACAGCTATAACACCGCCCCCAAATATGTCCAAGCTCTAGTCAACCGGGTGAAAGAGGGCATCGCCCGCTTCCCAGAGGCCGACCAAGAGAGCGTTCATGTAATCCTGAGCGCCCACAGTCTACCCAGCCGCATCATCCGAATGGGTGATCCCTACCAAGATGAGCTTTTTGAGACGGCGCGACTGATCGTAGCAGGGGCAGGTCTACGGGATGACCAATGGAGTTGGAGCTACCAAAGTGCAGGACGTAGCCCTGAACCTTGGCTAGGGCCGCAGATTGAAGATCATATCAGAGATCTGGCCGGAAAAGGTGTTCAAAATATAGTCAGTGTGCCAATCGGCTTTGTGTGCGATCATGTCGAAATGCTATTTGATATTGACATCAAGGCCCAAGCCATTGCCCACGAACTCCAGATCCGGTTGGAACGTCCACCAGCCCTAAACACCGATCCCCTCTTTATCGAAGCATTGGCTGATCTGATAGAGGAACGGGCCGCCAAATGGCTACCCAACCGCCAATCAGCCTAAATTTAGCACCAATAAACCAAAGTGTGGTTAGCGGAATTAATCTCAGTGCTAACCACACTTTGAAGCTAAAACAATTTTCCTCTAATCTTTCCCACTGGATAGTAACTCTTTGCTTCATATTTTGAGCGGCTTTCTTGGAGAGTCGGTCTGAATCGCTCTCAAAATTGGTACTTTTAGGGCTGTTGCAAAGTCCGAGAGCTATCCAATCTGGCAAGAGTAGTGGTAAGTGAAAATCAACTGGTTGCCGTCAGTTGATCTTGACCTACCACCCAACTTGTCAGATAGGGACTTTGCAACAGCCCTATTGGTACTTTTACAGAGCTTGCAATATTATGTAGAGTAAGCTAAAATAAAGATGATATGAAGGTTAGGTTCTAGTCCTTTGATTTTACTCAAGTAAGGAAGGCCACTTTAGCAAATTACTTGTTACTTTATGGAAAAAGTAGCAGCCTTGGGTCAAAGCGAGAAGTTAATGCTCGATAAGCTTAACAGTCAAGAGATTAATCCACCACCTAGCGAAAGCCAAGAGGGGAAAGAAGTAAGCGAAAGTGATTTTACCCAAAGTGAAATCGCTTTTTCGTCGCATACTCAACGCGCCCAGCTTCGAGCGGCGATCAATTCTATTTATAATACCCGACCTTATACCGAAACCCGAATCGAACCCACCCCTTCACCCGAACCCACCCCAGTTTTCGAGGAGTTAGAAAAAGTAGAAGTAAAGGAAATTAGTGACGCTGAACTCCTGATGGAAAAAGCCGAAATCCTGATCCGAAGTGGTAAACAGGAACAGGCCCGCCAAATCTATTCCCAAGCCGTGCGAATTGCCCCAGGAAATACCGCTGCTTGGACAGGATTAGGACGGCTCTTGATAGAACATAACCCAGAACGGGCATGCTACTGCTTTAGACGCGCCCTGAATATTGAACCAAAAAATGAGCGGGCTATTATAATGCTCAGCGCGGTTGAAAAACAGTTAGAGCTTGCTAAAGAAACTTCTTCACTAGCCTTGATACCAAGCGGAGAAGTAGACCAATCCGAAGCTGAAGGGTTCGAGACCTCTAGTGCAGATGGTGAATCGAATCTGGAGCTATACCGAAAGAAAGAAATTAAAATCGGTTTGGAAGAGGCTCTAGCGGTCATGCGAGAGAAAGGCGAAGAACCCGACCCTGAAAAAATACCGTTAGGTGGCGCACGGTTGCGCTCGGCGATTCAAAGCGGAGTACTCCAACCAGGTCGGAGGAGACCCTTACGCTTCCGGTTACGACTCTCTCTACCACGTATTGTGCTGGGAGGGTTGGGTCTTTCGATAATTTTGCTGATTTCTCTAGCCCTGCTAAGCGGGTTTGGGCTCTATTTTGTAATTGCTCAGCCCTCCTTTGAACCAGTACCAACACCCTTGCCCACCGCTACACCCTTACCTACCGAAACTCCGTTGCCTACCAGCACTCCGTTGCCCACCAGCACTCCTGTTCCGACTCTCAGCCCTGCCGAGACCTTTGCCAGAAAATTACGGCTAGAACTAGAGCGTTATAATAGCCATTTGGCTAATATTAAGACCATGGTAGATCAACAGCGAGCTAACAAATTACAGTGGGAGGATTTTCGGCGAAGCTTTGATGACCTTCAAAAGCAATTGAAAGATGAAAAGAAGGCCGTAGATGGTTTGGCTAGTGCAGTATTACCACAACTGCTTACAACCTATAAGGGCTTACAAGATTTAGCCGTAACTATGATTAATGGTACTGACTATATGGTCAGTGGTATTCATAATTATGAACCGGATGACCTAGACGAGGCATTGCGGCAATTCAGTCGCGCCAGTAATCAGCTTGCCGAACTCGCCAATCAGTTGAACCAAATTATACCGTTACCAACCGCAACACCTGTAAAAACTGACGTTACACCTGATTTTACGGTTAGCTCTCCTGATATTAGTGCTACTACCGAGAGTCTAGCCACTTCTACTAGCCCGGCTCTTACACCCGAGGTTACTGCTAAGGTTGCACCAGCCACTACATCTGAGGCTACCCCAGCAACTAGCGTTACTCCTTTGCCAACCACATCCAGTGCTACTACACCACCACCTCTCACTACAACTAGTGCTACTACCACAGCACCACCTCTCACTACAACTAGTGCTACTACCACAGCACCACCTCTCACTACAACTAGTGCTACCACAGCACCACCTCTCACTACAACTGCGCCCGCCGCTTCTGTTACCTCTGAACCTGCGGTTACTCCCACACTTGCCACGACACCTAGCTTGACCGTGACACCCGCGGTTACTCCTACACTTGCCGCGACACCTAGCTTGACCGTGACACCCACTATCGCGGGTTAGGGCATGAGGGTCTTGACCATGCCTACACTTGCCGCGACACCTAGCTTGACCGTGACACCCGCGACTACTACACCTGCTTTATCTCCTAATCCAGCCAAATCACCTGAATCCTAAAAGCTCACTCTAAGCTTATTTTTAGTCCCATAATTTCAAAAGGAATTTGACAAATCTAAAAGGCTGTGGTAACATCCCAAAACTAGAACTTAACCGATTCTCCCTCCTTAGCCTTAAAGGGAAACTACGGAGAAGAGGTCTAGCGACGGGGCTTTAGCTCAGTTGGGAGAGCGCCTCCTTTGCAAGGAGGAAGTCAGGGGTTCGAGTCCCCTAAGCTCCATTCGGACACTTCTGACACTTCTATTGTAAGAGGGATTTCCAATCCCGATTTCACCACCAATCCCGATTTCACCACTAATCCCGATTTCACCACTAATCCCGATTTCAATCCCAAACGAACGCCATTAAGTCAAAACCGTACCACAGCCTTGTACCCCGGTAATTTCGCCGTTCGCCAGTACAGGAAGACCATTGACAAAGACCCATTCAATGCCAGTGGGGTATTGCTGCGGGTCACGATAGGTAGCGCGATCACAAATGGT
Source organism: Candidatus Chloroheliaceae bacterium (assembly GCA_013390945.1). GTDB lineage: Bacteria > Chloroflexota > Chloroflexia > Chloroheliales > Chloroheliaceae > L227-5C. The sequence goes on from JACAUC010000023.1 coordinate 6,692, forward strand.
AGCGGGATTGAAAAGAACCAAGTCGGCCCGGTAGCCTTCTTTAAGCAGTCCCCGGTCGGACAGATTGAGTCGGGCGGCGGCAGCACCCGTAGCTTTACGTACCGTCTCTTCCAGCGATTGACACCCTTCATCGCGGGTATAATAACCGAGCAGGCGTGGAAAAGTACCATAGAGCCGGGGATGCGGTTTGCCGTTAGGGATACCATCGGTACCCACCATCTGTAAGGGATGGGTAAGCATCGCCTTTACTACCTCATGAGAACCATAGAAGTCAATCATTCCCACATCGAGGTCTTCCTCTACTAGCAAATCGAAAACCAAGTCGGGTGGAGTAACGCCACGTTCGGCGGCTAGTTCCGCAACATGACGACCTTCGCAAGCTTTACTCCTAGCCGAACCCACCGAACTGACAAAAATGCCCTCCCAACCACAGGCTCGGGCCAAGTTCTCCCAACCCGGTAAACCGACTTGCAGGTCGTGGATAATATGCTGGCGGTCAAAGGGATCTTTGAGTCGAGTTAGCAGTTTATCCGCCCCCCCAGCCTGCGCCCAAGAGGGTAGCAATGCCGTCAAAGTAGTACAACCAGCAGAATAGGGATATTGGTCAAAACTCAGGTTAATCCCCTCGGTCAAAGCCTTATCGAAACTGGCAAAAATTTGGTCAATTAAAGACCAATTGTTTCGGCCCACAATTTTTAGGTGAGAAAGATGAACCTTGACCCCAGTACGTCGTCCAAGTTGAAGCATTTCATCAATACTCTGTAATATCCGGTCGCCCTCGTTACGCATTTGTGCTACCAGCAATTTGCCGCGCCGGGCCACTACCTCACTAAGTACCACCAGTTCTTCAAAAGGTGCATAAACCGACGGAATATAAATCAAACCCAACGACATACCCTTTGCCCCTGCATCCAAAGCTTCACCCAACAGATTCTTCATCTGGTAAAGTTCGGCAGCAGTAGCAGGCCGATTCTCCATGCCCATCACTACGTCGCGGATGGCCCCATGTGGAACCAACGTAGCGGCATTGAGGGTACCTTTGGCCGCTCGCAAAGCCTCTAAAAATTCGCCAAAAGTCTGCCAGTTCCACTTTTCAGGATAAGGCCCGGCCAAGGGTTTCAAGTAACGCTGCCGGGCCGCTTGGCTCACTCGATTCACCGGAGCCGGGCCTAAGCCATCCTGCCCAAAAACCTCCAGCGTTACACCCTGCCGCAATTTAGCCAAGTTGAGCGGGTCACGCATTATGTCAAGTTCAGAATGGGAGTGCATATCAATAAAGCCCGGTGCTAGGGCTAAGCCGACACCATCTATCACCTGTGCAGATTTTTCATCTTCCGGCGGTAGCCCCTGAACTATCGCCGCAATAGAACCATCTTTCAAAAGCACGTGGCCGGAGTAAGGAGAGCTACCCGTCCCATCGTAAAGCACTACATTCTTTATCAAGGTGTCGTACATCTTCAGTCCTCAATTATCAATTTATTTATAGTAAAGAATAAGATTCTGATGTTTGCCCGCAAAAGATCGGTAGTTTTCCAATATAGAAATTTTTTAACTTACGTAGCTTAACTTTATCCTAAGAAAAAAGCAAGCTACCAAATAGAAGGATGTTAGCAGAAACGCTATATTTTTAGTAAACTCCTAACCTCGGGATTGGAAATCCCCACATCGGATTGAAAATCCCTCCTTACAGTGGTTTATTTGTGTGCTACAATTAAAGTAAAGAAAGATTAAAGAATTTTCCCGGTAAGTAGCCAGAAACGCGACCGGGCAAAATAAGCAGAAGAGGTGATAGAGATGTTTTTTCCCTTCCATTTAACCCTGCCCAAAGAGGCCGGGCCGCTTCATCAGCAGGTGTTAGACTGGTGTCAAGCCGAAAAACGAACCGTCTACTTGGACAACGAAGCTGGACAGGGGTTAGCACCAACTAAACTGGAACGGCGCACTCTGACCGAAATGGATTTAGCTCTGCTGGAAATACACTTGACTCAAGCCGAGCAAAACCTTGAGTTTGGTGGCTTTGTGGGCGGACAAGAGTTACGTGAGATAAATAGCCTTTCTTTCTTCAAGTTAGATCAATCTGGTGAACACGCCCGGCTAGTCGCCTTTGTCAGCAACGACAAATTGACGTTGGATGCTTCTCCACTCCAATCACCTTTGCTGCTGCTACCGATGGCCGAACTGCTCCACCAAGAACAAGCTATCGAAAGTTTTTATTTGCCCTTCCACGAAATCTGGCAAGAGGATTTTATTAGCCTCGCCCTCTATTATTTTGCCCCCGCGCCGGAGCCGGGTTGGTGGCAACAGGCCAATACCCAAGCTGAATTAGCCGAATTGTTGGATTTTCCGGTCTTAGAACCTATAAAAAAGTGGCTAGAACTAAGTATGCAGGTTGAGCCAGACATCTTGGATTACGTGCGTCACCTCTTTAGTCGCTGCGGCTACCAACAACGACTGCTGATTAAACAGGGCCACCAAACAGGTGAAGAAGAAGCACCCTCGGTGTTGTACGCTTATTTGCCTGCCGGAGAAGCGGCGGAAGAACGGATCACAGAACTCTCCCGGAGCCTAGATAGTCTGATTGCCTTACGTCCCATCGGCAAACTCTATGTGACAGAACGAAGCCCTGAATATTGGCTCTCCCTATGGAACGAGCCCAACCTCTTCCGGGTAGGCCAACACATTGTACTCACGCCGGATCGCAAAGATTTTATTCCCACTTCTGATGAAATTTTAGTTGAAATTCCAGCTTCCCTAGAAATTTTTTCGCTAAGTACAGACGGACCCCATCCCTCTACCGCACTTTGCCTAGAGATGTTGGAAAAGCATTTTGACCCGACCCAACACACCCGTTTGCTGGACTTGGGTACGGGCAGTGGGGTACTCTCGATTGTGGCGATTCACTTGGGAGCCAAAAAGATCTTGGCCTTAGATGCTTTTGGCCCGGCGGTAGATGCGGCTCGCCTCAATATAGCCCACAATGGGGTAAGCGACCAAATTCAGGTAGAAGCAGGATCCTTGGCGGTACTACTCAAAAAAGACTCAGCGGTCTACACCTTTGAGGAAGCGGCCCAACGGCCTCCTTTCGGGTTGGCTGAATGGCTACCTTTTGACGTGATTGTCTCGAACACTTTCGCCTATGTGTTGACCGGGCTGGCGGAACCATTTTTTGAAGCACTCCGACCGGGAGGGCTACTAGTCACTAGCGGCATCCTCAACCAAAAAGCCGAGGAAGTGGCGGCGGCTTTTGAGAAGGCCGGGCTACAACTAATAGACCAAATGGAAAACGACAATTGGACAAGTTTTGCCCATTGTCGCCCGACGGAACCCAAGCTACGCAACCTCCTACAACTTTAGAGGCGTAAAGCCTTTAAAGTTGCAGAAAAAGAGAGCTTTCTATAAGATAAACGGCGTGGTCAACCGATCAAAATAATTCAGCCCAAGGGCTGAAATTTAGTCAAAGGAGACGGACGAGAATGGATCCTAAACAAACAGCGGTGGTTTTAATCGAATATCAAAACGATTTTACCTCCGAAGGTGGCTCACTGCACGAGGCGGTGAAAGGGGTTATGGAAAGTACCAATATGCTGAATAATACCCTTGATTTGGTTAATAAGGCACGGGAACTAGGCGTAGCCATTATTTATGCTCCCATTACTTTCACCGAAGATTACCACGAGTTAAGCCCAGAACCTTACGGTATTCTTAAAGGCGTGGTAGATAGTAAATCTTTCCGCAAAGGTAGTTGGGGAGCCGAGATTATAGAATCGCTAAAACCGCGACCTGAAGAGATTGTGATTGAGGGTAAACGGGGACTATGTGGTTTTGCCAGCACTAACCTAGATTTTATTCTACGCAGCCGGGGGATTACCAATATCGCGTTGGGTGGCTTTCTAACCAACTGCTGTGTCGAGTCCACCATGCGTACTGGCTACGAAAAAGGTTATAACGTGATAACCCTCAAGGATTGCACCGCCACATTAAGCGAAGAAGAGCAACGTTTGGCAGTAGAGAAGAATTACCCCATGTTCTCGCGCCCAATGACCCATACTGAATTTTTGCAGGAAGTTGAGGGTATCGCCCAAGTAGCTACTGCGGGACGGGGCTACACGGCCTAAAAGCGTTGTTTACTGCCGCCGCACTTCTGGTGCTTTACAAAGAGAAATAGGCTGATAGCTTCTACTATGGTTGGATTGGAACAACTGGTGGTAGAGGCTTATTTTATTGCCGCAAGGATGGTTTATGCTTGACGTTTTGCTGGTGGGAATAGGCGGCTTTGTGGGTGCTAACGCCCGGTTCATCCTTTCAAATTGGTTTGCCCGACGTATGGGTACGACCTTCCCTTATGGAACACTCTTTATTAATGTAAGCGGCAGTTTTATCTTGGGTCTCTTCTTGGCACTAGTAGGACGCTCTATTCTGGCAGATGAGACTTATCGCTGGCTGGTAGCAGTAGGTTTTTGCGGAGGGTATACTACCTTTTCAACTTACACTTATGAGACGCTAACCCTAATCCGCGACACAGGGTTTTGGCGTGGAATAGTGATTAATTTGCTGGGTAGCTATCTTCTCGGTCTAGGTGGAGCCTTAATTGGGTTTTGGTTGGGCAACCTTCTATGAAAATAAACAAATACATTCGGGAGTAAAATGCGGAGATACCTAATAATCGGGAGCGGTGGAACGCTAGGGGCATTGGCCCGTTATGGGTTGGGCAACTTCTTCAAAATCGGAGTAGGTGGCTTCCCCGAGGGGACTTTTATTATCAACCTAACTGGCAGTTTTATCCTCGGTCTCTTCCTAACCCTAATAACCGAACACTTTGTTATACCGACCGAATGGCGGCTCTTTTTTGCTACCGGCTTTGTTGGAGCCTATACCACCTTCTCTAGCTTTACCAACGAGGTACTAACCCTCTATCGTCAGGGATATGTAGCAACGGGCCTGCTCTATTCTATAACCAGCCTAGTAGGGGGGACGCTTTTCGTTTGGCTGGGCCTGATTGTAGCCCATCAAATCATCTTCCTGCGAACTAACCAGACGGAACAGGAAGCCAAACAAGGCTGGAAAGAAACTTAAAAGGCGGCAGGTAACTCACGCAAGTGAGCCATCTGCCGCTAGAGGAACAATCTTGTAGGAGGGATTTCCAGTCCCGATTTCGGTCGTGGCATCCCATCGGGATTAGAAATCCCTCCTACAGCTTTACTTCCGCCCAGAAGTGACACTAAAGAGGCCGACTCCCTCAAGCTGGCTCTCTATTTGGGTGAACCCGGCCTGCCGCGCCCAAGCTTCAAGTTGGGCCACCGGGCGACATTTCATAATCCAGGGTAAGCCATCCCGGTTGGGCAATACGTTGGCGATAAACTCAAGCTGCGGATGGCGCGTCTGGGTGGTGAAATAGATTGCGCCGCCTGGAGCTAAGATCTGATAGAGCCGGGCCAAAGATTTCTGAAGAGTCTCATCATCCAGCAAAAGTTCATAGAGGCCAGAGACTACTATTACATTAGGACTACCACCCAAGCCCGCCTCAGTCGGGGCCGGATTAAAGGCATCGCCTTGCTCGTATTGAATCGCCTTGAGTCCATTCAACCTAGCCTGTTCCGCTCCTTGGGCCACACCTGCCGCCGAAAGGTCGCGGGAGAGAATCCGCAGGTCGCCGCGTTCTGGACTACATTCCTGAAGTAACTCCTGAAGATAGCGGCCCGGCCCGGCGGCTACATCCAGCAAACGGGTAGTTTCGCCTTTCGCCCGGTTGCGCTCTACTTCGGCTCGCAGGACTTGTTTGAGCAAGACCCTCCGCGCCCGGATACCGCGCCAGCCAACCGCGTTCAAGTAAACCCGATCAATCAGTTTCCCAATTAGAAGATTGCCCTCGGCCCGATTGATATAGACGTAATCCAACATCGTGCCACTATCAAAACCATACTCGTAGCCAGTCCGCACACCTTTGCTGGTTCGGCCAGCCGTCGAAAGCAGCTTCCGCATTACCGCCCATTTCGCCCGGCCCAATAGTCCCGGCTGGGTCACTTCCATCTCGCGCTGCGCCACTTTGCTAACCTTCAATTGTTCGCTATGAGTAGTCATTATTTTGCTCCTTATATGCTTAAAAAATTGCTAATGATAGATAATAAACTAGCGGGACTACCAGTAATAGGCTGTCAATCCGGTCTAACAAACCGCCGAAACCAGGTAGAAGGGTTCCCGCATCTTTGACTCCGCGCTGCCGTTTGAGCAGCGATTCCAGTAAATCGCCCCAGATACTACCGAGACCAATTGCCAGAACTAACCCTGCCGCTTGCCACCATGCTAAGGCAGGTAGGGCAAAAGCCACCAGCGTTAGGGCGAGAACTGCACCTAACAAGTTACCTAAGACACCTCCCCAAGTTTTGTTGGGGCTAAGGCGCGGAGCAAGTTTGGGGCCACCTATGAGCTTGCCGGTGCAAAAAGCTCCAATATCGCTCAGAGCCACTCCTAAACCCACCGCTAAGACTAGTCCGGGAGCCTTACCTGTACTCAATGCAACCAGATGGGCTGGAAGCCAACCAAGGTAGAGGTAGCCCCACAAAGTCGCCAACATCAGGTTAAAGCGCAAGCCGGGCTCGGTTTCGTTTTCCACCGGACGTAGGCTAAGGGCTGCTGCGATAAAAAAGGCGAGGGTAGGTGTCCACAACAAGGCCAATGAGCCTACTACTAATCCGCCCAATAAAGTCAACCAACCGCCCAAGATCAAGAGGTAAGAGTGAAATTTGGGTAAATTGGCGAGAGTCGCATATTCACGTCCACCCTGCCAGCAAAGAAATGCGCCAAGTCCGGCAAGGGTCAATGGCCCGGTCAAAGCTGCGCCGCCGAAAAGGAGGGCAATAATGGCCCAAGTCCGATAACGCTGCCAGAGAACCTGCCCGGAAGTGGGGAGACGAGAAAGCGACCCACCGCCTACTAATACACTCTGTCGCACCAGATCCCGCCCTAGCAAAGCAACACCGCCGCCGCCAAAAACCAAAGTCAACATTAGCACTACCGGCCCAGCGAGGGGATTTTGCAAAGGATTCATCAACCAAATCGTCTCCATTTTACCTGCCTCTTTCTGCTTGAACCTATTTGAACTCGGCGTAAATCCAGCGATAGCGTTGCCATAGGGTTATCAGCATAGCCGGAAGAAAAGCCAATAATATCCAGTTCCAAGCTATCGGCCCAAAGATTAGTGCTAGAGGTGAGAAAACCGCCAAGTAAATCATGCGGTCAGCTTTCGCCAACAAGCCACCAAATTGCCTACGTCCACCGGCGGCTCTTGCCACTGTACCCAAATAGCTGTTGAGAAGGGTTAAAACCAGCACTCCCCAAGCCAGCGGACTAAAGACGGCACTATTCAAAGCCAAACCCAGCAACACGGCTGCATCTGCCAAGCGGTCGCCAAATTCGTTAAAGACCTCGCCCCAAGGCCGGGCCACTCCCAACCGCCGAGCCACTAGCCCATCCAAAGCGTTTGCGGCCAAGCGCCCGATAGCGAGGGGAGCCACCGCCAAAGCCAGAAGAGGCCATATGGCACTCCCGGCCAGAACTGCACCCAACAAACCCGCACAACCTACTCCGGTTAGCGTCACTAGGTCGGGGTGTACGCGCCGCACTACCAACCATTCCTCTATTCCGCCCAACTGGTGTTGCCACCAAGGTTTTATCGAATAAATTCCACCGAAATGCTTGACTGTCATAGCTCCCCCTTTTCAGAATTTTGAATGCCCATTTTTGTGTAGGGGCGAATTGCATACGCCCCGTTTGGAGATCCCATTCGCCCCGTTTGGAGGGGTAGGGTTTACGCAGTAAACCCCTACATGCAAACCTTCTCTGGCAAAGCCACACAATGAGGTGCTAAATTCTGCACACTCTGTTCAATTTCAGCCGTAACGTGGGCGGCGTTGCTACCGGGGGCAAAGCTCAAAGGCGTACCAAAAGTAATCGAGACTGCTTGATGGTGAGGCCAATGCGAGCCTTTGGGCAAAGCGGCGTGAGTGCCTTCGATCCAAACTGGCACAACCTGAACTCCACGTGTCATTGCTAAGCGGGCAATGCCCCGTTTAAAAGGCTGGAGATTGCCATCCACCGTGCGGGTTCCTTCGGGAAAGACCACCAAGCTTTGACCATTCCGCAAAAGCTCTTGGACTTGGGCCAAACTATTGAGACAACCGATACCTTTGCGAACTAGCGGGAAAGCGTTCAAGACCGTACTGACCAACAGACCCTTCCAAGGCCGATTAAAGAAGTAATCCGCCGCCGCTGCTACTCGCACCCGTACCCGCAGATGTATGGGTAAAGCTTCCAACAACAAGGGAGCATCTAGGTGGCTGGCGTGGTTGGCGACAAAGATAAAAGGTTGCTCCCCCTTTAGGTTTTCAACTCCTTTTATAGTTAGCGGGGTGTACATCTTCAGGGCGGGAAAGAGTAACGTCTGCCGAACACCTTCTCCTAGCCACTTGGCCTGGCCGGATTTTCCCCTAACTCTCGTGTTCAATTCGCGTTCGATAGTTGTCATCATAAAATTGTCTCCTGTTACTAATCTGCTTCTTGTCTTTTCCAGCTTCACAATAGCAGAATAGCCACTGCCAATGACACCGTTTTAGCTGTAGCTTTACCGGAAAAAGCTGTAAAAAGCTGTATAATCGGCTTGCTTCAATCAAGTGATTGATTAGATATTATCATATAAAAAGGGACTTGTCAAGCCCTTTTCCCCCCATGTTTTAGCAGAGTTTTACATTGGGCAATCCGAATATGAATGTCCGGGCCGGGTGTCAGAAAATTGACGCAAACCCATTCAATCAGATATAAATTTTATAGAGTAACTGAACCGAGGGGTGCTTGGTATTTTAGGGAGAAGAGATAATGCTTGAATCAAAAAGCAAGGCAGAATCTGGCAGAATAGCACTCGATCAACTTAGAGGCTTCGAGGCGGTCAGTTCAAGGATGCCGCTAATCTGGTTGAGCAGCGGTAGAGACGATAGGGCGTGATCTACTTTAAGTACCAAAGTCGGTTGTTTTTCAAAGATTTGTTTGAGACGAGCGGGAAAGCCGGTAAAATTTTTAGGTAGCATGTTGGCTCGCCGTACCTTACGAATGGTAAAGCCCTCTGCGGTCAAAAGTTGGCAGATACCCGGCAAGGTGTATTTCCGTTCGTGAACATAGCCTAACTTGAAACGTCCTAGGATAAATTCCAGCCAAGAACCCTTCTGCGGCAGTTGGTAGACGAAGAAAAGGCCACCGGGCTTTAGAACACGCCGAATTTCACGCAGGCTACCAATTTCATCTCCTACGTGTTCAAGTACCCCACAACTAAGCACCGCATCAAAATGACCATCTTGGAAGGGCAAAGTAACCGGGTCATTGGTGATAACCAAGGGTAACTCAAGATCTGCAAAACGGTAGGTAGTGTGGCTGACAGAGTGGGATTGATCCTCGGTTTTGCTCTCATCATAGCTATAGCCCGTAACATCAAAGCCGCGTCGGGCCAGCAGATAGCTCATCTGTCCAGCGCCTGTACCCCAATCTAGCAGGCGTAACGTTTGGTTGGGCGGTAATTGCTGCTTGATTTCTTCGGCAATACGTAGATAAGTGAGTACCGTCAGTTTACTACGCAGATTAAGGGTGTAGGGATTGTCACTTTTGGAGTAACCAATCTCTAGGATTTTTTGGGCTTCAAGACTGAGGGTATCTGGCATGGCTATTGCTCCAGTAGCTTTTGGTCTTTGATATACCAGCGAGTTAAGCTGGCCTAGGTTAAATTTTTCGTAACATATTTTGGTAGATTCCAATAAACGTAGAATTATTTTAACACAAAAGGGCCACTTTCTGCAAGTTTATGTAGACTGCTCCGATCATATTGACGTTTTAGGTATTTTTGAATTATTGTTAGCTTGGGGTACATGAAAACCTTAATGGCACTACCTCATTTAGCCACCGAACTTACCACCAAAATAGAAAAAATGTACCAGTTGTACCATTAAAGCGATTGACCAGCAGGCAATTTAGTGGTAAGCTTAATAGGCTTAACCCTGAATAAGGGATTGAAACAATGCCGAGGCAAATAGCGGCTAAATCTATAATAATAATACCGTCTAAGACATGCCTACTATGAAAGAGGACTATGGCTTCGTACTATGAGATAGAGGGGGGTAAACCCCTTGAGGGACACATTAGGGTTAGTGGCGCAAAAAATGCCGCTACCAAACAAATTGTTGCCAGTTTGCTAACCGAAGAAGAGTGTTTATTACGCAATGTGCCTCGCATTGGTGATACCAAAGTAACCCTTGATATTTGTAAAAGTGTCGGTTTGCAATATACTTGGAGTGGGTATGAAGACTTAATCCTCTGCACCCCACAAATAACCACCCCGGAAGTTCCAGTAGCCTTCAGTGGCCTTAATCGTATTCCCATTCTCTTGCTTGGCCCCTTAATTCATCGCTATGGCAAAGCGGTAATTCCTATGCTAGGGGGGTGCAACATTGGGGAGCGTCCGGTAGATTTTCATATTCAGGCTCTGGAAGCACTAGGCGCAAAGGTGGTCTTTGAAGAAGATCGTTATTTTGCCATCGCCGACCAGTTACATGGGGCCATAATTGAGCTACCCTTCCCTAGCGTAGGCGCAACCGAGAATATATTATTGTCGGCGGTGATGGCAAAAGGCACTACCTTTATTAAAAATGCGGCCACTGAACCGGAGATTATTGATCTGGTGATGATGCTGCAAAAGATGGGTGCTATTATTTATGTAGATGTAGACCGAACGATTGTAATTGAGGGGGTCTCCAAGCTCTATGCGGCTAAACATACGGTGATTAATGACCGAATCGAGGCGGCCTCTTTTGGAATCGCGGCAGTCATTACTGGCGGTAATGTAATCGTGGAGGGGGCAAAGCAGGCCCATATGCTAACTTTCCTGAACCGCTTGCGGCAAGTAGGTGGCGGCTTTGAAATTCTGGATCGGGGTATTCGCTTCTACCATCCCGGTACTTCCCTCAAACCGATAGCCATAGAAACCGATGTCCATCCCGGTTTTATGACCGATTGGCAACAGCCCTTTGTCATGTTAATGACCCAAATTGACGGCCTTTCGGTCTTACACGAAACGGTCTATGAGAACCGCTTCGGCTACACCGATGAGTTGCGCCGGATGGGAGCAGAGATTCAGCTTTACAAGCAATGTTTGGGTGAACGGCCTTGCCGTTTCAGGAACCGCGATTATGAACATAGTTGTGTGGTGAAGGGGCCAACCCCGTTACAGGCTGCCGATATAACCATTCCCGATTTGAGAGCCGGGTTTAGCTATCTGATTGCGGCAGCGGTAGCAAAAGGAGTCTCGCAGGTACGCGGTATTCAATATGTGGAGCGCGGCTATTCGAACATTCTGGAAAAATTCCAAGAGCTTAATGCCAATATTTGCCAACGTCAGGATGATAGTGTCAAGATCAACTGACGGCAACTAGTTGCCGTCAGTTGATTTTCACAGACCACTACATCTTACCAATTTTTATAGGGCTTTTGGGCGAGGGCTGCATTTTTGTAGCGCGATTCTTCGGTAACATCTTGGCCGATCCAATCAGGTCGGGCGAATTCATGATCGTAGGAGGGCATTTCCAGTTCGACGACAATCAACCCAGCGTTGTCGCCCTCAAAAACATCCAGTTCCCATTTCAAGTCGGGTGAACCCTCGACTGGCAATTCATAGCGTTTCTTGCTTATCAGTGAATTTTTCGCCAATTTCAAAAGTTGGGCTGCTTCTTCTGCGGGTAGATCATATTCAAACTCGGCCCGTCCTACCAAACCGTCACCCTTAATGGTAAGATAACCTTTGTTGGCCTGTGGCCCCTCTTCTAGGCGGACACGAACGGTTGGCTTATAGCTCAAGTAGCCTTGAGTTAAGTGGTTTGGTTCGGGTAGTGCTGGCAATTTAGCCTCATCCACTAAAAATTTCCGCTCGATTTCTTCTTTGTAAGCCATAATTATTCCTCTTTTCTGGTTAGAATATACTTCTTAAATAATTTGCGACACTTTACCCTAGGAAGCCCTCAAAATAGCTTCCCCTACTATTTTACCCAAACTGACAGGAACCGCATTTCCGATTTGGCTATATTTTTCAGCCATACTACCCACAAACGTCCAGTCGTCAGGGAATCTCTGGATGCGCCGACATTCGGCAACGCTCAGAGGACGAGTTTCAATTGGGTGACACATACCACTACCTTTTTGGGTCATACTGGTAAGAATTGTTGGGGCAGGCTTATCGAAGGAGAGGCGGCGATAGAAGCCGACCCGACCACCTGTAGCGTAGTAGGCCCCGCCTAACACTTCTAGGTGCATCTCTTTTGGTAAGGAACGCCAATTGCCGCCCGGTGGAACCAGCTCGAAAATTTTAGCCCTGCCTTCACTGTAGCGTTGATATTGGGGTTTGGGGTCTTCCAAACCCTCCAGAACCTGTCCGAGAGTCATATAAGTTGGTAGCTTGGCTTGGCTGCTTTTTGCGTGAGTCTGAGGCGGAAAAGGAACCACTTGACCGTCGCGACTGCCGATAAAGAAGACCCGCTCTCGGATTTGTGGGACACCATATTCCACTGCTTTGACTAGTTTATAGTTGACGGTATAGCCGATTCTTTCAAATTCAGAAAGAATAATTTTAAGGGCTGAGCCTAGTTGTTCTTCTGGCTCAAGTGGTGGCGCGTTAGAACCCCGTTTATCGAGCGGACGATGTTTGAGTGCTGCCGAAAGGATACCACGCACATTTTCCATCAAGAAATAAGGTGGTCGAATATATTCTACGAAGCGCACAAAATCTTTGAAGAGGCTACCGCGTGGATCGCCGATGGATTGGCGGTTCCCCGCCGTACTAAAGGGTTGGCATGGTGGGCCTCCACAAACAAGAAAGATCTCTTCTTTTCTGAGGCTCGCGAGACCTAGAACGAACTTAGGCTCAACTTTTTGTATATCGCCTTCGATCAAGGGTAAATTTGGGCGGTTCTTGCGTATAGTAGTGCAACACCATTTATCATTCTCGACACAAACTCGCGTTGAGAACCCGGCTGCTTCTAATCCTAAATCGAGGCCCATCGCACCACTAAAAAGAGAGACCGTGTTATACATTTATTTTTACCTTAATATTTTCTAGCAGTGCCAGCCTTCTGCCCAATTTTTGAACTTCCCTAGCATGAAAGTAATCTCTCTTCTGGTACTGACCCTATTCTAACATATTTACCTGCATGCTGAAGAAACCAATTGACACCCTTCTAATACCTGTGCTAAGCTCTCTTTCAAAAAGCACTTTAGCTGTTTTGGTTAATTTTAGGTAACTACACAGCCCTTGACAGATATGATAAATATGGATCTTTGTGGCTGAAGGGCTAGGCCAAAAGTGGGCCAAATTTACAGCCCCGCTAGGGGCGGTGTAGTTAAAAATAATTGAACGAAGGGAAATAATTGTAAAATGTCCTACGGGAGAAAACTTGACCCCCGACCTATTACGCCCGGTCTCACGGTCAGCCAACTGGTAGATGACCACTTTTTTGCCTATAACGCGGCTCGTCTGCGTGAGAGTTGTCAGTTGCTGGCCCAAAAGGTAATGCAACCCGATGTAACGCTAGGTGTCACCCTTTCCGGGGCGTTAACTCCAACCGGACTAGGCTTTTCGTCACTTGTGCCACTGGTAGACGGCGGTTATATTGACTGGATTATTTCTACAGGCGCAAATCTCTATCATGATATTCACCGTTCGCTCGGCTTTGAGCTTTTCCAAACTTCACCCTTCACCGATGATCTAAGTTTGCGGGAAAATCATGTTATTCGCATCTATGACATTCTTTTCGATCAAGAAGTACTGCTTAAATCGGATGCCTTCTTACGCGAAGTAATGCAAGCACCTGAATTTCAACACCGGATGGGTACAGCAGAGATGCACAACCACCTAGGCCGTTATGTTCGAGAGCGCGAGAAGGTGTTGGGCCTCGAATATCGTTCGCTGCTAGGGGCTTGCTATGAGGCAGGTGTACCTGTCTATACTTCTAGCCCCGGCGACTCGACTATCGGGATGAATATAGCGGCACTCCGTCTAGCAGGTAGCGATGTCGGGTTTGATCCAGAAGTGGATGTGAATGAAACCACCGCTATTGTCTACGATGCCAAAGAGCGCGGTGGCAAAAGTGCCGTCCTAATCTTTGGTGGCGGCAGTCCCAAGAATTTTATTTTGCAGACTGAGCCACAAATTCAGGAAATTTTGGGTATTCCTGAAAAAGGACACGATTATTTTATTCAAGTAACAGATGCGCGGGTAGATACTGGCGGACTTTCAGGAGCAACTCCCAGCGAAGCAATGACTTGGGGTAAGGTAGACCCTGAGCAATTGCCCGATAGCATCGTCTGTTACACCGATAGCACCATTGCGATACCAATTATGACGGCTTATCTGCTGGAAAAAGTGCCACCACGCCCACTCAAACGCCTCTATGACCAGCGAGCCACCCTTTATGAAAAACTCCAAAAGGCCGCCGCACAGCACCAACCGATTGAGTAGGAGGGGTCAGCGGAGAGAACCTTTTCCCACCAAAATTTGATGGCGGGAAAAGGCACTCTCCTTTGATTACCAGATAAGGAGTAAAAGTATGGGTAAGGATAAATTTGCAAGCAGAGTTTTTTTTCCTTTTAATTTATTTCTGGTGGTAATTTTTAGTTTATTCCTGACGGGCGGATTTGTTGCGCCAGAACAGATTAGGGCTGCCGGAGGATTGGAAGGTTGGCGCGATACCGGGCTGGATTTGCCTGCGGAGGGTAGGGGGATATGTATAGATGCTACCCAACCCAACCTTTTCATATTCAGAGATACCGATGGTACTTACAGCTTCAATTGGAGTAGTGGGGTAAAACAGAAACTCAATAATGCCTCCTTGCTCTATTGCAACCAGTTCAACGGTCTCTTCTATGGCGAGGAAAACGGCAAGCCCGTCTACTTCAGCACTACCCATCCACAACCACAACCTACCAAATATTTACCAAGCTACCTATCCGAAGATAGTAGTCTGCTGTCCTATAGCTTTGACAATGCTGGTAAGTTGTGGGTCACTACCGACGGTGGTAGCACTTGGCTGGCCCGTAATAACCCAACTGGAATTATGAGCCTGACGATAGCTTCAGCCGATGCCCATGTAATTTACGCCTTCACTAGAGAAGAAGGGAGCGACAACAAAAAGCTAAAATATGCGGTTTACCGCTCTCAAGATACTGGACAAACTTGGCAGAAGGGCTATAGTGGGGAGGCCAACGGCAATTCCTACCAACCTACCGCATCGCTCAGCTGCATAGCCGGACGTTCTACTCCAATAGGCTTGTTGCGACTAGATGCTAACAATGGTAGCTCTGGTTCCAGTGGTCATACCACTACGCTAATCTCGTCCGACGGTGGTATAACTTTCCAACTACTAGCCGAAAGCGGCATGGGGGGGGGGTTGAACAGCCTCTTCTACTCCAATGATGGCCTAGTTATCAAGTACTTTACCGGATTTAGCATCTCTCATGATGGCGGAGTGACCAGACAAGCGTTAACCCAGCCTTACGATTTCAATACCCCTAGTGGCAGTACCGCCCACGTAGAATTTGCCCAAAGCGCTCCGGCTAATCTCTTCTCCAGCGATGGTAGCAAACTCTACTACTCAGCCGATAATGCCCATACGTGGCAGGTAATAGCCGCTGCCCCTCAAAGCTATCTCTTTAGTCCCTATGCACCTTTAGCCCTAGTGGGTTTGGTGGGTCAGCGGGTCTATGTGCTGGAGCTTAAAGATTCCGCTAAGACCGAGACTCGTGCAGTTGCCGCTACTCAAGCACCGGGTAGTACCTATTTTCCTGAAACTAGCCACAATCTGCGCGGTATCTTCAAGGCATATTGGGAGAAAAACGGCGGATTGGCTCAGTTTGGCTATCCTAAAACCGAAGAATTTCGCGAGTTCAATCCGGCTGACGGTAAAATCTATCTGGTACAATATTTTGAGCGCAACCGCTTTGAATATCACCCCGAAAACACGGGAAACCAATATGAAGTCTTGCTAGGTTTGCTAGGCAACCAGTTGACCGCCGAACGACGGGCCACAGGGGAGGGAGCCTTCAACCGCTTTGATAACGCCAACTATCCCGGTGGTCTTTACTTTCCAGAAACCGGCCATAATTTACGCAATAGTTTCAAAACTTATTGGGAGCAAAATGGCGGATTGTCGCTCTACGGCTACCCCATTAGCGAGGAGTTTTACGAACTAAACCCGGATGATGGCAAAACTTACGTCGTGCAATATTTTGAGCGCAACCGCTTTGAATATCACCCCGAAAACAAAGGAACCAAGTACGAAGTCTTGCTTGGTCTGCTAGGGAATAGCCTCCTAAAACAAAAAGGCTGGCTGTAACAATAATGCTTGTATCTAATCCCGATTGGATCCATAAATCGGGATTAGAAATCCCTCCTACAGTAGTTCGGCGAGACGATTCAAAAGTAATTGACCATTTTTAAGCGCATCGTAATGGGAAAAAGCCCGGAGGCGGGCGGATTCACCCATCTTCTGACGGTGGGTAGAATCTTGCAGAAGCGTTTCGATTCGCTGCTGAAGGGTAGCGGCATCTTGAGGTTCGATCAAGAAGCCATTCACGCCATCCTGCACAATTTCGGCAGCGGCAGCAATGGTAGTAGTTATCACAGGCAAGCCCATGGCCATCGCTTCCACCAAAGCAATTCCAAAACATTCGGCCCGGGTTGGTAGTACAAACAAATCGGCTCGGTGATAGAGTTCAATCAAGGCTGGGTCATTGCTGTTCAGATTGTTATAGATAAAGAGATTTGAACCGACTCCCTTTTTTTCAGAGTCAGTGAATTTGTGACGAGTCACCAGATGCAATTCGCAAACCTCGCGCCCATACCGCTTAAACCAATCGAGTAGTAAGGGGCCGCCTTTACGCTCCCAATCACCGCCACAAAAGAGAAGACGAGGTAAATGAGGAGTACCTTCCGCGGAATTGAGCGGAGCCGAATTAGCCAAAGTCCAGCGGTTTAAATCTACCCCCGGTGGAATAACGGCAATTTTCCGCTCCTCTATCTCATAATCTTCTATCAAAGAACGGCGCACCCAATCGCTCCAACCGACAATCAAATTGGCCGATTTAAAGAGGCGTTTGTTTACCGCATATTTAGCCCGACTCTTCAGGCCCGGTGAATCGCCTAGTTCATTATAAAGATCGCCCATCCGGTCGTATTGGATAGGTGTGACATCGAGACTAAGAACCCACGGACGACGACGAGGAAGCTGACCATATAATGCGGCAGGCTTTTGCGTATGAAAAAAGACTAGATCGTCATGTCTACCATGCCAAAGTCCCTTACCCGTCTGAGTCTGCCCGATAGCATAACCCTTGAGTGGGGCAGGAACTTTGGGGATTCGCTCTACCCACCCACCGGGCTGGCGATAGGTCACCTCCACCCACCGGGCCTGTACATTGGGGGTAGCTAAGGTAGCTTGGCGCAAGTTTTGGTAATGGGTAACATGGCCCAACACCTGCTCCATAATAAAAGTAACCGAATAATTCAACGCAGAGTTTGGTCGGATAATCGTATCTGGTGTAAGCATCAGTATTCCTTTAAGGTTGCAAGTCTATCAAGACAGCCGAATAAGCAGGCAAAACCAATTCAATTTTATCGGTATCAGATAAGGGTAGTGCCGGTTGAGAGACCAACTTGTTCCCGGTTTGGGCGCTAAGCTGATAGATATTAGCCGTTTGATTGGGTAAGTTCTTGGGTAATTGTACCTTCACCGACTCTTCATTATCAGGTTGGTTGTTGATAAGTATTAAACGAACGCGCCCACTTTTACTATCAAGAGCCGCAAAACTGCTGACTCGACGGTCATCCGAATTTTTAAGTGGAATAGTCGTGTCACCAAAAGTACTACCTTTGTTATCAAAATTAGTATACATTTTAAAAGCGTAGAAGCCAGGACTTTCGCTGGGCGGAAACCGCCAATAGGAGGCTAGGTAAACCCCCTCACGCCCAAAAATACCCAAAACCGTGCTAATAGCCAAAGCTCCATTCAAAGTATCATCTGCCCCGAAATTCCATTCAGATATACCAATTTTGGTATTAGGGTAATAACTATTGATCCACTCACGCAAGCGCGGAATCAGCCTAATCTGAAGACCAATCCAAGATTCGTCCACATAGTTATCATCCCACAGGGAGCGGGTAGCTCTTAATCTTACAGCGGAGGTATAAGGGTCAGTTTTACTACCATTTTTATCATCAAAAACACCTGTTGCTTGAGGATAATAGTGGACATCCAGCACATCCAGAAGACGTTTATTGTTCTGCTCCTCGTAGAGGCGCATTTGATCTAAAAACCAAGCTAAAAAAGCCAAATTATTATGCTTACGTCGGTCTGCGAGAGTTCTGAAGTTATCGCTACCACGATCTAATTCCGAATAAAGGTAACCAGTCCAACCCCAAGAAACCGGGCCAGTAATCTCCGCCGAAGGATCTACATCTTTGACAGCGGCGGCATATTCGGTAAATTGGGCCAACAAAGCATCATAGCCCATTCGTACCGGGTGTATGTCGGTATGGGTCTGCGACCATAATTCAGGTTCATTATCCATAGCATAAAATTTAACCCCACCTGCATTAGCTGGGCCAAATTGCTTCACAAGGCTGGCAACCCATTCATCTTGATACACTATCGGACTATTGGGATCAGGATTAGTGACAAAAGGAGCATTTTTGCGAGCTTTGCTCTGAACACTAGTTAAAGCCCGATTAGCCTCTGGATTATAGCCCACGATAGCTTCCGAATCGGATGCAAGCGGCGGCCCTCCCTGCAGGGGTACATCTAGGGAACGAGTATTCTGATCGGTATTTTTAGCGACCCAACCGATTGTAGGAATAGTAAGCAACATCGCCTGACCTTGTTTAAGTACGCTTGTCACAGAACCCAGAGCCACATTACCGGACTGACCATAATCGGTATTCCGAAACTCCCAGTCACGGGCCGCATTCCAAGCATTACCCAAAACCCAGTTATAACGGGTAGCAGGATTACCCCCCCAACGCGATAAGGTGGGGCGAAGATTAGCATCGTAATTCGGGTCGCTCTCATCTGAACCAGCCAAACCATAGATATAAGGACTGATTGCCCCGCCAGTTTTGGATGGGTCAAAGTCTATTACAACTACGCCACTACTACTTTTGGTGGGAGAGCCTACGATAGAAAAGGAATAGGGCGATAGGTCAGCACCTATGGTAGGGGTAGTATTTTTAGAGTTTGGGGTACCAATGCGAGAAGTTCTTGTGCCAAGATCCACTCTTTCAAGGCCCAAAGTCCCATCACTACAGGCGGTTAAGAACAAACCAAGTAATAGCCAGATACAATTTAGAAGTCTGTAGTTTCTCATTTTCATAACTAAATATTGCTTACTATTCTTTTGATTTACAGAAACCGCTTGAGATAAAGGAAAGCAAAGATGGCAAAAGCGATCAATAAGCCCAAGGCAATATAAGCTTTGCGATCTAGCTTCTCAAAAAAGAGACCCATTACCAGCGAGCCAACCAGAAGCAATAAGACAAGTTGCACACCAACACCTCAAGTGAGTTTAACGAAAAAGACGCTTGACCCATTGGAAAAAACCAAAAGCAGGTCGGGTGCGATTGAGAAGAAGACCGATCAGCTTTTCTTCTGGTATTATCTCCAGCGCACTTTTGACTATTTTTTTAGGGGTACTACCTGCTTCTACCACCATTAAGACCCGGTCGAGATGGCTAATAACGCGCGACGCTTCCCCGGTTAAAAACATTGGTGGTAAGTCTACAATGATAGCGGCGAATTGCTGACCCAAGATCTGCATTAGTTCGGTCAGGCGTTCGCTGCGAAGAAGCTTTAGAGCTTGATCGTTGCAATCTCCGGCCATAATTATGGAGAGACCGGGTAAAGCAGTCGCTTGGGTTAAATCATTCAATTCAATTTCACCCCGGATATATTCACTCAGACCCATATTAGGTAAACCTAAATCCTCGGCTAAACTTGGATGGGGTAAATCGGTTTCCAGCAAAAGAACTGGTAGGGGTATTTCCTGTGCCACCGCCGAAGCCAAACCCATTGCAATAGTGGTACGACCTTCACCGCGCAGACTAGAACCAATACCGATAAGAAGCGGCGTTCCCATAGTCGGTACAAGTTCAAGCTGCTGAATAATGCGGTGGAATTGATGCTCTAGCTTAACTCTATCATAATCACTCTCAAGGGGAGGTCTCTTCTTTTTAGAATCTTTTTCTTTTTTAGTTTTCTTTTCTTTTTTAGCCTTAGCAACTTTAGAGTCGCTCTCGTCACTAACCGGGGCAAGGCTAGTCTCCTCTTCAGTTTCAGCAGCCTCCTGAACTTCATCATCAAAATAGGTCTCAGAACTCTCAAAGTTGGAGTCTGAGTCTAATTCCGGTTCGTCTGAGAAAGCTAGATTTTCAGGCTCTTCACTAGTCTGGGTTTCGCTATTGGTCACTATCCCACCTTTACTACAACTTTACCATTCTTGTCAGTGGTCTTAACTATCAAAAGCAAAAGTACTAAAACTTCTGAATTCTTAGGACTGCTCCATCGGCGGAAACTGAATTTGCTCTCCAAAACTTCGGCGCAAGCTAAAACGAGGCTTGATTTTTGGATGGGAGGCTGATTTAGCTTTCTTCTCCTTGCTGGCAGCGGTGGTAATAGGAGCAGGAAGCAATTTGGTTTTCAGGCTCTCGCTTTCCAGTTCAAGCAACATTTTTTGTTTGCGCCAGTTATACCAACCACCTACCGGATTAACATTAGGAACTTCTATTACGCGCGGTAGCCGCAACGAACGTTTGGCATAAAAAGGCTGGCGTATGGTACGATCCAGCAAAGTCAAGATGATTGTACCAAGAACTAAAACGACTAGACCAATAGCCAGACCAATGCCACCACCCATTAACAGCTGACGAGATTTACCACTACTAGTAGAGAAAGCGGCAGGTTTGTCCAAGATGGTAAAGTTAGTATCTTGGCCTTGGACGTAGGCACTATAACTCTTCTGAATCTTCTCTAAAGAGGTTTGAGCATCATCATATTGTTTACGGGCCGCATCTAAGTTTTGGGTCAGACTAGCAACCTCTAGGTCTATAGGACGTGTAGCACGTATAGCTCCTTCAGAGCCAATCTCGTTGGGGTGGGCATTAAAGAAGTCTACTAGTGCTGTATTAGCTTGATCCAGTTTTTCTTTGGCTAATTTAACCTGATCCTGATAATAAGCAATCGCACCTTGTCCCTGTTTTGCAATACGGTCATCATAGTAAGATTTAAAATTGTTAACCACGGCCTCAAGTGTCTCTAAAGCTGGGGTAGCGTCCTTATCTTGAAAACTGACATTAATCAACCGCCAGCCACTAGCCTCTACCTTAAAATTTTTGTTGATATATTCCAACATAGCACCATTCTCCGCCTCAGTCTTTACAAGGCTTTTAAGGCTAGGCGTATTATCCAGAACGGTTGTAAGAAAGGCGCGGGTATTCATTAACTCCGTTAGCATATTAGACATCTGGGTAGAAGGGCTATCATAGTAAGCACCATCGCTATTGCGCTGTTGTTCTAGGTAAAGGGGTTGTTCTACCCACAGCGACCCTGTGGCATTATAGCTACTACCTGAGCCCATCACAAAGATAACCACCCCCGGAGCAAGCAGCACCGGTATAATCAGAAGCCAGATATAACGCACTAATGTATTTAGATACCTGAGCATTATTTATTACCCTCTTTTTCCAGACCCACTTGTGATTGTGCATCCGCTAATTCAATCTTGGAGCGTGAGGTACGTACCCATTCTTGTGGAATACGGCGAAATAACATTTTGGCATAGATCCGCATTTTCCAGATTATGTAAAACGGGGCGAAGAGCAAGGCGATAAAGGCAAAAAAGGGGGCTCGCGCCACCAGTAAGCCACCAAAAACAAATAAAACCATACCTGCCAAAAGCCCCAACCATGCCAGCACGGTAGCACCTAACAACTCACCACCAAGCACTAACCACAAACCCACATCAACCACCGTTAGAGCCACCAACCCCATTACCAAAAGAGCCAAAGGTGGGATAATTAAATCAAAAGCCCGATCAAAGGCCACAAAGTCCGCTTTAGCAATCGCCCGACGTAACAAAGGTGGTACATCTTGCTTAGCTTGCGCCCAACGACCACCCTCCCAGCGCATCCGCTGGCTAGTAGCCTGTTTGCCAGTAGCGGCGGCTTGACCATAAAGCTTGGCTTGCGGTACATAGGTTACAGAAAGACCCGCCAAAGCCAACCGCGTAGTATATTCTATATCCTCTACCAAGGAAAAAGCCTCCCAAGGAAAGCGTTCTAAGATTTCCCGCCGAAAAACCATTCCATTACCCCTCAAACCATCTGATAGACCGAGAGTGACTCTTCCTAACGGTCTGATATGATTATAAATGACAAAGGCAGCGTAAAGCAAGATGGTACGCCAAGATTCGGTGGGTTTTAAAACATCGTAACGCCCTTGTAAGACCTGACCACCTCTTTTCAGCACATACTGAGCCTCTTGAAGGAAAGCGGCATCCGGTACGGTATCGGCATCAAAAATTACTAGGGTGTTAAATTGGCTTGGATCATATTCAGCCATTAAGCGTCTAATTGCCCATTGGAGCGCGTGACCTTTACCGCGCAACTCAGCGTCGTGGCGTTCATAGACCAATACGCCTGCTTGCCGGGCCAATTCTGCGGTCTCATCGCTGCAGTTATCCGCTACAACGACTATTAGAGGGTTAGCGGAGTCCGCTCGCAAAGCTTTAATAGTTTCGAGAGTAGCCGGAAGCGTTAGGGCTTCGTTATGGGCTGGAATAAGGATTACAAAGTGGTCTGGAGTAGAGGTTGCCGGGATAGTCTCTTTTTTAGGATCAGGGAAGCGGGGACGACGATAAAAAGCGGCGGCAAGCATCAGAAAGAGCAGATAAAATACCGGTAAAGCACAAAAAACTAGTAAGACTAGCTGAATTAGGGCGACTATGTAGTTCATTTTTAGTATGCTCCTTCCGTCATCAGCCTTCAGCTTTCAGTTCAGCTTTCAGCACTATGCTGAAAGCTGAAGGCTAATAAGCTGGTAGCATTTAAGCCGTGCGGGAGAGAGGGAAGTTAGCAGAAACTGACCCATCGGCGGCTTCATATTCATAAGCGGCAGTCTTCTCCAGTTGGGCGGTTTGGCGTGAAGATAAGGCGTGAGCGGCTACTAGGCTAAAGAAGACTACATTACCCACAAGGTAGCGCTTCCACATTCGGCTAGGTTCCATTGCCAATCTCCAAGACCACTCCATACCCATTGCGCGGATAAAACCAGGGGCGCGGCGTACACGCTGGGCCAAAAAGTCAAAGAGGCCGCCAACACCCATACAAGTAATTCCAGGCAATTGGCTAGAGTAACGGTTGATCCAGATCTCCTGAAGAGGCACACCCATCGCCACCAGTAAAATATGTGGTCGGGCGGTACGAATATCTTTTAGAACCTGAGCGGTCTCCTCTTCGGAGAAATAACCATCGCGTGTTCCAGCGATAACCAGACCAGGATAGGCTTTAGCAAGGTTGGCGGCCGCTTCTTCGGCTACACCAGGCTTGCCGCCTAACAGATAAACAGATAACCCTCTCTCCGCACCAGCGTTGCACAGGGCTGGGACAAGATCAGTACCATTTAGATTATACACCAAAGGTTGACCAAGTAAAGCACTACCCCAGCGTACTCCGCTGCCATCCGCCAATAAGAGATCAGTTTGATTCAGAGCATCTACCAGTTCCGGGTTTTTAGAGGCCGTCACCATAGTATGAGCATTAGCATAATAAACACGCCCACTTTGCCGCATTAACAACCGTGCTAACAGGAGTTCCACTGCTTCGTCTGGGGTCATGCGATCAAAAGATGTATTAAGAAAGCTAATTCTGTCTGCCATGTGAACACCTCAACTTTATCAATCTACTGGGCGGAACTTTTATTCCGCTAATCACTTCACCGCTTTAGTTAGAACACTCATTAAAGTTATTTAATGATCTTGAACCAGCTTTAATTAAGTAATCGGTTTGCTTTAGATTAACTTAATCTGATTTGGGGCTTTACTACTTAATTTGCCCTTACAATGGTCTAAATGACCCTGCTGAAGTTCAAAAACACTCTGTAAATCTTGGATTTAACCTTACGGTAGCTTCTGGACTAACCAGTTAACCCTGCACCGTTATTAAATTTATTTTAGTAAAGTTCTGCCTTTGTAACCAGTGTGTATACCTACCATTTCCAGCAAAACGTATTACTTTTAGATTACATTATTAAGATTTGAGTAGTACTTGTAATGTTGGCGGTTCTCGAACTTAGCTCTAGGCTTCCGGGGGTGCTAATAGCAAAAAACCAAACCACCACTGATTTGAGTTATAAATTACCGAAGTTAGGAGAAAAGCATTATAAAAGAGTGTTATCCCTCTGTTTTTAGCCAAAACAGAGGGATAACACTGCGTAAGAAGGCGGTCTACCCCTATATTTATGAGATAAGAGGCAAGATGTTAAACAAACGTAACATTTGACGCTCGCTCCTAAATCTTCTAAAGCTTAAATTAATAGAGCGAAGGGTAAAATTCCTAGAAGTTTATTAAATATTTTTAACGTTACTACTAAAGAGGTTGAAAATGTTACTCATCTCCCCATGGAAGCGTTTGGACGACTTTGGCAGGGTTGCCTTCAACATAACTATTGGGCGGTACATCTTTAGTAACCACCGCACCTCCGGCGACAATACTACCATGACCAATACGTACTCCCGGCAAAATGATCGAACACATTCCCACCCAACTACCGCGTTCAATCACCACTGGCTTGACCACCAACTCAACCTGTCGCCGATTGGAGCCTGGACCAATGTTATGAGTACCAGTATAAATGCGGACAAATGGGCCAATGGAGACATTTTCTTCTAGGGTTACGTTGCCATCCAGGTTAATCGTAACACGATTACCGATAACCGCATTAGCCCCAATTTCCAGCTTGTCATAAAATTGGGGCTGTCCACTGATGAGGTCAAGGTTGCCTATAATAAAACAACCTGAACCGATCTTAAATCCGGCCAAACGATAAACCCTAGCACGAATTACCCCACTGATAAAATCGGGTAGTAATCCACAAACCAGATTAGCCAACCATAAGCGTATATGGTAGGAATTAAGTAAAGCTTTGAAGTAGTAATCAAATTTCTGACGCATTTTTCGCTCTTTTCCAAGGATCTAATTTTTAGATATGTTTTAACTTAAAATAGGCCGGTTAGTCAAGTACCAAACCTGAAATTGGGGTGTATACACCCTGTTTTCATTTAGGAACAAAATTAAATTTTTTAAATTTGGTTCTTAGTAGAACTCAATTTAGTTGACATTATGTTTGTTACTGCGTAAAATAGAAAGGCAGTAGGAAGCCTTCTACAACCTGTAGAAGTCCTTTCATGCTAAATTTAAAATAAAAATGTGTTGCTACCCTCTGGTTCCACCCGTTCTTTGTAAAAGCAGGTTTGGACCAATTTAGCGGTCACAACGCGATGCAACTGCCACTTGCAGGCGCGCTGGGCCAAAAGGATAGTTATGAGTAAGGTCTTAGTTCTTAACGCCACTTACGAGCCGATTAGCTTCGTGACGCTTAAACGGGCGGTGATCCTTCTGCTGAAAGAGAAAGCAGAGGTGATCGAAGCCCATGTAGAGCGTAAGTTACGGGCCGAAAAAACCTCTTTTCCTTATCCAGTAGTTATTCGCCTCGTAACTTATGTACCAGTACCTCGGTTTTTCAACCTCCCGCTTTCCCGACGTAATCTTCTCTCACGTGATAACTATACTTGTCAGTACTGCGGTAATACCGAACAGCCATTAACCATAGATCATGTTATACCTAAGTCGCGGGGGGGTAAAACCGAATGGACTAATGTTGTAGCGGCTTGTGTTAATTGCAATCGTAAGAAAGGCAATAAGCTACCTGCCGACGCTAAAATGTTCCCACGCCATGCCCCGACCAAACCGGCTTACATTGCAGTAGTATTGCTAGGTCAAGCTAAGGGCAACGAAACTTGGGCGCGTTACATCAGTCCGAATTAATCAAATTTAAAGTAGCTCTATTGCTCCTTAAATAGGAGCGATAGAGCTACTTTTAGACCAGATGGGCTAGTTAACCAAAAAGTTTTACGCCTTAGTTGTTGTAAACTTGCCCCCATCGAAGGGGGCTAAAACTTAATTTCCAAAAAGGTGCAAAGAAGGATTTAAAGAGCGGTGCCTAGGCTCTTCCACTTGAGCTACGCTGCTGTGCGTATTGAGACCATAAAGCATCGTGTTGGTCTCTTGTAAATAGGCATGAAGCCGAGTCAGCAGAAACTTTTTGATCGGCTCAGGAGGAGCATTGAAACCATTTTTAAGGCTCTCTTCAAAGAAGAGTTGAAGTTGGCCCAGAAATTCGGTTAGATCTTGGGGTTTTGCACCAGCTTTCAAAAGTTTGATGTAGGGCTGGCTGATTATATCCCGCCTCAGATCCGCGCCAGACAACCAATCGCCCAAATCTAGTGCAATCGCTTGAGCTAAGGGATAAAGCTCTTGGAGCGGTTGGTGCAAAAAGAACTTGCTATTGACGGAATGACGCATAGAACATGCACACAATTCCACTAAAACATAGCGTCCTTTTTTAATCCAATTGGTGGCATAAAGCACAGCCTGATTTGACTGACTACTGGTACTATACATAATAAAACCCTTTC
Organism: Candidatus Chloroheliaceae bacterium; assembly: GCA_013390945.1. GTDB lineage: Bacteria > Chloroflexota > Chloroflexia > Chloroheliales > Chloroheliaceae > L227-5C. The sequence goes on from JACAUC010000023.1 coordinate 33,509, forward strand.
CATCTTTCCATAGATCATAACAGAGCGATTAGAGTAAAGACTTAAGCTTGTAGTCAACTTTATTATAAGTCTTCCACGCCTAAAGACAATGACCCTTATGGGGTAAAAATACGCTAAACTTATCCTATCTTTTTTATAGCCCAAACGTCCTATAGAAACAAGAGCGACCATCTTCCAGTCTCTTAACCCGGCCTTTTCGTATTCTTTAACAGAGTATGTTAAAATAGAGCCAATTGCAATGCTGCACTGAACCGATCTTAGTAATTAGACCATCGAAATTAGGTAAAGTAGAATTTGTCAATAAAAATGATGAGGATAGCGATTATAGACTACGGGGCAGGAAACGTGCGTAGTGTACAACGAGCATTTCAGCATGTGACCGGGCCAGCCGCGACGGTTGAAATTACTTCTGACCGCCACAAAATTAGCGAGGCACACGCCGTAGTCTTTCCCGGACAGGGTGCCGCAGGTCAATGTATGGGCAACCTGAAAAGTAGCGGGCTAGACGAGGTGGTACGTGAAGAGATCAGCAGCGGCAAGCCCTTTATGGGAGTTTGTGTGGGAATGCAGCTCCTTTTTGCCTACCTAGAAGAACATGATACAATTGGGTTGGGCATACTGCCAGGGGAAGTACACCGTTTTCCTGCTACCAGTGGACTTAAAATACCCCAAATTGGCTGGAATCGGGTAAAGCAGGTGGGGGAACCTTCACCACTGTGGGAGGACATTCCCGACGGTTCTTATTTTTACTTTGTTCATTCTTACTACAGCGACCCCGCTCCTACGGCTAAAGATAAAATTATTGGCCTGACCGACTATGGCCTTGATTTTGCCTCTGCGATGGCACATGGCAATTGGTTTGCCACTCAATTCCACCCAGAAAAGAGCGGGACGCTTGGCCTGAAGGTTTATGATAATTTTGTGAGGTTTGCAAACCGATGTTAATTATACCTGGGATTGATCTTAAAGATGGGAAATGTGTCCGCCTTTATCAGGGCGACTATGAGCAAGTTACGGTCTTCGCGGACGACCCAGCAGAGGTAGCCCAACGCTGGCGAAACGAGGGTGCTACCTATCTTCATATAGTTGATTTGGATGGAGCCAAAGCCGGACATTTGGTTAACTTAACGGTAATTAAACGCATTATTGCAGAGGCAGGTTTGCCCATAGAAGTAGGCGGAGGGATACGCGACGAGGCCACTATAAACCAGTTACTCGATTTGGGCGTAGACCGCGTAATCTTGGGTACGGCAGCCGTAAAAGACCCGTTTGAAATCGGTCGTTTGTGTGAACGCTATGGGGAACGGATTGTAATTGGGGTAGATGCTCGCCATGGCCTAGTGGCAATTGAGGGCTGGACTGAAACTTCGCTTTTAACGGCCCACCAACTAGCCGCTCAATTAGCCCACCATGGCGCAACGCGCTTTATCTATACCGATATTACGCGGGATGGAACCCTAACCGAACCGAATTACGAAGCTTTTATTGAGTTCAAAGAAGCCGCAGAACGACGTGTGATTGCCAGTGGTGGCGTTTCCAAGCCCGAACATGTCCAACGGTTGCGCGAATTGGGAGCAGAAGGGGTTATAATAGGCAAGGCTCTTTATACCGGCGACCTGAAACTGGCCGATATTTTGTAAGGGAATTTGAATGTTAACTAAAAGGATTATCCCTTGCCTCGATGTCACCGCAGGACGAGTGGTAAAGGGAACCAAATTCCTTAATTTACGCGATGCAGGCGACGCAGTAGAATTGGCGGCCTTCTATGACCAAGCTGGAGCCGATGAGCTGGTCTTTCTCGATATTACGGCCAGTAGCGATGGACGCGAGACGGTGGTGGAGATGGTACGCCATGTAGCGGAACAAATCTTTATTCCGTTTACTATCGGGGGCGGTATTCGTTCGGTAGCCGATATGAACCGGATGTTGGCGGCTGGGGCCGATAAAGTTTCTATCAATACCTCGGCAGTCCTTGACCCGCAGCTTATCGCGGAGGGGGCGCAGCATTTTGGCAATCAGTGTATCGTTTTGGCAATTGATGCCAAGCGTCGGGTGAACGGCTCAGGCTGGGAAGTTTATCTACATGGTGGGCGAACGCCCACCGGAATAGATGCGCTGGAATGGGCCAAACGCGGCGCAGAATTAGGGGCAGGGGAAATCTTGCTGACTAGTATGGATAAAGATGGAACCCGCGACGGCTATGATTTGGAGCTAACCCGTACTATTTCCGAAGCAGTGGGCATACCCGTGATTGCTAGTGGCGGGGTGGGTACGCTAGAACATATTTATGAGGGCGTGACTAGCGGCAAAGCGGATGCTGCGTTAGCCGCCAGCATCTTTCATTTTGGTGACTATTCCATTCGCCAAACTAAAGAGTATTTAAGCGCACGTGGCGTACCATCCCGGATTTAAGGGAAGTCGGTCTAATAACATTATGAAAATTAATGTCGAAGGTCTAGCCGAAGAGGGCAAACCACCAGAAGTAATTTCGCTTAACTTTGGGCCGGAGGGTTTAATTCCGGTAGTGGTGCAGGAAGCTTCTACGGGCGAGGTCTTGTTGGTGGCTTTTATGAACCAAGAAGCGTTTGTACTCACCCAAGAGACGGGTAAAGCCCACTTCTGGAGTCGGAGCCGTCAAATGCTTTGGCTGAAAGGGGAGACTAGCGGACAGTTTTTGCTGGTACAGGAGAGCTTTGTAAATTGTGAGGAAAACAGCCTGCTACTCAAGGTAGCATTAGCCGATAAAATAGCCTGCCATACCGGACACAAAAGCTGTTACTACCGCCGCCTTATTTAAGGATAATGAAGGGTAAAAATCGAGGGGTAGTAGATTTTGACTGAGCTAGAGATTTTGTGCCGCCAAGCTTATGGGGCTTACGAATACCTACGTGACCATGATTTAACCGCCGAGAGTGGTACTAGCAGGCTTCTGCGGAGTGGCAACCTACCAAAACTCAGGCTACGCATGGCTGAAGAATTGGATGAACTCAAAGGGGTAATCGAAGGAACCCATTTTCATGAGGGTTTTGACCAAGATATTATCTTGGAAGGTTACGAGGTCTGGTACTGGACGGCAAGTTTGCTAGTCGCACAACATGTGAGCTATACCGAAGCGACCCCCCACGTTTACCTAGAAACCGGATTCAAACTACCAATAACAGCAGGAGGGCAGGAGTTACCGGGATTTATTCAAGAAACCCTCAAACTTGCTAGAGCAGAATCCACCCTTATGCTCAAAGACCTGCTTACTTCTAATCAAGCCCTTAAAAGCGTCGGGATGGCTTGCGCTCTTAACAACACCCCACCAACACGTCTGTTGGAACGCGACCTAACCGAGATGCGACAGAAGAGTTATCTGGAAGACTACTGGCAGACGGTAAAGAGGTGATTGTACCTAACCCGCCAACATTCCTAAGCGGGAAGGGTTTGGTTCAAGCAGAAGTTGGATCTGTTCTAACAAATTATCCACATCAAAAGGTTTTGAGACAAAGGCATTACAATGCAGGCTCATTGCTTCTCTTTCAGAGGAACCCGATAACCCTAATAGCGGAATAGACCTAGTTTGAGGATGATTTTTAAGCATCTGGCTTAGCTCGGCCCCACTGATTTTAGGCATTTTCATATCCAAAATAATCAAATCAGGTTTAACAGTTAGAATTGGCTCAATTCCGCTAAGGTTCTCAATTTCAACTATTTCATAGCCTTCATCGCTGAGCAGCAATTTCAGTAATTCCCGAATGGCCGAATCGTCATCAATTATTAGTATGGAAACACTCAAATTTTTCCTCCAAACTAAACTTTGCTTAACTGGAGTCCTAGAACGTTTCAAATTTATACTTTGTTGGCAATCTGGCGACTAACTGCTAAATAGCCACCAGAGTCTGGCATAGTTCTGTGCTTCTATTGTACCTCAAAAAACCAATTTTAGGGTAAAGAAAAGATTAATTTAACTGTAAGACAGAACGTTCAGATGTAGGAGGGATTTCTAATCCCGACGTGGTTGCCCAAAATCAGGATTTCTAATCCCGACGTGGTTGCCCAAAATCGGGACTTCTAATCCCGACGTGGTTGCCCAAAATCGGGACTTCTAAT
>JACAUC010000229.1 GCA_013390945.1 Candidatus Chloroheliaceae bacterium
GATGTAAAACCCTGTTCTGAGGGCGTATGCAATACGCCCCTACCGTGAACTGGATTAAGTACCGCTCTGCCAGCTTGCCAAGTAGACCTTCTGCTCTTCGGTCAACACGTCAATTGGTATTCCCATTGCCGTAAGTTTAAGTCGGGCGATTTCCTCATCAATGTCGCGGGGTACGACGTAAACCTTTGGCTCTAAGGTGCTGTGTTGCTTGGCGACCCACTCGGCACTGAGGGCTTGATTGGCGAAACTCATATCCATAACCGCTGCCGGGTGACCCTCGGCGGCGGAGAGGTTTAGCAACCGACCATCGGCCAGCAGGTAGAGCTTGCGCCCATCAAATAGCTTAAATTCTTCGACAAAGTCGCGCACAATCCGGCGTGACTCGGCCAATTCATCCAAGAAGCCGATGTTAATCTCATCGTTGAAGTGACCGCTATTGCCAATAATGGCACCATCTTTGAGCTTGCGGATCTGGCGGTCTACCACATTCAGGTTGCCCGTAACGGTAATTACAATGTCGGCTTTAGGGGCGATTTCTTCTAAGGTGGTCACTTGGAAACCATCCATAACCGCTTCCAACGCTCGAATCGGGTCTACTTCGGTCACTACCACATGTGCGCCCAAGCCTCTGGCTCGGCTTGCCAAACCCTTACCGCACCAGCCATAGCCGCAAACCACAAAAACTTTGCCTGCCAACAGGACGTTGGTGGCTCGCAACAGACCATCGAGGGTAGATTGACCTGTGCCATAGCGATTATCAAACATGTGCTTGGTATCGGCTTCGTTGACGGCCACGATGGGGAATTTTAAGGCTCCATCCTTCTCCATCGCCTTTAGCCGGATAACGCCAGTAGTGGTCTCTTCCGTGCCACCCTGTACATCTACAATTTGGTGAGGGCGATCCTGATGCAAGCGGGAGACTAAATCGCAGCCATCGTCCATCGTCTGATTAGGGCGGCTATCCAGCACGGCATCGAGGTGTCGGTAATAAGTGGTATTGTCCTCGCCTTTGATGGCGTAGGTGGGAATACCAAACTCCACCAAAGCCGCCGCCACATCGTCCTGAGTGCTAAGAGGATTGGAGGCGCAAGCTGTCACCAAAGCGCCACCAGCTTTAAGGGTGAGCAGTAGGTTGGCGGTTTCAGTGGTGATGTGAAGACAACAGCCCAGCCGCAACCCTTCCAAGGGTTTTTCACGCTCGAACCGTTCGCGTACCAACCGTAAGACCGGCATCTCGATGGCGGCCCAAGCAATGCGGTCGCGCCCTTTAGGGGCTAAGGCCAAGTCTTTAACATCGTAGTTAGTTTCGGTTTGGGTCATTCTAAAGAAAGCTCCTTAATTTAGTTAATTACGAGATTTGTAGCCTGCCCCTCAAGAGCAGGAAAAAGTGCTTCGATATTTTCACCGAAAGCTTCGGCGTAACGGGTGCAAAATTCGCTGGCGGTGTACTTATGGTTTTGGGTGCCGTAATTTTCTACGCAGTAGGTCGCGCTTAATGCGGCAATTCGGCCCATCGTTTCCGGGCTGTAGCCGTACAACAGACCCTTAATAATACCGGCCCGGTAAGCATCCCCTGCTCCGGTTGGGTCTACTACTTGTTGTGCTGGTGCGGTTGGAATTTCTACCGTACCTTGCTGGGTGATAATGGTGGAACCTTGCTCACCTTTGGTGATAACCACCATTTCGGCTACTTCGAGCAATTTTTCGGGCGAATAACCCGTCTTATTCTCAATCATCCCTAGCTCATAGTCATTGCCAATCACGGTTTTGGCTCCGTTAAAGCCCTCCATCAGTTGTTCGGCACTGAGGTTTAGAGCTTGCTGACCGGGATCAAAGATATAGGGTACTCCAGTTTTGCGACATTCCCGAATGTGTTCCACCATCGCGAGGGGATCGTTGGGAGCCACGATTGCCAGTTTCACGTCGGAAAGCTGGAAATCGGAGAGCTTCAACTGGTGGGCATGGCTCATTGCGCCGGGGTAGAACCCTGTGATTTGGTTGCCCGACAGGTCGGTCATAATAAAGCAGGAGGCGGTAAACTCATCCGGGATTACCTTGATGGCGTGGGTGTCAATTCCCTGTTCTTCCAGCCAAGCCCGGTAATCGGCAAAATCATGACCGACAGTACCCATAATGGCGGTCTTTTCTTGCAAGAGATTGAGACTGTAAGCAATGTTGGTAGCAGTACCGCCGCGCTGTTTACGCAAGCCTTGTACCAAAAACGAAACGTTCAGAATATGAACTTTCTCCGGCAAGATATGATCCTTATAATAGCCATGAAAGTCCATTATGTGATCATAGGCCAATGAGCCGGTGACTAGAATCGACATTAATCCTCCTTAGAATTTATCGAAAATAACGCGCGAATACTCTCTTGGTAGGGTGGGCGAGCAATGCCCCGCTCGGTGATAATGCCATGAATGTAACGGGCCGGGGTTACATCAAAAGCTGGGTGAGCTGCCTTTACCCCTTCTGGCGCAATCCTTTTGCCCGCAATGATTGTAACTTCGTCGGTGCTACGCTCCTCGATAGGTATGGCCTCGCCGTCCGGTATATTCAGGTCAATTGTAGAAAGAGGTGCCGCTATATAAAAAGGAATGTTGTTTTCTTTAGCCAATACTGAAAGGCTATAAGTGCCAATTTTGTTAGCGGTATCACCGTTGGACGCAATGCGGTCCGCTCCGGTAACAATAAACTGGACTTTACCGCGATACATCAGGTGGCCCGCCATATTATCGGTGATAAGGGTTAGCGGGATACCCTGCTGTTGCAGTTCCCATGCGGTCAAGCGGGCACCTTGCAGGTAGGGGCGCGTCTCGTCTACCCAGACATGAATCCGTTTACCAGCCTCATGCGCCGCTCGAATAACGCCTACTGCAGTACCATAGCCCGCAGTAGCCAAGGCTCCAGCGTTGCAGTGGGTCAGGATGTTATCACCATCGTTTATCAAGGCTGCTCCGAACGCGCCCATGGCCCGGTTAGCCGCCACATCGTCTTCATGGATCTTTTTAGCCAGTTCCAAGAGCTTACCGGAGATACCCGGCACACTGTGGCCCTCTTTAGCCCATTCCTGGGCCGCTTCAAGGCTCCGGCTAACCGCCCAAGCCAAGTTTACGGCGGTAGGGCGGGTGGCATTAAGAAAACTACCAGCCTCCCGAAGTTCGGCGAGTAGTTGTACCACTTCAGAGGAGACGCTCTCTAAAGCGGCGAGAGCCATGCCATAGGCGGCGGTAACACCAATCGCGGGTGCGCCGCGTACTTTCATGGTTCGGATGGCCTCTCCGACCTCTTGGTAATTACGGCATCTGACCATTTCAAAATGATGCGGTAGCAAAATTTGATCAATCAGAAGCAATTCGCCACTACCCTGATTATTAGGATGCCATTCTAAAGTATTCACGCTATTCACCCGCTGGGGGGCGTGAGTGGGGTTAACTATTTCGCTCAATTCTTATCCAGATCTCTCACTAAAAAAAAGCAGATACACTTCTCTATTCTATAACAGAAGTGATTTAGCAGGTGTAGCCAGAACCACAAACCAATAAAAAAACTCAGATTAATTTAGACGGAGATGCTGTAGCACTCTAGCCCATATCAACCTGAGAATGAACGCTGCTTGCTCGTTCTGGCTGCTTCTCATCTTTCAGGGTGTATTTTCGTAATACACCTGTCGGAATTGGCACCACAAATTTCTAAAAATCGCGGTTGCCGGGCTTCGTTGGGCCTGTCCCTCCACCTCTCTTGATAAGAGCTTTTACTGAGTTTTTCTATTTACTTTCTGGACAAACGTAATATATCAGAACTTTGTCCAAAAATCAAGTTGATTTTGGTCGGATTCTGGCTAAATTACTACTTTCTTTATCAAGATAGTTAGGAACTAACTGCTAAAAGAGCTTTGGCTGGTTAGTAGTGTTGGGGAGAGGCTTTATCCAAAATATTTTTAATGACTTGGGGTAGGGCTAAGGGGTCAAATGGTTTAAAAATTACCTCTAGTATACCCATTTGCTTATACCTTTCTACTTCGGAGGTTTGTACTCTATTGGAGAGAAATATTACCGGGGTACGGGCAGTTTGCTGCATACTTCGCAAAATTTTGTAGACTAGTAACCCATCTATGCCGGGCATCCGGGCCTCCAGCAAAATTAGATCAAAACTACAGGTGGCAGCGAGATTAAAAGCAGCATGAGTATTGTTGCAAATAAGAACCGCGAAAGCTCTGGTGGCTTCTAAAGAGAACTTGACCAGTGCCTGAATTTCTGGATCGTCCTCTATACATAAAACTAAACCTAATTCTGACATAAACCTTTGGCCCCTTTTTAGCATTTTTATGTCAATTGCTAGATACCATTCTAGCACATTTGAGGAGGTTTATAGGTAAAAAAGAGGTAAAAACTGGTGAGGATTTTGGTGCAATTGTGGTTGAGGTCTTTGCTATTCAAAATTTTGTGGGGAACTATTTTCTTCTTGCTGGCTTTGTTCCAGCACGATGCGGGCAATTTCGGCTCTAGCCGCCTCCTGTTTTTCACGGGCGGCTCTAATTGCGGCCTCTTGCTCTCGGTTATTGGTGCGTAACATCGCCGGGATATATAGAATTAGCAGGAGAGTGGTGACGAGGTAGAGCAGACTGGCCCAAGCCCATTCTGGGCCGATGGAAGAGATTCCAAAACCCACGATAGCCGCACCTAATGCCACTGGAATCGCAAAGCGTCCAATTGCATCAACTAGCCGCCAGAGTAGTCCGTTGGGTAACGGGCGGCGAGTTGGCTCTGGCAAAATCTCTACGTCACGGGCGGCAGCTACCAATTGTGCGACTTCTTGGTCATTTGTCACCACTTTTTCCTCCATCTTTGCGTTTTTTCTCTAGGGCATCAATGCGTTCCTGCCCGGCTTGAATGGTGGCGCGGAAGCCAGTGCGGTCTTCGGTATCGGGTGGTAGATTCTTCATTTTCCGGGCTTGGTCAAAAAGCTCCTCTAACTTCACGTTGCGGTCACGCTCGAACTGAGCCAAGACTTCATCCCTACGCTTTTTGTTGCGCTGATAGCGCATTGTGGCTACCACTACCGAACCTAGGAAGCTTAGGGCTACCAGCACTAGGCAAAGTTGGGCCAATCCGCGCTGATCGGCGAAATAGAGGCCAATGGCAACCGCCGAGAAGAGGCCGGTTACGAGGTTGAGTTGCCATTGTAAGTTAGTTAAGCGTCGGTCAAACGGGTGCATTGCAGCTACTCCTTAGCTAAAAATTTCGCCGTACATTCCTTCGGCATCACCCTGTCCAACCAGCTTTAGCAGGCGTACCAATGTGATGTGATTGTGCAAATTTTCTTCGGCGGGGGCGTAGACCCGCAGATAATTATCGGTCAGACCGCCCCACAAATTGAGATTAGGAATTTTCAAATTGAGATTAGGAATTTCCAAATCGAGATTAGAAATCTTCAAATCGAGATTAGAAATCTCTCCTACAGGTGGTAGGGGTTGTTCCCACAAGACCGAGCGTATTTCGCCGATGAAACGAGAACGCCAACGTCCACTCAATACATCGGAAAGCTGTCGCATTTGTTCACCGCGCTCTTTTTTGGTTCCCTCGGCTACGTGATCGGTCATACTAGCCGCTAGTGTACCTTTGCGAGGTGAGAAGGGGAAGACGTGAATCTTAGCAAAGGCCATCTCTTCGGCAAAGGCGAGGGTGGTGGCAAATTCGGCTTCGGTTTCGCCGGGGAAACCGACAATTATATCGGTGGTAATGGAGGCATCGGGTAGTTCACGCCGGATTTGTGCCACTATCCGGGCAAATTTTTCGGTATTGTAACCTCGCCGCATCCGGGCCAGCGTAGTATCGCATCCGGCTTGTAGGGCTAAATGGAAATGACGGCCTAGACTTTTATGCTGTTGCCAAAGTTCTAGTAGGGCGGGATCATAATCTTGTGGTTCCAACGAAGTAATGCGGAGGCGTGGAATAGTTACCTCGGTCAACACTCTTTCTAGTAGAGTACGGAGGCGTACCGGACGCTCAGTATCTGGAGCGCGATATTTGCCCAAGTGTACTCCGGTCAAGATTACCTCCTGATAGCCTGCCTCGGCTTTGCGTCTTACCCCTTCAATCACTTCGGCCATAGTGATACTACGTGGACCACCTCTGGCGGCAGGCACGATACAAAAGGCGCAACCTGCGTTACACCCATCCTGAATTTTAACCATTGCACGGGTACGATAATTGGTGGAGCCTCCTTTGAATTCGTCACTTTGCTCTAGCCCAAGCCCTCCAGCAAAGAGTAGTGAGGAAGGTTTCGGGCGGTAGGGTAGCTCATATTGCAAGCGTTCCGAAACAATCTCCACCATGCGCTCCTCATCGGCTTTGCCTACTACCAAATCCACTTCGCCAATTTCCTCCACTTCGGCGCGTGAGGTATAGACGTGGCAACCCGTAGCCACCACTAAGGCTTGAGGATTATCCCGTTTGGTTCGCCGGAGCATTTGGCGACTCTTGCGCCCGGCCACGTGGGTTACAGTGCAGGTGTTGACAATAAAAACATCGGCAGTTTCTGGTCCTTCCGGGTCAACTAGAAGATACCCGGCCTGCTGAAAGTTTTCGGCCAAGGCTTCGGTTTCGCTATAATTGACCTTGCAGCCCAAGGTCAGGATTGCCACTCGTGGACGCAAATCCTCCTTAGAAATCCCTCGCGCGAAGCGGACGGTTGGTACAAGCGGCTCCGGGCTGGCACGAACCTCTAAGTTTAAGAGCGTTATATTTCTCACCAAAGGTCACTCAATCCTAGGTTTTTGTTTCTCCAGAAGGTCTTAAACCTACTGAGATAATGAAATACCCTTCTAGCTCATGATAGCACAACTACTAACTTGTATCAATTTGGCGGAATGGTTAACCGCCAAAAAACTATGATATAATCAAACTGAACTGAGATTAGTGCATTGGATTTACACCAAACTCTGTGGCTATTCGGACAAGCTAGTCAAAAGAGGTAAGGGAAGTATGTTTAATTGGTCAAAGAACCCGATTAACCGACCTGTTAAAAAGAGAGATGAAGCCACGCTTGCCTTGCGCCAAGCACTTAAAGAGTTAGAGGCGCAAGTACCTGAAATCCGTATGAAGCTTATGACCGAGCCGGAAGAAGCCAGCCCGTTATGTAACCAAATTTTGGAAAAGCTCTACGAATTGAAAGCGACCGTAACGCAGTGGGAGGAGAAGGAGCGGCATCGGCGGGATGTGCTGGAAATGTCGTTGCTTAATTTCTTGGGCCAGTCGCAGGAGGATAGTGGTAACTGGGAGCAGGCCACCGCCACCTATGAGCGTTGTTTTTCTTTGGGGGCACAACTACAGTTGCCGGATTTTCAAGTGGTCAGCTTAGGCCACCTTGGTAAAGCTTACCGCCATGCCGGAAATCTGGTATTAGCGGCCCAAAGTTTTGACCGGGCGGTGGTTCTTTGTCAAGAAGTGGGCCTTGCTCCACAGGAGGCAGAAGCACTTTACGAACGGGCAGTGGTAGCCGAGCTACAAGGCCAACCGCAGGAGGCACTCCACGCTTATCGGGAAGGATTGAACCTAAGCGAAGGTGAGCGGCTCTATGAACTAGCCGTCCGCTTTTTAAGCCAACTTGGGCAACTTCAGCAAGGCTTGGGCGAATATACGTCTGCTATCGAATATTATGAAGCTTGTTTGAAATTTTTACGCGAAACCGATAATGATCGGGAGAGTGAAACAATTATCCTAGGTCAAATCAGCCATATCTGCGTCCAGATTGAGGATTTTGAGCGTGGCCTTAAAGCGGCTGAGCAGGGACTAGAAAATAGTCGCCAGACTAAACAGACCGCCGAGGAAGCAGCTTTCTTGAACGATTTATCCCGGATCTACTTAGGTAAAGGAAATTTTGAACAGGCTCGTCACTATGCTAACCAAGCCCGTCTGATAGCTCAACAGCGTCGCGACCATCAGGCACTAAAGGATGCAGAACAATTGTTGAGCCAGCTTGAGCGTGGCCCCGATAATGTTGAAGAAGTACCCTTCTCTTTCCGCACTATGAGCGGCAGTATCCAAACTCCAGAGGTGCATTACCAGCGTGGTAATCTCTACTATCATGAGGGTGCCCTAGATCGGGCCATCGCCTCTTATAGTCGAGCCATCAATCTAAACCCTAAGCTTACCCCAGCTTATATCAACCGGGGCAGTGTTTATACCGCCAAAGGCTACTATGACCGGGCCTTGGCTGATTATAATCGGGCGCTTGAATTGGAACCCAATGATCCGGTTTGTTTCTTCAACCGGGGAAATGTCTATCGCAAGCGGCGCGAATATCTACGTGCTTTGTCCGACTATAGCGAGGCTATCCGGCTAGATCCTACTGATCCAGATTCCTATTTTAACCGGGGAGAGGTCTTGCGTCGGATGAAATTAAATCTTGAAGCAGCGGCGGATTTCCAACGGGTAATCAAGCTTAGCACCGGACGAGATGAGGCCGGAGTGGCCCAAGCCCGTCGTCTCTTAAACGAATTGGGCAAAAGCTAAAAAAATAAGTCTATAAATTAGAGGAGGTCAGATTATGTCTGATAGATCACTTGCCGGACAGTATAGCGACTCGCACGGAACCGACCCCGGTTTTATCCAGCGGGTTGAACAGGCTTTTCAAGTTTTACAGACTGCCAACATTTCAGGTCTGATTGAGGTGGAGACTGCCACCCGTACTATCCGGGTGTTGGTTGATCCCTCCCGCCGCGAGGCGGCGCGGACGGCTCTCAAAGATATTTTACCAAGCATCCCCCGCCGCCTGAAAGTGCGGGTAGATGCCAACAACCTGCGCCGTGTCACGCCAGCCATTCCGGTAATAATGCCCGGTGAGGAAATTACTATTGGACGTTCTTCAATGGGTAGTTATCATGAGAAGATGATAATTATTGACGATGACCCTAAGATAAGCAATCAACATCTCAAGGTGCGCTGGGATGGCCTGAGTAGACTGGAGATCAAGGATGTCAGCGACCAAAAGAATGCCCTAATTGATACCGTTCTCATTGGCCCTGATTGGATGGAACTGGAGCCGGGGGCAAAAGTACGGATCGGGGAAACAACCGTCTCTTTCCAGTTGAGCGATCCGGTAAGCTAAAGCTTACCAAATGTAGTAGGGATTTCTAATCCCGAAGTTGGGAATATAACAATCCAATGTAGTAGGGATTTCTAATCCCGAAGTTGGGAATATAACAATCCAATGTAGTA
>JACAUC010000230.1 GCA_013390945.1 Candidatus Chloroheliaceae bacterium
CCATCCTAAAGACCAGTCTGCGTGTAAAGCCGGTATGAACCTTGCCTAAAGCTAAAAGCCTAGATTTCTCTCTTTGTCTTGGTACTTATCTTTCCTATTGTCACGATTAGTCTTACCCGAACTTTCGCTACCTCCATAAAGAGCTTTAAGTGCCTCAAAATCATCAGGAAAGACCAATTCAGCCCAAAGTGGGCCTAATTCGGCATAATCTTTGGCAGCTTGCTCAAAGTCGTCCAGATAATCTCCTATGTGGCGTGTGTTCCTTTTTCCCATGTCCCGGTACTCCTGTTAAAACTTAACTATCCCAGATGCTTAGGCTTAAAGCCTTTACCATATTAAAACATGACAACAATATTATCATGTTTAACTCAAACATCAAATATATTATAGCATACAACATTGGTGCATGTCTATATGCTTTTCGGTTACAGCCAAAAATTGATACAAGAAAAGCAAAGAGCCACTTCCTTAAAGGAAGTGGCTCTTTATTATTCCGGCTTAATTCCAATACTCTCCAAATAAGCCCTTGTAAGAGGGATTTCTAATCCCGATTTGAGGCTCTTAATTTAACTGCTTGGAGAGTCCTTCTAAACTATCCACCGGACGCTGACAGGCATAATCTTGACAAACATAGGCCGTCGCCTTGTCCGCCAGTAGAGTGCGGTTAATCAACAAAGGCCAACGCTCTACATCGCTTTCGTTCAATGAAAGTGGGCGCAACATTACTACCCGATTGGGTAGGTAGTGCCGATAAACTTCGTCCAACAGAACATCCGTATCAGCACTACCCTCCTCGCCTACAATCACCACCTCTTTAGGCGAGCCTAAGTAAAAATCGAGGGTGCTAAGCATCCGACCAAACCCACTCGGCATTTGAGCGGCAGCAGGCGCAACCGCTTGCAACAACGCTCCCGCTTTTGACCGAAACCTCTCACCCGAATCACCACTTAACAACTCCAAGCGCAAAAGTACCTCTGCCGCCACCGCATTGCCACTAGGCGTAGCGTTATCAAAGAGCGAGCGGGGACGGACTACCAATTGCTCATGATCGCTGGCGGTATCGTAGAAACTACTTGTCGCTTCATCCCAAAACTTCTCCACCATCACTAGTGCCAAGCCCAAAGCTTCATCCAGCCAACGCATTTCAAAAGTGGCCTCATAGAGTGCCAACAAACCATCAATCAAGTTGGCATAATCCTCCAGATAGCCGTTGAGTTTGGCTGTATGCCCGGCTTTATAGGTGCGATAAAGTCGCCCATCTTCGCGCCGCAGTTTGGAAAGTAGAAATTGGGCGTTCCGTACCGCAATATCCCGATAAACCGGCTCACCCAAAATCCGCGAGGCATAGGCAAAACTCTTGAGCATCTGCCCATTCCAAGCCGTCAAAATTTTATCGTCGGTGCCGGGAGATAGACGCTGCTCGCGTCGCTCAAAAAGTTTGGCTTTACTTCGCCCCAACGCTGCCGCTAGTTCTTCTTGGTTCACCCCGGCTTGTTGCGCTACCTCCTCCAATGTTCCAGTTACATAGAGGATATTCTTTCCCTCAAAATTACCTTGTTCGGTTACGCCATAGTAAAGGCTAAAGAGACGGGCATCGTCGGAGCCTAGCACCTGCTCGATTTCAGCTTTGCTCCAGACAAAAAATTTACCCTCTTCTCCTTCGCTATCGGCATCTTGAGTAGAGTAAAAGCCACCCTCCGGTGAAAGCATTTCACGTCTCACATATTCCAGCGTCTCTACCGCAACATGTTTATAAAACTCGTCGCCAAAAGCCTGATAAGCATAAAGGTAGAGCAGGCTAAGTTGCGAATTATCATAAAGCATCTTCTCAAAGTGAGGCACAAGCCAAATTGCATCGGTAGAATAGCGACAAAAGCCACCACCAAGCTGATCGTACATTCCGCCTAACGCCATTTTTTCGAGGGTTAATTCCAACAGTTGCCGAGCCATTGTATTGCCAGTCCGTCGGTAGGAACGTAGCACAAACTCAAGGGCCATTGGTTGTGGAAATTTTGGAGCATGACCGAGACCACCATTTCGGTTATCAAACTGATTCAATAAAATTTGCAAGGCACTCTCCAGCAAATCGATTGTCAAAAGCCGTTCGCTCGCCTGAAAGTGGCTAGTACTTTGTTGTAAGACTTCCTTTATTTGTTGGGCATTTTGGGCAATATCTTCTGGTTTCTCTTGATAAGTCTGCGCCAGAATCGTTAAAACCTGCCGGAACGACGGCATCCCGGAGTGGCGGTTATCGGGGGGGAAATAAGTTCCAGCATAAAAAGGGATTCCCTCCGGGGTTAGAAAGACGGTCATCGGCCAACCTCCACGCCCAGTTAGAGCCTGCACCGCCTCCATATAAACCGCATCGAGATCAGGGCGTTCCTCCCGATCCACTTTGATATTCACAAAATTTTCGTTCATCAACCGGGCTGTGACCTCATCTTCAAACGATTCGTGGGCCATCACATGACACCAGTGACAAGCACTATAACCGATGGAGAGCAAAATCGGTTTGTTGTCGGTTTTGGCTTTAGCCAGAACCTCTTCACCCCAAGCATACCAATCCACCGGATTATGGGCGTGTTGTAACAGATAAGGGCTAGTCTCATTTATCAATCTATTAGTAAAGCGGTCTTCACCGCGCTTTTGTTTCTGATCTTCCATTTTTCATTCCTTTATTTTTAGCAGGTTCTTGTCGCTAACGCTCTACTCTTCTTCTTTAGGCAAGGTTCATACCGGCTTTACACGCAGACTGGTCTTTAGGATGGTACTCATTATTGTAAAGCGAAGGTTCCCGGTTTTGAACCTTGCCTTAGTATCATTATCAATATTTCGGGGTAGGCATACGCCCAAAGCCTAGGGAGAGTTTGTTCAATAGGCCCGCCTACAACCCCTACCAATTGGGAAGATACTCTTTAGCCGCTATTATATCCTGTAATAGACCTAAAGGAAAATGATTAAGTCCCTCTAATATTATGCTATAGGTAAGGTTAATATGATAAACTTACTTCCTATTTTGCCAAATTTAGCTGAGATTGCAAGGATAAAGTGGTATGATATGATATGATGTTAATAGTTGCAACAAACTTTTGACCCTATTTTTACGTAATTATTGTATCATCAAATTTTCGGGGTAGGGGTGTATTGCATACACCCATTCTGAGCAACCAAGTGACGTAACCAGTCGTTAGCATCAAAAAACAGTACGAGGGGTGTATTGCATACACCCATTCTGAGCAACCAGTCTACGGCGGGTGTATGTAAACTGGTTGTTCAATAGACCAGTCTACGACCAGTCTACGACCAGTCTACAACCCCTACTTATTGGGGTGATACAGCAGTTAAAGCAGAAAAAGGAGAATATATTCAATGGGTATTTTTGATCGGATTTCTATGATTGCACGGTCTAATATTAACGATGTGCTGGATAAAGCCACTAATCCTCAAATGGCAATGAATCAGTTTATGTTTGAGATGGAGGAAGGAATAAAACAGGCCCAACAGTCTGTAGCCGATTCTGCCGCCCAGCAAAAGTTGCTGGAGATTAACGCTGGAGAAGCCCGCAAAAAAGCTAACGAGTGGCAGAAACGAGCCGAAACTGCGGTACGTGCCGGACGTGATGATCTTGCTCAAGAAGCCCTACGCCAAAAAGCGAACTTTGAGCAGGATGCCGAAACTTACGAGCAGCAAGCCAATGAGCAGAAGCAGCAGAACGTCCAGTTGAACGAGATGTACAAGCAACTTCAGGTTAAGTATAGCCAGTTGGAACGAGACAAGGCCAATATCCTAGCCCGTTATAGTATCCTCAAAACCGCCAACCAGATTGGCGGACGTGACTCTGCCACTGGACTACCCACCAGCGACTATGGACGGATGCAGCAAAAGATTATGGCGGAACAAGCACGGGCGGAGATGGATGTTACACCCGGTGCTGCCGCTGAAGCCGATATTGACAAACTAGCCGGGCAAGATTCACTAGACGATGAACTGAAGGCACTAAAAGCCAAAATGGGCCTCGGCAAGAAAGATAACGAGCCGAAGAAAGAGGGCGAAGGCCAATAGCTACCCGACTCTTAACCATAATTCGGGCGAGACACTGAGCGGAGAGGCTCATGCTGATTTAGAAGTCCAAGTCTTTACCTAAGTTGTAGTAGATAACTTTTTAGGAGAAATCACTTATGTCAAAGTTGATAGACACACCAGACAAAGCTGGAACCAAAAATCAGAATCATCTCTCTCTTGCTTTTCTCAAACGAATCCTTCGTCTCACTATGCGCTCTTTAAATGCGCCAGTAGCGTTTATAGCCCTAGAAAAAAGTAACCAACTTCAGGTTAAGGCTTGCCAAGGCTTAGACTTAGAAAGCGTAGACCTGACAAGCCTGCATCCTTTTGTTACGGCTACGCTTTCTAATGGGGATATGTTGACCATACCGGATGTTTCGCTTGATCCTCGTTTTTCTAAAAACCCCTTGGTAGAGAATAATCCTCCTTACCGTTTTTATGCCGGAATAACTTTAAGCCATAAGGATGGGCGCAGCGTGGGTAGTCTTTCAATTATGGATTTACTACCCAGAGTATTGAGTGAACGGGAGATAGAAACCCTGCAAGATTTGGCCGACCTACTCCAAACCGAATTAAATCGCACGTTAGAGGCTCAGGAGGCCACGTCACCTACGAAGAAACCAGACGAGAGCAATGGCTCCGAGTTCAGCCAAGCCTTTGAGCAGCATCTAAAGATGGATTACCTTATCTCACAGCTATCTTACAAACTTATTCATTTTGTAACTACCGGGAAAGGCAGCGTTATAGATGAAGCTTTGCAAACGTTAGGCGAAGCTTTCGGGGTAGACCGCAGTTATATGGTTTTCCTAGATGAAAATAAAATCGAACCGATAAAGATATACCAGTGGTGCGCTCCCGACATTCCACCGCAACGTAAACCGCAAAGAAATCTAAAACCTTCCAACCTAAAGCGGTGGGTCGAAAACCTCAACCACCAAGGAGCAAGCCACATCTCACAAATAGCCGAGCTACCTTCCGAAGCCGTAGCCGAAAAAAGGTATATGCAAGAACATGGGATGCGTTCCTACATTGCCGTTCCACTAGTCTACAGCCGCTCCCCACTAGGTTTCTTGAGTCTGGATTCAGTTCAAAGCGAGAGAATCTGGACGGACGTGGAAGTTGCGACCCTCAAAGTGGTAGGAGAAATCCTAGCTAATGCGCTGGAACATCGGCAGACAGAAGAGGCACTACAAGAGAGTAATGAGCGGTTTAAGGCACTGGTACAAAACTCTACCGATGTGACCGGAATAGTAACACCTGAAGGCATTTTCCAATATCTCAGTCCTTCCGTAGAAAAAGTATGGGGCTATAAAGCGGAAGAGTTGGTTGGAAAAAATGGCCTTGAATTTATACACCCAGAAGATGTAGAAACCATAACAACCGAGCTAATGACATTACTCCAAGAACCATACAAGGCCGAACCACTAATCTACCGTTTTCGACACGCCAACGGGAACTATATCTACGTAGAGTCCATTGCCCAAAACCTAGTGGATAACCCTAATATTCGGGGAATAGTAGCAAATACACGGGATATTACTAGGCGGAAGCAACGAGAAGAAGTACTCCGCGAGAACCAAGCATGGCTCCAACTTTTATTGGCTGCTACTCCCGCCGTACTTTTCGGTATGGAAGCCGAGGGCGGTTTCCCTATCAATTATATGAGCGAGAACTGCCAGTTAGTAGTCGGCTATGAAGCCCAAGAGTTTCTCAAAAATCCAAAATATTGGGAAGAACATATTCATCCAGATGACACTGCCAAGATCTGCGACCAGATGAGCGAGTTATTTGAAAAAAACTACCTATGTCATGAATATCGCTTTTTACATCAGGACGGTACTTATCGCTGGCTTTACAATACTCTAAGACTAGCACAAAGTGAAAATGGCAACCCTAGGCGCATCTTCGGCTCCGCTATAGATATTACTGAACGCAAGAAGGCCGAGGAAGAGTTGCGCCAAAGCGAGGCGAAGAACCGGGCTCTCTTAGACGTGATTCCCGATATGTTGTTTCGGATCAACCGCGAGGGTACTTTCCTAGAAATTAGAGCGCAAAACGACCAAGAACTGATGATGCCCCGTGAGACAATGCTGGGTAAAAATTTAACCGAGTTGTTTTCGCCCGAAGTGGCTGAATTATCTCTCCTCTACATCGAGGAAGTGCTAAATACCAACCAACTAAAAGTCATCGAATATGGTATGCCTAAAGAGGAAGAAGGGGGTCATTTTGAGGCCCGCGTAATACCCTGCGGTAAGGACGAAATTCTAGCTATCGTGCGCGATATAACCGACCGAAAAAAAGCCGAAAAAATCTTAAAGCACCGCATAAACTTTGAGAAATTGGTGGCAACAATTTCAGCAAGTTTTATCAACCTAACCCCACAAGAAACCAATACGGCGATAAACCAAGCACTAGAGGCGATTGGTACTTTTTATGAAGCTGAACGCTGCTACATCTTTCTAATCCCCGGTGACAATGACAGCCTCAGTAACATTTATGAATGGTGCTTAGAAGGTATTACATCCCATATGGATTTTCTAAAAGAAGCCTCTTTAGAATCGGTCTCTTATTGGCTAGACGAGATACGCTTAGGAAACATCATTAATTTATCTCATACTCAGGATTTGAAAGATGAATTATTCACAAAAAAGGAATTACTGAAACGGCAAGAGATTAAATCTTTGCTGGTTGTACCTTTGGTCTATGGGCAACAGCGGCTCAGCTTTATAGAGCTGGATTCGGCTACCACCGAAAGAGTCTGGACAGAAGAGGAAGTGGTAGGGCTGAAAGTAATCGGTGAAATCTTTATCAATGCCTTGAAACGCTTGCGTATCGAAAAAGAATTAAGGGAGAGCGAGGAACGCTATCGCTTCTTAGCCGAAAATGCCTCCGATTTAATGGTGCGAACCGATTCACAAGGTAACCTAACCTATGTTTCGCCTGCCAGCCGAACTATCCTAGGCTATGAACCACACGAAATATTAGGGCATAACGCCCTTGAGTTTTTTAGCTCGGATGAAATGCACCGCATAATAGAGCCACTGAGGAATAGCCCTGATACGATTACCACCACCGTTCCAGTTTTGCGTAAAGATCAGAGCATAGTCTGGATAGAAGTGGCGATTCGGAGCCTGCTAGATCCGCAAACGGGCAGTTTTCAGCAGGCGGTAGGGGTAGGGCGCGACATCTCGGAACGGAAAAAATACGAGGAAGCCCTCAAAGAGAGCGAAGCGCAATACCGCCTGCTGGCGGAAAACTCGAACGATATTATTACGCGAGCGACACTCAACGGAACCCATATCTACATTTCACCTGCCTCCCGAACAATGCTGGGTTATGAACCCGAAGAACTGGTGGGCCATGCGTGGGACGAACTTATCCACCCTGACGACCTGGTGGCGATATTAGCAGCCAGTGCCACCATTTTGAAACAAGATGCACGCTATTCTTTTGCCTACCGAGTTCGTCATAAAGACGGGCACTATCTCTGGATTGAAACCACCAGCAATATCATTCGCGACCCACAAACCAATCAGCCTATCGAAGTTCAAGCCTCCTCTCGCGACATCACCAAACGAAAGCAGGGCGAAGAAGCCCTACGTGAAAGTGAGGAGCTTTATCATTCCCTCTTCGATAATAATCTCTATGGGGTCCTTATAGCCAATCCCAACGGAGAAATAATAGCCGCCAACCCAGCAGCTTGCCAAATTTTAGGCTATAGCGAAAAAGAAATTATTGCCCTTGGACGAGAGGGTTTATTGGATCAAAAGGATCCAAACCTGCCAGAATATATGGAAAAACGCCGTTCTTCCAAAACCAGCTACGCAGAATTAAATCATGTCCGAAAAGATGGCAAGATAATACTCTGTGAAATATCTAGAAATAGTTATATGAACAAAAATGGGCAGGAACGTAGTTGTGTGATAATCAAGGACATCTCCGAGAGACAAAAGATGGAGGAGGAACGCCGTAAAAACAGCAACTTGGAATCGCTGGGCGTGTTGGCAGGAGGCATTGCCCACGATTATAATAATATTCTAACCGCCATTATGGGCAATATCTCACTGGCCCGGGCGAGCCTAGAGGCAACCGACGAATTGGATAATCTGCTGGATGCAGCGGAGAAAGCGACTTTCAGAGCGCGGGAGTTAACTCAACAATTGCTTACCTTTGCCAAGGGTGGCGCACCCATTAAGAAAATGGCCCAGCTGGAAGAACTTATCCGCGACACAATCGGTTTTATCTTGCGTGGTTCTAACGTGCGGAGCGAACTTGATCTCCCTAGTGGTCTGTGGCCGATAGAGATAGACCGAGGACAAATCAGCCAAGTCTTACAAAACCTAGTGTTAAATTCGATTCAAGCAATGCCAAGGGGCGGCGTGATTTGGATCGAGGCTCGTAATAGTGAATTGGCAGAAGATGAAGTACCTCTACTTCATCCCGGAAGGTACTTAAAAATCACAGTACGAGATCATGGCTCTGGTATCAAACCAAAAGACTTGCCACGTATCTTTGACCCCTACTTCACCACCAAAGCACCGGGCAATGGGCTAGGACTGGCAATTTGCTACTCCGTCATCAAAAAACATGGTGGACAACTGGTGGTAGAAAGTGAGTGGGAGAAGGGAACTTCGGCCCACATCTACCTACCGATAATTCCCGGCACAGTACCAGATCTACCAAGCCCCGAAGCAATAGCTGTGCCTAAGCGCCAACGGATATTAGTGATGGATGATGATGAGATGGTACGCACTCTGCTCAGTAAGATACTCCAGAAGTTAGGCTACGAAATAGAACTAGCAAAGGATGGAACCGAAGCTCTTGAATATTACCAGAAAGCTAAAAAACAGGGCTTGCCTTTCGATCTGGTAATAATGGATTTAACCATTCCGGGGGGTATGGGAGGCAAAGAGACCATGAAGAGATTGCTGGAACTAAACCCGAAAGCTAAAGCATTAGTCTCCAGTGGCTATTCCTACGATCCAGTAATGGGAAACTGGAATGAGTATGGGTTTAAGGGAGTAGTTAGCAAACCCTATAATCTAACCACGCTAGAGCAAATTTTGAAAAAGGTTTTGAGCTAGACCCACAAACCCTGTAGGAGGGATTTCCAATCCCGATTTCTGGTAGATTCCCTGTAGGAGGGATT
>JACAUC010000231.1 GCA_013390945.1 Candidatus Chloroheliaceae bacterium
CCGAAAGTCGAGCCAATAGCTGAGTTCCAAGCAGAAGGAGAGTCGGAGTGGTTGGGTCTTCTTCAAGCTACCGAAAGTTCTATTTTAGCGTCAGAGATAAAAGCAGAAGCGACTTCTGGTGGGTTGGAGACTCTCCACGCTGCTGAAGCGGAGCCGTTAAGTTCGGCGGTTGAGCCAAAAGCAGAAGCAGTGTCACCTGGTTGGCTAAGTCTACCGCTTTCTCCCGAGCCAGAGCCGCTAAATTCTAGCTTAGAAACAGAGGCGGATTGGTTAGATATTCTTCAGGGTGTTACACCTGAGCGTAATCCGAAAATAGAGCCCGTCTTTGATAGTCCGCCGAAAGTGGAGTCGGATTGGCTAGGCGTTTTTCGTGAAGTTGAACCGGAGTCGAGATCAGACAAAATTGCGCTAGAGCCAGAGTCGGAATCAGAGTGGCTGGGTTTTCTTCATGCTACTGAATCTGCGCCGAAAATAGAGCCAACAGTTGAAATCGAAAACGTAGCCTCAGAAGCGGAGTCGGAATGGTTGGGTCTTCTTCACGCTACTGAATCTACCCCCAAAATAGAGCCAGTAGTGGAGATTCAACTTCAAAAAGAAGTAGAAATAGAAGCCGATTGGCAAAATTTTCTCCACGCTACTGAATCTGCGCCTCTAAGCCCAGCAATAGAAGCGGATGCCGCGTGGCAGAATTTTCTTCGCGCTACCGAACCAGCATCAGAGCAGTTCAGTTCTGCCACCGAACCAAAAGCAGAGACGGATGCCGCGTGGCAGAATTTTCTTCGTGCCACCAAACCAGAGCCAGTAAGCCCCGCCGTAGAAGTAGAGACGGATACCGCATGGCAGAATTTTCTTCGTGCTACTGAAGCGGAGCCAATAAGCCCCGCCGTAGTGCCAGAAGCGACCGATTGGCTAAGTTCAATTTTAGATGCCACTGCTGTGCCGTTAAGTCCACCCGCAGAGCCTGAAGTGGAGGTAGCGTCGGATTGGCTAACTTCCTTTCAGGAGTCTGATGCTGAGCCTAAATTGCTAAGTCCCACGGTAGAACCGAAAATAGAGTCCAATTGGTTAGATCTTCTCCACGAACCTGAATCGGAGTCCGTCGGTGAGGCCCAGAGCTTAGCACCAGCATTTGAGTCTGATTGGTTGGATCTTAGTCGGGCAATTGAACTGGAGCCACTCAATTCTACCTTAGAGCCGGAACCGAAAGGGGAGTCGAATTGGCTAACTTCAATCTTGGGTACCGGGTCTGAGCTTGACCTCTTATCTACTATCGCACCAGAACCAGAAGTACAATCTGGTTGGCGGAGTGTTTTTCGTGAGGTCGAACCTGATTTACTAAGCCCTGCTGTCGAATCAAAAGCAGCAGAGGTGCCGGAAGGGCTAAATTTAATTATACGTACCGAGCATGCTCCCGTAGAACCGGAGGTGGAGTCAGATTGGCTAGATCTTCTACCTCCAATTGAATCGGAACCCGCACCTCTAACGTCTCTCATAGAGCCAGAGCTAGAAATAGAGTCGGATTGGCTAAGTGCAATCTTGGACGCTACCCCAGCACCGAAATTGGAGCCAGTTGGTGAGACCCAGAATGTAATACTAGAAGGGGAGTCGGATTGGCTGAGTGTTATTCGGGAGACTAGACCAGAGCCTTTAAGTTCTGCCGTAGAGTCAAAAGCAGCGATGGATTGGCTAAATTCACTTAGGGACGCTGCACCGGAGCCGGAAGTGGCGTGGTTAAGCTCAATTAAGGAGACTAGCCCTAGCCTTGAGTTGGAGGCTCAGCCAGCGAATGTAAGCCAAATAGTAGAACTAGAATTAGAAGAAGCTTGGTCACTGCTGGAGAGTGCGGCAAACTTGAACGTAAGTGAACCAGAATTAGAAGAAGTTTGGCCTCTGCCGGAGGGTGTGGCAAGCTTGAACGTGAGTGAACCAGAGCTAGAAGAAGTGCTTCCTGAACCAAAACCACTAAATTTCGGCAATTTGGCAGAAACACCTGAATTACCTGAATTGGCTCAGTTTGAACCTTTTGCCGCGAGTTCTATGTCTAGCCTGGAACGTGACCCATTGGAAGAATTGGATGACCCTATCCTCGATAAAACTTTTCCGCCCCAATTAAAGGGTGAGTATGTACCTACCCTCTTAGAGGTTATGCAGGCTGAGCCAGATTTGCCAGATTTTGAGGACTTTGACCGTTTATTCGATCAAATAAGTGGTTTTGGTGCGGTTCCGGCTAAAGCTAAAACAGAGGCTAAACCTTTTGCGGTTGAAATCACTCCTCCTATACCTGCGCCCTTTCCTGTAACGCCTGTAGAGGAAAAGAGGGAAGTTCTACCACCTCCATCCTTTCCTGTAACGCCATTGCCGTCTGTAGAGGAAAAGAGGGAAGTTCTACCACCTCCACCTGATGAGCTTAAAGGGTTAATTCTAGCCGAGATTAGTGGTGGGGCAGTTTCGGTGGAACTGGCGAATATCCGTACTCGTCCTACCTACGATCCCTCTTCGATTATGCGAACGGCTACGCGAGGTGTTCGCTTGAGTTTTGACGGCTATCTTGAAGGGCCAGAACTACAAGGTTCTACGCGCTGGTTTCATATTGTTCCAAGTGAGGGGAGTGGCTGGATTCATAGCGTGTTGGTGAGATTAGACCAACCTTTTAACCCCTAATAAATAAAAAAGCCGGGAAATTTTCCCGGCTTTTAATTCCTACTGCTTTAACTCTAATATTTTCAAATAAGCTTATCTACTTAACGGTTGAATTGTACTCAGAAAGCGTATCGTTGGATTTGCTGGCTGCGTCATCCAAGGCGGCTTTGGCTGTAGGAAATTTGCCTGCCAAGAACTGCTCCATCGCGCCTTCAATCGCCTGCCTAGTGGAGACGAAAGTGCCAAAAACGGCTCCTTGCGTAGCAGAACTTGGTTCAGTGGCCCGCAGTTGCTCGATTGCTACATTGAATTGCGGGTATTTTGCCAGCGTGTCCTTCATCTCTTGGACATCGTAGGCTCCCTTGCGAATCGGATAGTAGCCCGTGTTGGAAGACCAATAAGCTTGGATTTCTGGCAGGGCAGTCCATTTCACAAAGTCCCAAGAGGCTGCCTGCTGTTCCGGTGTGCCAGTGTTGGTAATCCAGAACGAAGCACCACCGATGATTACCCCACCTTTGGCTCCAGTTGGCCGGGGAATATAGGCTACACCCACATCCACCTTGCCTCCGGCTTGGGCGGCAGAGGAGATATAGCCACGTAGACCAGCAATACTGTTAAAGGTGATGGCGGTCTCACCAGTCACAAATTTGGCATCGCGGGTGGAGCTATTGGCTCCGCCGTCCCGTCCCCAACTGCGTCCAAGGCCGTCATCTTGAATCTTCTTGAGGAAATTGAGCCAGTTTGTCCCGGCATCGTTGTTGAAGGCCAGATTGGTGGCACGGGCGTTGCGTCCATTATCTGGTGCAGCAAAGACAGCACCCTGCGTGGCTAACTCTTGCTCAAAAATCCAGCTATACAAGGTGAAGTCTACCCCACCGCGTATAATCTTGCCACTGGCATCTTTTTTGACCAGCTTCTTGGCGGCTTCCAGTACCTCGTCGTAAGTCCAGATCTTTTTCTCTGGATCAAGCCCTACTTCTTTGAAAGCGTTCTTGTCAAAGTACATTACTGGAGCCGAAGAATTGAACGGCATAGAATAGAGTTTGCCCCCAACCGTGTAGTAGCTGGCTACGGCTGGCTCCAAGTCGCTGATAATGTTCAGTTGTTCCTTGTCAATAAAATCCTGTACTGGCAGAATTTTCTTGGTGTCAATCATACGCTGAGTACCAATGTCGTAAATCTGGGCGACGTTGGGCAGGGTGGCTCCAGCGAGGCTAGTATTTAGCTTGTTGATGGTATCATCATAGCTCGGCTGTTGAATAGCCTCGACATAATATTTGCTCTGGCTACTGTTGTACTTGTTCACCGTTTGTTGCACCACATTACCCAACGCTCCGGTCAAGCCATACCAGAAGGTTATCTTGACCGATCCGGCAGGTTGCGGTATCGGTGCAACGGCGGTAGGTGTTGGTGCGGCTACGGCAGCAGTGGTGGTAGCACTGGCGGCAGTAGTGGCCCCGGCGGCTACCGTAGTAGCACTGGCAGCAGTGGTGGTTCCGGCGGCTACCGTAGTGGCCCCGGTAGCGGTAGTACCAGCAGCGGTGGTGGTTTTGGCAGCAGCTGCACTAGCGGCGGTAGTGGCCCCGGCAGCAGTGGTTCCGACAACCGCCGCCGTAGTGGATGCGACGGTTGTGGTGGTAGCGGTACTATCACCGCAAGCCGCCAGCAATCCGGTCAGCAAGAGCGTCACTAGCCCTAGTGCCAGCAACTGCCCTAAATTCCTAGTTCGTTTCAAAAGTTTCTCTCCTCTTTTTGAGTTATTTACCAGCCTACCCTTTTAACGCTCCTTCGGTTAGTCCCCGCACAAGTTGGCGTTGGCCTAGGATTAGGAGTATCAGAGTAGGTAAAAGTACGATAATGGTTGCAGCCATTTGTAGGTTATAGACTTGTATTTCGGACGACCTGAAAGCAGTAATGCCGACCTGCGTAGTACGCCAGACCGGATCATCTATTATTAGTAGCGGCCAATAATATTGATTCCAGGTATTCAAGAAAGCGTAGACCGCCAACGTTCCCAACGCCGGGCGGGAAAGCGGGATAAGGATTGACCAGAGATAACGGGTACGACCACAACCGTCAATGGTGGCGGCTTCATATAGGTCACGCGGAATGGTCATAAAATATTGGCGGAGCAGGAAGATGCCAAAACCGCTTGCCAAGAAAGGGGCAATTAATCCTTGATAGCTATCCTTCCAACCCCAACTTGTAACCGAGAGATAGTTGGGTACGATAGTTGACTCCCAAGGTATCATCAGTGTACCTAGGAAAAGAAACAAAAAGAGAGATTTGCCGGGAAATTTTAGCGTTACTAAAGCATAAGCGGCTAGGGCCGAGGTCACAAGTTGACCTAGTGTTACCGCGATAGAGACCACAAAGGAGTTAACGATCCAACGTCCTAGGTTCTTCTCTCGTGCAAATGCCTGACCGAAAACACTGAAGTCTAGGTTGCTAAAATCGGGCAGCAGATTAGGGGCAATAGTTGGACCTTGCACTGCCAGCGAGAGTGAAAAGAGCAGTGGAAAGAGTACGATCAAAGCCGCCAAGATCAGCAAAAAGTAAACGGCAATACTTTTAACTATTTGTATTGTCCGATATAGACCGGGGCTAATTTCAGGTGCGGTCCGTGAAAGCTCTCTACTCATTGATAATGAACCCTCTTGTCAAGTACCCGGTACTGAATCACGGTTAGGATTATAAGGATGGCAAACAGTACCACCGAGATAGCCGAAGCAAACCCATAACGATTATCTTTCCAGAAAGCCGTGAAGAGGCTATAGACCATTACATTGGTAGAATTGTCTGGCCCTTCGTTACCGATCATTACATTAAATTGGGTAAAAGCTTGGAAACATTGAATGGTTGAGATAATAAATAGGAACATAAGGGTAGGGGTTAGCAAGGGCAAGGTAATATAGCGGAACCCTGTCCAACCATTAGCACCATCAATCCGTCCGCTTTCATAAAGATCCTGTGGAATGGCCTGAATACCTGAGAGCGTAATGATAAAATTGAAGCCGAGCGCACTCCAGACCGTCATAAAAGCCACTGCCAAGAGCGCCGTGCTGGCATCATTCAGCAAACTTTCCGACTTCAAGTGAAGCAGGTCTACCAGCCATTGTGTCACTTTGATAGTAGGGGTATAAATCAACGACCAGATAACACTGGCACTGGCAACTGAAATAGCTACGCTGCTGGTGAAAATGGTACGAAAGACTCCAATAATTCGCACTTTGGCGGTTGCCAGCACTGCTAAGGCCAAGGCGGTGATGATGCCTAGTGGTACTACCATCAGGCTAAATTGAACGGTGGTGAGAATACTCTTCAGGTATTCATCACGTCCGCTACCATCCAAATTTAGGATACGGCTGTAATATTTCACATCGTTGAATCGGGCGGGCTCTCCGGTAGGAGTAGTGACGTAGAAACTGAGCCAGACCGAACGGATAAAGGGGAAATAGGTAAAGACGAGGAAGATTAGCAGAGCCGGGCTAATATAGAGCAAGGCCCAACCAAGTTCTTTCCAACGTGGGTTAAGACGCTGCGGAACCGCTACTCTCCGCTGATTGGTCAAACCAAGGGTGATTTCTGTCATTTCGCCCACGCTACTATCACGCCGGTTATCAGGAAATCGGACAGTTTCCTTTTGGGGCTTATCAATTAAGCTCATAAAAATCTGCTACTCTCTTGGGTTTAACCCCGCCGGTCTCTAAAAATATTAATCTTAAAGCAGGAAAGACGCTCTATCAGCAGTGGAGAAGAGAAAACGCCTTGTTGCGCTACTTCATTATAACCTACCTTCGTATTGCTAACAACGCAAACTATCTCCGCCTAATAATTTAGGATAGCCGAAAGTTATTAATAAAGCTTTAAGAGGTCTTTAAGATTCTTTTAACAACCTGATAACTACCTCGGTGCCCCGGAGGGTTTGGGCGATGGGCTAGATGAAGGGCTGGGTGAAACGCTGGAAGCTTGGACGAAGACAATCTTTTTGTATTGTGGTGCAATCTGGGTAATCAGGTTGCGTAAATTATCCTCGGCATTAGTTCGGGCTTGCTGGAACAATTCGCCCTGCTCTACGATACTCTGGCGTACCCGTGTTTTACCCTCGTCCACCATCATTTTAGGTAGTTCCTTTTTCTCACTTGGCCCGGAAAAAATATCTTTGCTTTCGGCGATAGGTATAAAATCGGAGGTTTCACTTAGAACTTGGGGGTTGGGCAATACGATGGTTAGTGTCTCTCCATCGGACTGAATATCGCTATCTTTAAGCAGACTCATATCAATCCCCGCCGTCATAGTGAGGATAACTTGATAGGTGATTTTGGTGGTAGTAAGAGCAGGTATTATGGCGTTACTGGTCTGACCTTCTATAATAGTCTGACCGGTTATGTGAGCGGTCTCTAAACGATAAAGCTTCTGAATTTGCCCGATGGTGATGGGGCCTGGGGCAGTTACCTGAGTACGGGTAGAGCCATTAGAAGAAATAAAATAAGCAATGCCAAGAATGACTAGCAGAGTTAATATGAATACAAGAACAATTCGATTTAGCAGACCTATTTTACCACTCTTTCCTGATATGGCTGACATAGCTATCTTCTCCTTTACTACTTAATAATGGTCGTTCCGCCAGTGTTTCCTATCATAAAGAAGACTACTACGATAAATGCCAGTAATACGATCACAAAAAGAATAGCCAGAACCCGGATCATAGAAGAACCTCCCTAGGTTACAATAAGTTAAATTCTACCGAATAGATGTTCGCTCTAACCCTATAATTATAGCGAGTAGACCAGTTTATGTCAATATAAAATTTCTTAATAATGGATTTCTATTGGTTAGTAGTGACAACTACAGACTGGTTTCCTATGCTGCTCTAACATGAGTTAGCTTTTTAACCGCTCCTCTGAGCAACTTTTTGATTTAAGAGAACTGCTAATAGGGAATGAATATATGACCCAAGTGAATAAGGGGCCGGTGTTGCAGATTACTCGCCAAGGCGAAACCGACCCGGTAGCCCATAGTGGGGATGCGAAACATCACAAGCCTGCCATGTGTAGTCGTTGTGGCTTGTGCTATACCCACCACCGCGACAAGTTGGCTGATGCCTGTGTTTTTGTGGAGAACCGTTACGAGATGCTCGATAAAAAGCTGCATGGGCGCGGACGGCAAGCCTACACCGATGAGGATATGTTTGGCATATACCGTCACATGTATGTGGCGAAGATGGCTAAGCCCGTGGAAGGCGCACAATGGAGCGGTATCGTTACAAGCCTCGGCACGATGTTGTTGGAAAAGAAGTTGGTGGATGGGGTCATTTGTGTCCAATCCGCTCCCGGTACACGTTTCAAGCCCAAACCAACGTTGGCAACCAGCGTCGCAGAGTTACGCAAGGCTGCCGGGAATAAGCCTTGCCTTTCGCATAACCTCTCCGCTTTGCAAGAGGCTGAAAAATTGGGTATCAAGCGTCTGGCCTATATCGGTAATGGTTGCCAGATCCATGCCTTACGTGCCATTCAAGATCAACTCTCCTTTGAAAAAATTTATTTTATTGGCTTGCCCTGTACCGATATTGTAAGCTACCAAAACTATATGAAGTTTTTGGGTCTGGTCAGCACCTCGGCGGAGACCGTAGTTCACCTAGAGTTTATGCCCGACTACCGGGTGTGGATGCGTCACGAAGATGGTCATACCGAAAAGGTCAGCTACTTTGGCCTACCGATGGATAAGCTCACCAACGACATCTTCCCGGATAGCTGTATGAGTTGCTTTGATTATACTAACTCGCTTTCGGATATTACAATTGGCTACTTGGGTGCGCCAATGCCTTACCAATGGATCTTGGCTCGCACTGGAACCGGGGAAGAACTCTTTGAAATGTTGCGTCCGCACCTCGAATTTAGCCCCATTGTAGAGAAGGGTAAGCGCGACAAGGTGGTACTCCAATCTATCAAGATGCTTGACCGTCCGCCTCGCACCGTACCTCTACCGGCTTGGCGCATAAAGTTGATTACTTTTATCGTCTCCAATTTTGGCTTGAAGGGAATTGAGTTTGCGCGGGGTACTCTTACAATGAAGTGGGCGCGGAACCTTCATTTTATTCGCAAAAACTATCCCGAACGTGAAGATGAATTGGTTCCCGGTTTTGCCCGACGGGTACTTGGACGCTACGGATTGTAAACCATCACTTTAGCCTCCAAATAGCTCCGGTAGCGTATACGCTACCGGATTTTGTTTGTAATCACCTGACGGAGCTGACGGAGCAGCTTCCTACAAACTTTCTTGGGGTTTTATGTTATGATAAATCCTGAGTTGAGATTTAGAGGATTAACTTATGCTAGAGCCAGATTGCCAATCTTATAGGGTGGAAGAGTACTTGTGGGAGGAGCAACGTTCCCCGGTCAAGCGCAACTATTTCAAAGGGCAGGTCTATGCTTTGGCTGGTGGAAGCTTGGAACATAGCCTGATTGCCGTTAATCTTGTCGCCGAGCTTAGGCAAGGTTCAAAATCGGGGCTTTTGGCTTTACAATGTAGACTGGTCTCGG
>JACAUC010000232.1 GCA_013390945.1 Candidatus Chloroheliaceae bacterium
GGAGGGATTTCTAATCCCGATTTATATATGTAGGAGGGATTTCTAATCCCGATTTGAGAAGGTACGGTAGCAACTTGCAGTGTCGCACGTCGCCCGATTGATCGTTTATTGCTTAGATCTTAAAGAAAGCCAGAAAATTATGCTTGACATACAAGAGCTAGAAAATAGAGAAGAGGGTTCCAGATCGGATCTGAGTGGTGGGTTAGATGTAGCGACCATCCGGCAAGATTTTCCTATACTGGAAGAACTGGTCAACGGCAAAAAGGTGGCTTACCTCGATAACGGGGCCAGCAGCTTGCGACCGGAGCCTATGATTAACGCCATGTTGGAATATTACCACAAGTATAATGCCAACATTCACCGGGGAGTCTATCGCTGGAGCGAAGACGCTACCCGCCATTACGAACGGGCGCACGTTAAAGTTGCCAAATTCATCAATGCCGAGAGTGCCAAAGAGGTAATTTTTACCCGCAACACCAGCGAAAGCCTTAACCTGATCGCCTATAGTTGGGGCCGGGCCAATATCCAAGCAGGCGATGAAATTGTTTCAACCGTAATGGAGCATCACTCCAACCTCGTACCTTGGCAGGTGCTTGCGGCAGAACGAGGGGCGAAGTTACGCTACTTCAACATTACGTCGGAAGGTAAACTGGATTTAAGCCAGATTGACGAACTGATAAACTCCAAAACCAAACTGGTGACGCTGACCCACATGTCAAATGTGTTGGGTACAATTAACCCGGTAGAAGAGATTGTGAAACGCGCCCATGCGGTTGGGGCAGTGGTGGTAGTGGATGGGGCGCAGAGTGTACCGCACGTCGCGGTAGATGTGCAAGCTTTAGGCTGTGATTTTCTAGCCTTTAGTGGACATAAGATGTGTGGCCCTACCGGAATCGGAGTGCTGTGGGGTAAAAAAGCCATCTTGGAAGCAATGCCTCCCTTCCTCACTGGCGGCGATATGATCCGGGATGTGACCTTAGAGAAGAGTACTTGGAACGACCTGCCTTGGAAATTTGAGGCTGGTACGCCCTCGATAGCCGAAGGTATCGGGCTAGGTGCAGCGGTGGACTACCTGCAAAACTTGGGAATGGACAAAGTACGGGCGCATGAGATTGAGCTAACCCGCTACGCGCTGGCTCAGATTAGAGAAGTACCCGATATTATCATTTATGGGCCGCGCAAAGCCGAAGAGAAGGGCGGTATTGTCTCCTTCAACCTAGCCGATATTCACCCCCATGACCTAGCGACCATTTTGGATAACGAAGGGGTAGCAGTTCGGGCGGGTCATCATTGCTGCCAGCCACTTATCGAAATATTGGATACTCCCGCGACTACCCGGGCCAGTTTCTATATTTACAATACACCCGCCGAGGTTGACCAGCTTGTAGAGGCACTTTATAAAGCGCGGCGTATATTTAAACTAAGCTAATCCTTAACTTAGTGTAATCTTTACATAGTTGACAGCTTGGATAATTCCGAGTAAAATAGTAGGGATTAGACGTTGGACAAAAGGGCGGCATACCAGAATTTGTAGGAGGCTGCTCTGTCAGCCGATTTTCTTAAAAGCCAAGCGATTTACCAAACATTCTGGCGAGTTACCCCACATATTAGGAGGGCAGTAAGGTGAGTGACCAATTTAGAGACGATATGGATATGGACTATGTGGTAGAGTTGGCGCGAGCCTTCGATACCGAGGTTAAAAATCATAAGGTGGATGACCCATCGGTGGTTTTTGAAGATTCTAACCCGCTGTGCGGTGATAAGTTTAAGGTAACCTTACGTCTGAATCCCGAAGGCGAGATTGAAGATATTGGTTTCACTGGTCGAGGCTGTGCCATTAGCCGGGCTGCCGCCTATTTGTTGTCCGAAGAAATTAAGGGTGGTTCGCTGGAACATCTAAATGGCGTAACCCGTGAGCAATTGATAGATGAAATGGGCATCGCCATCAATAGCACGGTGCGATTGAAATGTGCTAGTTTGGCACTGCGTACCGTCAAGACCGGATTAGCCAACGCCGGTCATAGCATCAATGCCGAAAGCGACGAAGACTGGCACAAGAGCTAACCCAATTTATAAATTAAACGCCCCTTGAGGGTTTTTATATAAATACCTGGTTTATAGCCGGGTTGGAGGAGCGTAAAATGACTATCGAAACAAACCGGGAAGTAATTACGAAGCCTGAGTTCGGTACGCCACTGACCCGTGTGTGGAAAATGGGCAAGGGTCTCAGCCGGGCTTTAATCGAGGAGATTAGCTGGCAAAAGGACGAACCGGAGTGGATGCTCAAGAAGCGTCTGAAAAGCTTCGAGATCTTTGAAGCTATGCCTATGCCAAATTTCGGCCCAGACTTGAGTGATCTCAAATTTGACGATTTGACCTTCTATACTCCTCCCGGTTCTAGGCGTACCCGCAATTGGGACGAGGTTCCGGCAGAAATCAAGGAGACCTACGAGAAGTTAGGTATACCTGAAGCAGAGCGCAAATACTTGGCCGGGGTCATCGCGGTTTACGATAATGAGTCGGTTTACGAGGGTATCAAAGAGGAATATACCAAGCTAGGCATCCTCTTTGCCAGTATGGATACAGCAGTAAAAGAGTATCCCGATATGGTGAAGAAACACTTTATGACCAACTGTGTGCCTGCCACCGATAACAAGTTTGCGGCACTCCATGGGGCGGTTTGGAGTGGTGGCTCGTTTATGTGGGTTCCACCCAATACCAAAGTTGATCTGCCCTTGCAGGCTTACTTCCGCATGGAGGGCAAGGAAGAGGGTACTTTTGAACATACCATGCTAATTGTGGAGGAAGGTTCCGACGCACAATATATCGAGGGCTGTACCGCTCAACAATATAGTGCCAATTCGTTGCATAGTGCAGTAGTCGAAATCTTTATAAAACCTCATGCGCGCGGTCGTTATACTACCGTTCAGAACTGGTCGAGTGATGTCTACAACCTAAACACCAAACGGTCGTTGGTAGAGGAAGAGGGCCACATGGAGTGGGTTGGTGGCTCGATGGGTAGCAAAGTAACTATGCTCTATCCGGCCAGTTATTTGATCGGCAAGGGAGCCTCGGCGGAACATCTCAATATCGCTTTTGCCAACAAAGGCCAGCATAAAGACGGTGGCGCAAAGGTTATTCACGGCGCACCCTATACTACCTCAAATATCTTGGCAAAATCGGTGGCTAAGGATGGCGGTCATGCTGGTTTCCGGGGTCTGGTGCGGGTGGCGCATGGGGCGATAGGGGCGAAGGTGAGAGTACGTTGCGATGGTCTGCTAATGGATGAGCGCAGCAAAAATGATACTTTCCCTACGATGCAAATTCACCAGAACAATATCAGCGTCGAGCATGAAGCCCGCGTAGGTCGGGTGTCGGAAGAGCAGATCTTTTATCTAATGAGTCGAGGTTTAAGCGAGTCTGAGGCGATGGCAATGATTGTCAACGGCTTTATCGAGCCAGTCACCAAAGAATTGCCGATGGAATATGCTTTAGAGTTGAATCGCTTGGTGGCCCTTGAGATGGAAGGGTCGGTCGGTTAACCCCGTCTAGTTCTTTGGGGAGAAGTACCCCAGAAGGGGTGGCTACAGGTGTAGTTGCCCCTTTTGTTTATCTAATCAGGTTAATATGGAATATGCAGGCAACTATTATGATTAGCGAAAGGTAATGGACTTATGACGGAGGCTGCTACCAAAACTCAACCTTCGGATGACGAAATTATAAATGCTCTTAAAGAGGTGCAAGACCCGGAATTGGGTCTCAATATTGTGGACTTGGGTCTAGTCTACCGACTTGATTTAGAGAGTGATGGTCAACTTCAGGTTTTTATGACGCTCACCTCGCCCGGTTGTCCGGTAGGGCCACAGATTAAGGCCGAGGTAATTGGGGCATTAGCGGCTTTGGAAGGGGTTCATACAGTTAAAGTCCAGTTTGTCTTTGTTCCTCCTTGGAACCCGGCCATGATGAGCCAAGATGCTAAAGACGAACTTGGCTATTATGGTGACGATGACGATTAAGTTATTTGGAAAGGTATAAAGGGATGAGTACTTTGAGTCTGCCAAGTGAAGCAGAGGTGCGTGAGGCACTTAAAACGGTCTATGACCCTGAAATTGGCATTAATATTGTGGATTTGGGCCTAATTTATGACGTAGAGGTTCAGGAGGCGGGTTTAGTTGATATAAATATGACCCTTACCACGCCCGGTTGTCCCTTGAGTCATGTGATTGGGGAGCAGGTGCGTGAGGCTTTGGAAGGTATGCCGGGGATTACTGATGTGAAGCTTAATCTAGTCTGGACTCCCTCTTGGAATCCGACTATGATGAGCGAAGATGCCAAGATGGAACTTGGGATGGATCAGTATTAATTATTAACTCAAAGCAACCAGTTGACGTAGCATCTCAAGAGGTAGGGGTTTCCCAATTTACATAAACCCCTCACCAATTGAGATGCTGAAATTCTTACTCGTCCGGCAACTGCCCAGTAATTTGACCTTGACCTTGTGGACACTTCAGCACATAGCCCACCCCTGGTACAGTCAGGATATAAACTGGCTCGCTATCTTTGGATTCGAGGTGGGTACGTAGGTGACGAACATAGACCCGCAGATAGTCAGTTGCTCCAGCATACTCTGGCCCCCACACCTTTGAGAGCAAGTCGCTATGTAACATTACCCGCCCGGCATTGGTCGCAAGATAATAGAGCAAACGATACTCGGTGGGTGTCAAACTCTTGGTTACGCCAGCTTTGGTAACTTCATGCCGCACAAAGTCAATCGTAATATCGCCACAGCTAAAAGTCGGTGAATATTTATTGACCTCTTGGTATTCACTTCGCCGTAAGACCGCTTTAACCCGCGCTAACAACTCGTCCGCACTAAAGGGTTTGGTGACATAATCATCCGCTCCGGCCTCAAAGCCCTGCAATAAATCAGCCCGGTCATTGCGGGCCGTAAGCATAATAATCGGTACAGTGGAAAACTCACGAATCCGGCGGCAAACCTCATAGCCATCCATACCAGGCAACATAACATCCAGAATTACCAAGTCCGGTTTCTCATTTTCGACAATATCAATCGTCCGAGTACCCTCCGAAGCCGAAATTACCCGAAATTGTAAGGTTTCGAGGTTATCACGCACTAGCCGAACCAAACTCGGCTGGTCATCCACTACTAAAACAGTTTTCTCTTTATTGGTCATAAGACCTCTCCCAATAGCTAATCCAATTCGACCTGCGGCACACCTTCAACCACAGGTAGGGTAAAATGAAAAATACAACCTTTACCTAGGCCAGCACTTTCAACCCAGATACGGCCATGATGAGCCTCTACTATACCATGACAAATAGCTAAACCCAACCCCGTGCCTTCGCTACGACGCGCCGACCCGGTATCCACCCGGAAGAACCGCTCGAAAATTCTTGCTTGATCTTCTTGCTTGAGTCCTAAACCATTATCCTCTACTGATAGTTGAACTACACGTCTAGGTAGAGCTGAATCGTATTCTTCCGCGGTCAAAGTTTCGTTAGTTTCCTCAAAAGGATTACTCACACGTACCCCAATGGTAGGAATGCCGGGTGAGTATTTCATTGCATTATCTAACAGGTTACGCAAAACCTGAATAATTCTCTGCGGGTCAGCAATCACAAAAGGCATCGTTTCGGGCGGTGGAAAGACCAACGAGATGATCGCATCCGGGCGACGGCGACGAGCTTCGGTGACCGCACGTATCGCTACCTCATGAATTTGTACGGGTTCTGGGAAGATGCGTAACGCTCCCGCCTCTATTTTAGAAACTTCCAAGATATTGTCAATAAGCTGCATCAGCTTATCACATTCCTCACTGATAATCGAAAGGTAGTCGCGCCCTACCTGTTCATTCCAATGTACATCGGCGCGAAGTAAGGTAGTGGCATAGCCTTTGATCGAAGTTAGAGGAGTGCGAAGTTCGTGCGAAACGGTAGAGACAAACTCACTCCTAAGCTTATCGGCCTCGCGCAAAGCCTCCACACGAGCCAAACGACGATATAGCCGGGTATTATCAATGGCAACCGCCGCCTGACCTGCTAAGATCGCCACTGTTCGCAAATCCACCTCACTAAAAGTCTGCTCCGTCTCAAGCCGAGCAATCCACAAAACCCCAACCCGACGACCTTGCGCCAACATGGGTACGGCTACCATACAACTATGAGCTTGGTTTGGAACCATTCGGCTACTATCTAAGTCCACCTCTTCATCATCTATCAGGAAGAGTGTGCTACCCTGCTCTAAGGCTCTCTCCGCCACTTGGCGCAATCGTATCAGATCAGCGTTATTATTGCGGGCGTAGATTTCAGGCGCAATGGCTAAAGATCCCGCCTCTTCTGGATTACGCACCACCACCGAGACTACTTCTAGTTGGCTCTTGCCGGGATCAGTTGGTCGTAACGCTTCTCCGTGTAGTAGTACCACTACTTCACTAGAATTAGTCTGGGATTGGGCCAGTTCTGCGGCCAAGTGAGGCAGTTGGGCCGGATCGCTATCAGCGGTAATTAGCATTTTGGTAGTTTCAAAGACATCTACCAAAGCCTTCATTTTAATATTTTCGCGAATCAGACGCTGCAGCTCAATGGTGCGCTCAATGGTACTAAGTAGCTCATAAGCCGTAAAGGGTTTCACTACAAAGCCATGTACGCCCAAATTAAGGGATTGAATTGCTAGATCAATCGAGTTATTGCCAGTCATTATAATGGCTACCACTTGGGGGTTGACCCGGCGCACGGCTCGCACTGTAGTTAAGCCATCTAGGCCACCGGGCATCCTGAAGTCGGTCAGGAGTACATCAAAAGGCTGGGACATTGCAAAATCAATCGCCTCTTGACCACCGGATAACGCATGTACCACATAACCGCTGGCTTTTAAAATTCGAGCGACCGCAGTACGTGCTGGAGCTTCGTCATCTACTACGACTATCGTTTCTTTCGCCACTTCTTCCTATCCTCTTTACTATTGCGAGGTCAAGCTCGGCCCACTAACCAAGGTTTTTAACATAAGCTTACAGAGTTAATAGATAAGCATTGATAATAGTTCATTAAAAGCTATATCTTAAATTATCCTTCAAACGAGTCAAAAAGTCAACGCTTTTGGTTTAAGAGGCCGTACATGTTACAATATATTAATATATTACTGAGGGAAACTGACTAACCAAAAAGGAATTGAGGATGAAAAATATTGTAGCCTTAGCCGGTGGCGTAGGCGGAGCAAAACTGGCACTAGGTCTCTACCATCATTTGCAAACCACCCAATTTTCTAAACCTGCGGCTGAACGCAAGATTAAAGATTTAACTATTATCGGCAACACTGGAGATGATCTGGAGTTGTTCGGGGTACGCATCTGCCCTGATTTGGATACCCTACTCTACACCCTAGCAGGGCTGGCAAATCCGGTGACGGGCTGGGGCATTGAGGGCGATACTTTTGCCACCTTTGAAATGCTGAAACGCTACGGTGAAGAGTGCTGGTTTCAATTGGGCGACCGCGACTTTGCCACCCACCTGCTCCGCACTCAAATGCTCCGGGCCGGAAAAGGGTTGACCGAAGTAACTACCCAGCTAACCGAAAAACTTGGTATCGGCTGTCGTCTGCTACCGATGTGCGATGAAGATGTGCGAACTATTGTCCAAACCGCAGAATCTGGCGAATTGCCTTTCCAAGAATATTTTGTGCGCCGACAAGCCAGAGAGACCGTCAGGGGACTACGCTTTGAAGGAGCCGAAAATGCCACTTTGAGTAATGCAGTACGCCAAGCTATTGCCGAAGCCGATCTGATAGTGGTTTGCCCATCCAATCCCTACCTGAGTATCTGGCCGATTCTAGCCGTCCCACAGATGAAAGAGACGTTAAGCGCAAGTGAGGCACCCATTGTAGTAGTCAGCCCTATTGTAGGAGGGATGGCCTTAAAAGGCCCGGCTGCCGCCATTATGCGGAGCCTAGGTGGGGAAGAGACCGCCAGTGCGCTGGCGGTAGCCCGGCTCTATGCAGGTTGGGCGCAAGGTTTCGTCCTTGACCAACAAGACCGGGAAGATGAAGAGGCCATCCGCGCCCTAGGCTTCAAAACCCTTGTCACCAATACTATAATGAAAGGAACTCCCGACAAGGCCCGATTAGCTCTGGAAATTTTAGGCCATTACAAAACCTTTTAAAGTATCAATTTCTTGTAAAGCTTTTACAAGAGCCTTGCAAAAGATCCGTATCTTCTCAATAGGTAGGAGTTTATTGGAACCAGTTCACATAAACCCGCCGCAAACTGGTTTCATTTTGGGCGTATACCATACGCCCCTACCCCAAATTATTGAGATAATACGCTATTACATTCGATTGCCAACGAAACCCATCTGTGGACTATCGGGTCTAAAATTTGCAATTTACCCTAGTTTAAGGTAAGCTATGCTGGAGTAGGAGCTAAAATAGCCTGCCAAATAAACCTATGTAGGAGGGATTTCTAAAGTAGGTTGACTTCCTGCTAATCTCTTAGCGTTGTTTTATGTTCCAATGTGCATACAAGGCCAACCTGTCGCGCAAAAATTTGACGCGCACCCAACGATTACTGTGGTCTATGGCTTGAGTGGATAAGTATCAGCTATGCTATAATTATTCCATCTACACACACAAACTTATAGATTAGGAGGTCAGATATTCGATGGCTGGTGCAAACTGTCAGAGTTGTGGTATGCCCTTGATATACGATAAAGAGGGTGGCGGTACTAACGCCAATGGTAGCAAAAACGCTGAATATTGCAGTCATTGTTATCAAAAGGGAGCCTTTACCGAGCCGGACTTAACGGTCGGTCAGATGGAGACAAAGGTCAAAGGCCAGCTAAAAGAGATGCACATTCCCGGTTTAGTGGCAAATCTTTTAATCAAGGATATTCCCAAGCTTAAACGGTGGGCTAAAAACAGGGATTCAGTCCGCTAACGTTATGATACATCTAGAACGGAAACACATCCTGTTTCTTGTTTGAAAATATGGCTGAATCGTTGCTTCTTGCCTGAAAAGTGGGTTGAGTTTCGGTGCTAGATGTTTTAGTTCTAAAGTGGGTTGACTTCCTCAATGTAGGAGGGATTTCTAATCCCGATTGACTTCCTCAATGTAGGAGG
>JACAUC010000233.1 GCA_013390945.1 Candidatus Chloroheliaceae bacterium
CGCCACCGCCGCCCGCCTATCAGTCGCCGACCTACCCACAAAATAACTACCCGCCACCGCCCGCCTATCAGTCGCCGACCTACCCACAAAATAACTACCCGCCACCGCCGCCCGCCTATCAGCCACCGACCTACCCACAAAATAACTACCCGCCACCGCCGCCCGCCTATCAGTCGCCGACCTACCCACAAAATAACTACCCGCCGCCACCTTCTAAAGCGGTCTCTTTGGAGAAGCGGCTCGAAAAGGAAGCCCCGCACTTAGTCAACCTCTCCAAAACCCTAGGTGTTACTCTGGAAAAGAAGGGTTTGCAGCATATGGTGGCAAA
The DNA here is from genome assembly GCA_013390945.1 of Candidatus Chloroheliaceae bacterium. Lineage (GTDB taxonomy): Bacteria > Chloroflexota > Chloroflexia > Chloroheliales > Chloroheliaceae > L227-5C. Next base: position 329 of record JACAUC010000233.1, read on the forward strand.
GGTAGCTCTGGTAATGGATGCCTCCGGCTCGATGTCGTCTGCATATAAGAAAGGGGTTGTCCAAGCGATTATGGATCGAGTAACACTGGTGGCAGCCCGAATGGATGATGATGGATCTTTGGAAACTTGGTTTTATGGCTCCAAACACCGCCGTTTTCCCGACATAACGGTGGGAAATATCAGCGGATATATCACTCATAATGTAAAAGGCGGCGCATTAGAGATTGTCAAAGGGCTGGGAGCTGGTAACAACGAACCACCAGTTATGCAGGAAGTGGTTAACACCTATTGGCAGTCAAATCTGCCAGTTTTGGTAATCTTTATAACCGACGGCGGAATTAGCCAAGGCCAAGAAATTAAAAAGATTTTGATGGAGGCTTCACGCTATCCGATCTTTTGGCAATTTGTAGGGGTAGCTGGGTCTAGCTACGGCGTTCTTAAACACTTTGATACTATGCAGGGCCGCGTTGTAGATAACGCTAATTTTTTTCAAGTAGATGATCTGGCGCGGATCAGTGATAGCGAATTATACGACCGGATGTTAAACGAGTTTCCAGGCTGGTTACTAGAAATAAAAAGCAAAGGAATACTCCTTTAAATAGTGAGGTAGGAGTGTAGTGTATACACCTGAAAATTTTCAAGATGAGTTTAGACAAGATTAAATTTATCTCCTTTGACCTGTGGGGTACTCTTATCTGGGGTGGAAGTCCTGAGTACAGGCAAGGAAAACTGGCAATATTTCAAAAATATCTTGAAACGGAGGCTACCCTAGGTACTATCAGAAGGTTTGCCGCTAAAGCTGATAATTATTTTAATATTCTCTCCGAGGAGGAGGGTATTGATTATAGTTTTAGAGCCAGAATAGGTTGGATTCATGAAAGAGTAGATTCTAGGATACCGACGCTTTCTCACGAGATATTTGAGCAGATTGAGGCTGCGCTGGGCAAATTGATTGCCCTCCATCCACCGTTCCTTATTGAGAAGGATCTACCCCAAACCTTACAACTCCTGAAAGAGAGTGGTTATCAATTAGGGGTCATTAGCAATTCTGGTACGATTACCGGAAAAAATATGCGGAGAGCCTTGAAAGTGTTGGGTTTAGTAGATTTTTTTGACCTGCTAGTCTTTTCAGAGGAAGTGCGGATTGCTAAACCTCATCCGGGAATGTTTAATTATATAATTACTAAGATGGAACTTGCCCCTTCAGAGCTACTTCATATCGGCGATAATCTGAGGGCAGATGTAGGAGGTGCTATCGGTGCGGGGTGTAGAACTTTGCATTACTCCTCCGCTTCTAGTAGCGAAGTCCCTAGTTTAAACCTTATAAAGTACTTACCCTTGAAGTTGAAAGAGGATAAGATTTAGATGAGTCCTGAAGTACATGAACTATTTTTATATAATATAGATTTTGATGGTGATAGAGTTATAAACCATAGTTCCAATCCCTTTCCGGGGAAAGACTACAGTTTATATAAATATGGTAGCGGCTGTAGGGGTATAAATTTTGGATTTGAATTGGCAGATAAGTTTGGTCAACACTTACCCCATCTACTCCAAGCATCGCGGCTATTTGTCACTAGCTCGGCCTATAAATATGTGCCAACAGGTTCTTTGACTATTGGGCGTGGCTTTCTGGACAATCTCAACCACTTGAGGTATTTGCAGCAATTACCTTCTAGCCATTTAGTCAAAATGGAACGTACCGTATTATATCCGGGTGATTATGGTAAGCTTCATTTTACCGAACGAATAGAACTTATGAGCAAAAACGGTCTCTTTGTGGATCGTGAGTTTATTTATGGTGGTAACCTTGTGGTAGTGGATGACATAAAAGTTACGGGTGAGCATCAAGGAAATATCTTGAAGCTTGCTCACGATATTATGCTAAAGACCATTACTTTCCTCTACATTGCGGGTATGGCCGATAATGCTAAAGCAAAACGCGATGCCAGAATTGAAGATCATATTAACCATCTCAGTGTAAGAAGTTTAGATGATCTTCTCCCCATTGTCCAAGCATCTGACTTTGCTTTCAACGCGCGAGTCTGTAAATTCCTACTCAGTCCGCAGAATTTAGCGGCTTTGCCGAGGTTCCTACCGAAAATGAATAATAAATTTGTCATAGAAGTATATCTCAATACAATTGGGGATGGTTACTGCTTTATGGAGATGTACCAAGCAAATTTTGGTATTATCAAGCAGGAATTGCAAAAACGAGGATTAATTGTAGGTGATAAACTCTATACAAACATAAATTAATTACAATACCAACGTTTCCCCAAGGGGAATGACTCTTCTTCTCCTTGAGTGTGAAGTTCTAGTTTCTAAGATTAGGAGAAACCTATGTCAAGTTTTAAGTCTTATGCCACTATCCTTCTCTTCTTTACCCTGCTCTCTACCCTTGTACTGACGGCTTGTGGTGACAGTACCAACACCCCAGTGCCAAATAGTACCAAGATTCCAGAGGTAGCCTCCGATACTGCTACTACCAAGGCTACATCTACGGGAACCACTGTGGTCGCTACTACAACGACTAAGGGAGCGACTACTGCCTCCACCACCACCGGGGCCAAAGCTACCGCAGTTCCTATTGCGACCACTGCCCAAGCAAGCGATAAGTCAAGTACGTGGACCATTAACTCGAAGACCGTTGATTTGGCCGATTCGATTATTCCCCAGCAATATCTCGATCAGGCCAGAAAGCTTAAGGTTCTTTTCAACCACCAATCGGTAGGTGGTAACATTTTGGAGGGGCTTGACGCACTAGCCCAAAAAAATCCTACCAGATACACCCTTACTATTATGAATGAACCAGAAACCACCTGGTTTAGCTCCAATAGTGGCGTAGGAGATTTTACACGAGGTGAGAATGGCGATCCTAATTCCAAAATTGACGGTTTCAAGAGCTTAATCGAGAAAGATGGCTATGGCTCTAAAGTTACGGTTGCGATGATGAAATTCTGTTATGTGGATGACACCAACACTGCTACAGCAAGGTGGGATACCTACAGACAGGCGATGACTTATCTGGAGGGAAAGTACCCCGCAGTAAAATTTGTCTGGTGGACGATGCCGTTGGAGAATGCGGGAAACAAAAATAGAGACCAGTACAACAAACTAGTGCGCGATTATGTTCAAGCCAACAACAAAATCCTATTTGATATTGCCGATATTGAGAGTCAAGATCCTTCGGGAAAGGCGATAACCGAAAGTGGACTCTCGGCGATGTATGGAAATTATACTTCGGATGGTGGGCATCTAAATGAAACAGGTCAGCAAAGAGTCGCTAGTGCTTGGTGGTGGCTGATGGCCCGAATTGCAGGCTGGAACCCCGCAACTAAATAGCCTTGGTATCTTCTCACAAATTCGGTGTAGGGGCGTGTTGCATACGCTCCGCCGAACTCCTTCTTCTGAGGCGCAGCAAAACATAAACCAGCAGGACAATTAGGGTAAGCAGGCTTAACCCATAACCAAAGAGACGGAGGGGAGTATCCTGAAGCTTGACGGTTAGGCGATGTTCTCCGGGGGGCAGGGTTAGGCGGATATGATGTGTAATTGGGGCGGCCTCGGTCTGATACTCGCGCCCCTGCTGATCTTGGACTTTCCACCAACCCTCAAACCAGAAAATCGGTACAGTCACCACCGCCTCCCGGCTCAACCTAGCAGTTAGCCGATAGTTATCTGTTCCGGTAATCTCCCAATCCAATTGATCGGTGGTTCCAGTAGGGCGACCATCTTCAAAACCGGCCTTATTAAATTTGGTAATCTCGGCTATATCGGTGCCTTTGGGCAGATACATTACATCAGCACTACCGATTTGCTCAATTAAACTCTTCCGACTAATTGTGCCATCAAAGCTAGGAGGCCAGTAAGGACATTTCAAGGCATAAAAACAGGCGTAGAGCATTAGCCCTAAAGCCAGCAACCCGGTTAAACTGGTTAACAGACGACCAGACTGCTTTTTAGAATTGAGGGCTAAGCCACCTATCAAAGGCGCAGCAAAGATCATTGTAGTGTAGAGTAGGCGAGAAGAAAATTGAACCGTCGTAAAGACTGAAAAGGTTTGCCAGAAAAAACGAGAGACCGGGAATTGAAGAAAGACGGCCCAAGTTGTTACCACCGCCACCAACCCTAGATAGGGACGCAGCAACGGGCGATAGACCAGCAACACCAACAACCCGGCCAAAGCCAACCAAAAAGGTAAGGTGGCAAAAGAATTGATCGCGCCAAAGCTCGGCTCAATCGGGTGCCAAAAGTCAAAAGGGCTAGAGGCATTGGCCCACAGACGCGAGCTATCATCCAAACTAGTGCGGGCAAATTTCATGCCCACCTGATTAAATTCAAGGGTAGAGGGCAAGAGGAAAAAGGCACTCAAGCCAAAAGCTAAACCACCCGCCAGTGCTAACCTCAACCCAAGTTTCCGCCAACTACCCATCCGACGCTCCAATAAAAGCAAACCGGGTAAATATAAGACCACCACAGGCAAAAAAATCAACAATTGGGGAGTACTGGTTAGTGCCAAGAATGCCCCAACCAAACCCAAAGCTAATGGGTATCTTGCTTTGTGCGGATAGCGCACCAAACAGGTCAACCACCAAACTACCCAGGGCAGCAAAGCACCGCCCATATAATTAGAAAGTGTGCCAGAAGAGAAGAAGTCTACAAAGCGATAGGGTAGGTAACAAAAAGCTAAAGCCGCCAAGAGTGCCGCCCGACGATCCTTTAACAACTCCTGAGACCAGAAGTAGCAGCCAATAATTGCCACCAACAAAGTTAGGTAGCCTGTGAGTAGCAGACCATTATTAAAGCTAAGTCCAGCTAGGTGCAAAAGCTCTGGCAAATAGCGGCTAACCGGGGGATAGAAGCTGAAATTAGTCCAGCCCTGTTGCCAGACAAAATCTGGTGTCCAACGTGGATAGAGGTTGCCCTGCCGAATGAGGTAATCCAGTTCATTAATCCAAGGCAAGTGGTAGGTTACAAAATCAATCGCCCTAGGCAACCGCCCTTGCCATGTTAACCAGCCTATCGGGGCGGTTAGCGAGGTGAGCAGGCCAATATTTTCTAGGTGGCTGGAGAAGCGGTGCGGCAGAGCCAGAATTAGGAACAAGCTTCCAGTAGCGATAAATTGGGTTAGCGTGAGAGGAGCTAAGACTAAACCAGAGTAGACCAGACCTAACCCCAGCACCAGTTGTCCTAACAACCCAAGTACCCGCCATCGCTTACCCAAACTCCACACGCCAAGCGGCAAAACTAGCCCCCACACCACCGACGTACCATTGACCGCCAGCCACTCTGGAAACCAGAGCCGAGTGGCTACTACCAACGCCAATCCTAAACCTGTAGCCAAATAAGGTAAAGACCTATAACGAGCCAGCCTTGAGTCCACCTTTCGCCGAAGCGCGGTAGCCAGATTGTAATAGAGCAGTGTGAGGAAAATAGCCCCGCCTAGCCATGAGGCCAACGGTGGCACAATTAGCCCCCACCGGCCCGGTTGAGGCTTTAGATAGACCTGACTGACCACTAGACCAAGGCTGCGTGGCTCGTTGGTGGGCTGGAAGAGATCACTGCTGATTAAGAAGCGGTTGGGGCCAAGTCGGAAATGAGGGGCAGGCCCGGCTATCTCAAAGGTCAAACGCCCATCTTCGGCAGGAGGGAAACTGGCACTAGCAGGCGTAAAAGTTAAGGGGAAAGATTTATCGGTGGTCAGCGTGGCGTTTGGCGCACTTCCATCCGGGCGAGGAGCTAAGCCCACCAAACCGACCCGGCTCGGCCAACCTACATCTGGCAGGCGTAACTCGGCTTGGGTATCAATGGTCCAGCGGAAGCTAAAGCTCTCATTCCGTTCCCCCTCACCAAAGCCTCGTAGCACGGCCCAATCGTCAGAACTTTGACCTAAATTTAGGGTGTAGGTGAAGGGAGCCTGATACGCCAAACCCAACACCACCAAACTCAAAAGGAAAATAAGGCCACTCTGCCGCCTGACGGAGTAGCCACCTATAATGGATTTATTTTCGTTCATCTTCAAGGCTGAGAACGGCCATAAATGCTTCTTGGGGAATTTCGACGTTGCCCACTATCTTCATGCGGGCTTTGCCCTCTTTTTGCTTTTCCAGCAATTTGCGCTTGCGGGTAATATCGCCACCATAACATTTAGCCAAAACGTTTTTACGCATAGCACTAATGGTCTCACGGGCGACAACTTTGGAGCCAATTGCCGCTTGGATTGGTACTTCAAACATCTGGCGCGGGATGAGAGTACGCAACTTTTGCACCAAGGCCCGACCCAGATAAAACGCTTTATCCCGATGGGTGATAAGCGACAAGGCATCTACCGCCTGCCCATTGACCAATACATCTAGCTTGACCAAATCAGCCGCTTTGTAGGCACTAAAAGTGTAATCCAACGAGGCATAACCCTGAGTGCGCGACTTCAACTGATCGTAGAAGTCCACAATCAGTTCGCCTAGCGGAAATTCATAAACCAACAAGACCCGTTGCTCGTCAAGGTAGTCCATCTTTTTGTATTCACCGCGACGACTCGTGACCAAGTCCATGATTGCACCAATATAGCGGGAGGGGCTGATAATGTTGATATTCATCCAAGGTTCGTCAATTTCGGTAAACTCACCAGAGCTAGGCATATCGCAGGGGTTATCCACTAGGATAATATCCCCGTTATTTTTCATCACGTGGTACTCTACGCTAGGAGCCGTTGCCAAAAGTTCAAGGTTATATTCACGTTCTAGCCGTTCCTTGACAATCTCCATGTGGAGCAAACCCAAGAAACCACAGCGAAAACCAAAACCTAATGCAATCGAGGTTTCTGGCTGATAGACTAACGAGGCATCGTTCAATTTGAGTTTTTCTAAGGCATCGCGCAGCAAAGTATATTCTTCGGTATTGATGGGGTAAAGCCCGGCAAAGACCATGGGCTTAGCTGGCCGATAGCCAGAGAGGGCTTCGGTGGCAGGTTGAGAGGCGAGGGTAATGGTATCACCTACCTGGCAATCGGCCACCACTTTTAAGCCTGTGGCAATATAGCCCACCTCACCTGTATCAATCAGTGGTTGGGTGGTCATTGCAGGTCTAAAGACCCCTACATCCAACACATCGGCGGTTTTTTCGGTTGCCATCATTTTAATCACGTCGCTGGAACGGATTACACCATCCATCACCCGCACGTAGGCAATTACGCCTTTGTAGGCATCGTAGTGGCTATCAAAAATCAAGGCACGTAACGGGCTATCGGTTGCACCACTTGGCGGTGGTATATGTAGGACAATCGCCTCTAAAATTTCCGGTATGCCGACACCCATCTTAGCCGAGGCTAAAATTATCTCGTCACGCTTGGCCCCAATCACCTTCATTACTTCTTCCGCCACTAATTCGGGCTGGGCTGAAGGCAAGTCAATTTTGTTGATAACCGGGATAATGGTCAGGTCGTGTTCCAAAGCTAGATAGAGATTGGCAAGCGTCTGAGCCTCAATCCCTTGGGCCGCATCTACCACTAAGATGGCCCCTTCACAGGCCGACAAACTACGGCTCACTTCGTAGGTAAAATCCACATGGCCGGGGGTATCAATTAGGTTTAACTCATATTCCTGACCATCTTGGGCGGTATAGTGCATTTGGACGGCCCGCGCTTTGATGGTAATGCCCTTCTCACGCTCCAAATCCATACTATCCAGCAATTGTGCCGTCATATCTCGTTTAGAAACCGTGCCAGTTACCTCCAGCAGACGGTCGGCCAAGGTAGATTTACCATGATCTATATGGGCAATGATGCAAAAGTTGCGAATTTTCTTCTGTTCGGTCAATTTGGTACTTCTTCCCAGCTTAAAATTATTATTGTCGCCTGACGGAGCAACCTACTACTTCTTGTCCTTGTAGCCTGACGGAGCAGCCTCCGCCAAATTCATTAGGTGGTAAGCCAAAGGCTAAGAGCAATTTATTCCACGCTAAGTTGGAATTATACACCAGTCGTAAAGGAGGCGCAAAGATGGCTGAAAAAGTCAATTTGAATACTCTCCAGCCAGCTTGAGAAGGTACTAAGGTTGCATAAGATGCTACTGATAGTTATGGAGTAACTAACATGTTAACACGGCTACATTTGAAAATGGCGTAACGCCGTGTTATATTGGGTAAAGTCATAGTTTGTGGGAAATTGCTCCGTCAATTGATTAGTCAAGCCAGCGTAGGAAAAATGTTCAAAGAACAGGGCTACTTCGGAATTGGTATTTATAAGCCAAAAAGGGAACTCAACTTGGGTGGCTTGTTACGTTCGGCTCGTGCTTTTGAGGCAAATTTTGTCTTCAGCATTGGGTCACGCTGGCAGGTGCAATCTAGTTCCATTAAGAGCGAACGAGATGTGCCAGTCTTCTATTTTGAAACGCTAGAGCAGTTTATTGCTTCCATTCCGGTCAATGCAGAACTAGTCTGCGTGGAACAGAGCGAGGGTGCCGAAGATTTGCGCTTCTTCCAACACCCCAAGCAAGCAGTCTATTTGCTAGGTTCAGAAGATACCGGAGTACCTCCTACGTTGCTACGCAAGCACCGCACCATTGTTATCCCCAGTATGGATTGTCTCAACGTAGCCTCGGCGGGTACAGTCATTCTTTATGATAGACTGCTAAAAGCCACACCTTCAAATAAGACCTTGTAGGAGGGATTTCTAATCCCGATTACCGTCTAATTGTAGGAGGGATTTCTAA
>JACAUC010000234.1 GCA_013390945.1 Candidatus Chloroheliaceae bacterium
GATTTATTTGAGGGTCTGTAGGAGGGATTTCTAATCCCGATTTATTTGAGGGTCTTATTTTAACCTAAAAATCACAAAGTATCATTTAAGACAAAGAAAGGAAAAGAATTAATGGCAGACAAAAAGATTGGAACTATCGAACTAGCCAAGGGTGGCACGATCATCATCGAGCTTTACCCGGATGTAGCCCCGAATACCGTCGCCAATTTCGAGAAACTGGCGAATAGTGGCTTCTACAATAACCTGAATTTTCACCGGGTAGTACCCGATTTCGTGGTACAAGGTGGCGACCCTAAAGGCGATGGCACTGGTGACCCCGGCTACAAAATCAAGGCCGAGTTCAACCAACGCAAGCACGAAACCGGCACCTTAGCGATGGCTCGCGCCCAAGACCCCGATAGTGCCGGATGCCAGTTCTATATCTGCCTCAAACCCCAACCTTTCCTAGATCTCAACTACACCGTCTTTGGTCAGGTAATTCAGGGGATGGAGTATGTGGAGGGCATCCGCAAGGGCGATAAAATGAAGAGTGTCAAAGTCGAGACCCGCCCAGCCTAGAATTGTGAGGGAAAGACATGAGTCATCCCAAATTTTACCGCCTATCCCAAAATATTTTCGAGTCTATAAAGCTGAACTGGCTCAAAAAGGGCCAGTTCAGCTTTATAGATCTAATTTTAGGAGAGATATAGGTATTTTAGATAAACACTACTCATTTATTTTAAAATTATCTGTGTGCATCTGTGGTTCTCTGTGTTCATCTGTGTTACTAAATGGTATATTATGGAACGTGCTTATCTCGAAGAAAAAGTAAAATCGTTGCCGCACAAGCCCGGCGTTTATCTTATGCGAGAGGCCAGCGGCAAGATTATTTATGTGGGTAAAGCCACCTCACTCCGCAACCGGGTGGCAAGCTATTTTGGCTCCCTCTCCGGGCAAAACCGTAAAGTCGCGAATATGGTAGACCACCTTGACGATTTTGAATATATCGTGGTGGATACCGAGCGCGAGGCTTTGAACCTAGAAAACACCCTCATCAAAGAGCATCGCCCCTTCTACAACATTCTGCTGAAGGACGATAAGACCTACCCTTTTATTAAGGTGACACTCAACGAAAAATGGCCGAAAGCCTTTATTGTGCGAAAAGTGCTGGAGGATGGAGCGCGTTACTTTGGACCTTTCGCGGGTAATGGCTCGGCTTGGCGCACCCTCCGCTTGCTAGAAAAGCTCTTTCCCTACCGCTCCTGTGACTTGAAAATTACCGAAAAAGAGCCGCGCCCCTGCCTAGAATATTTCATCCATCGCTGTCTTGGCCCATGTGCTGGTCTAGCCGACAAACAGGAATATGACGCGGCTATCGCACAGGTTCTCCTTTTTCTGGATGGCAAGCAGGGCGATATTATCGGGCAACTTGAGGCCAAAATGGAAGAGGCGGCAGAAAATCTCGAATTTGAGCGAGCCGCCCTATTGCGTGACCAGATTACGGCAGTACGTCAGATAACAGAGCAGCAGAAGGTGGTCAGCAGTGCTACTTTTGATGAGGATATACTTGCCCTAGCCCAAGCTGAAAATGAAGCCGCAGGGCAGATCTTCTTTGTGCGGGGAGGTAAATTAATCGGGCGCGAACATTTTATGCTTCAGAACGTGGAAGACGAGAGCGAAGCCGAAATTCTAAGCAGCTTTGTCCGCCAATATTACGCCGAGGCTACTTTTATACCGCCCCGCATCCTGTTACAGTACGAACTACCGGACAGCACGATAGTAGCCGAATGGCTGAGCAGTCGGGCCGGAATCTCCGTGACATTGGAAGTACCCACCACAGGCGATAAAAAAGATTTTGTGGCAATGGTGAGCCAAAACGCGCAGGAAGCCCTAGAACAAAACCGCTTGCGTTGGCTCAACGATGAACAAAAGACCACTGCCGCCCTCGCCGAGTTACAAAACCAACTTGAGTTAGCCGTTCGTCCACGCCGGATTGAATGTTACGATATATCCAACACGCAGGGTACTAATTCGGTTGCCAGTATGGTCGTCTTTGAAAATGGCACACCCAAGAAGACCGACTACCGCCGCTTCAAAATCAAGACCGTCGAAGGGCCGAACGATTTTGCCTCAATGCAGGAGGTTTTGCGCCGCCGCTTCAAACGAGCTAAAACAGTGGAGGAGGCCAGCCAAAACGCCCAAGCTTTTTCGGAGGAGCTTGCCGCTTTGGAAGAAAGCAGCGAACTATCAAACCCACTAGACGACGGGCTAAGCGTTCAGAATCCTACCGATTCGCAACAGAGTCAAGTCCATCAGGATAAGGGCAAAAAAACCAAAAGCAAAAAGAGCGCGAAGACCAAAGAGAAGCCGAAAGCCCCACGAGTGGATTACTCTTGGCAAAGCCTGCCTGATTTGATAATCATTGATGGTGGTAAGGGCCAGTTAAGTGCCGCCGTGGAGGTAATGCGCGAACTCGAACTAGCCGATATTCCGATAGTTGGGCTGGCAAAACAACGCGAAGAACTCTTCAAGCCTGACAACCCTATTTCGGTCTACCTACCCCGTACCAGCGAGGCTCTCTATCTGGTGCAACGTATTCGGGATGAGGCCCACCGCTTTGCCATCACCTTCCACCGCCAACTTCGCAACAAAGAGGCCACCGCCTCGGCCCTCGATAGCGTACCGGGAATCGGCCCCCGACGTAAGCAGGCTTTACTTAAAGCCTTTGGTAGCCCCTCCAAAATCAAAGCCGCCAGCGACGAAGAGTTACTGGCGGTAGAAGGGATGAATAAGGCCACGCTTGCCAAAATTAGAGAGTTTCTTTAGCGCAAGATTCGTGCTATAATTCGTTGATTAAGGATAGATTAAGTTATGCTTTAGAGAGTGTGGAAAATGGCAAAGCAACTATCACTAGGCAAGACCCGGCTGATTACAACCGATACCATGAACGCAATAAGCTTGGCCGCCGCAGAGTTAAGGCAAGGTAAGCTAGTTGCTTTTCCGACCGATACCGTTTATGGCGTAGGTACGATAGCTTTTGATGCCGAGGCGGTTATCCGGCTCTATGCCGTAAAACGACGCGCCCTTCACAAACCGATTCCAATTTTAGTAAGTGGCCCGGAGCAATTAAAGCTAGTCGCCCGTGAAGTTAACCCACTGGCCCGTAAGCTGATTGAACGCTTTTGGCCCGGTGCTTTAACCCTTGTGTTACCCCGCCATCCTAATGTACCCGCCGTGATTGGAGGAGGTGGCGACACCGTCGCGGTGCGGATGCCCGGCCACGTCCTAACCCTAGCTTTAATCCAAGAAGTCGGCTCACCTCTAGCGACTACTAGTGCTAATATGAGTGGCTGGGACAGCCCCTTAGATGCACAACAGGTAATTATGAACCTCGGAGGCCGGATTGATATTATCCTCGATGCCGGGCCATGTCCCGGTGGAATAGACTCAACCGTCGTAGACACTACTGGCGGGGTGCTGCGCGTATTACGCGAAACCGCTATTCCGGCCCGCCTGATTCGTGAGGCAATTAAATAAGATGCGTATTGACCGGATTATTACTCTGATTTTTGTAATGGCCCTAACGCAAGGGTTCTTACTGGTGGCAGATCCGACCACCGGGCCTTTTTCTAATTTGGTTTCACAAGATTACGTCATACCCCTAACCGTCTTACTCCTAACCGCGTTGGTGGTTATCACCGCTGGTATTGCCGATGCAACGGTACGTTCCCATCCCCAAATTTACTTGCTAAAACTACCCACCCTACGCATCGGCGGTAGTACGGTAGAGTTTGCCCCCTTTTCTTGGGTGTTGCCCAGCCTGTTAGTAGTAGGCACCTATTTATTTTTGCGCCTTTTCGATAGCCCACCAGTACAAATCGTCGGAACGGTGGTCTCTTCGTTGGTATTGTTGGTCGTAATTATTGCCCAATACTATACTATTGGACGGCAAGAACGGCTTTACGGCTGGTCGGTAATTGGCCTTAATATCGCCACCTATATTGCGGGTTTCCTGCTCTATGGAGCAATTTATGTCAACAAGTGGCGCTCTTTGCAGAGTGCGCCATTAGTGGGCTTAGTTACCATCTTTCTTACTTACGAACTACTACGCCAAACCAAAGCACCTTTACGCACCCTGATGATCTATTCACTTATCAACGGCTTGATCCTAGCGGAGGTAAGTTGGGTCTTAAACTACTGGTTGGTTAAGGTATTAATTGGAGGGATCGTCTTGCTGCTTACTTTCTATGTCTTGGTAGGCTTGATGCAAGCCCATCTGACCAAAAACCTCAATCGGGCAGTCTTGCGGGAGTATGGCGTAGTTTCGTTGGTGAGTATTTTGCTGATTATTTTTGCGGTAATCAGCAATATCAATCCGGGAGTATGAGAATGAGCGAGAAAGATGTAGCACCGCACGAAAGCGATGAATACGCCATGATGCTAACGCTAGAGCAACTAGAGACCCTCTTGGAAGAGTTAGAGGAAGTTGGCTTTGGTACACTAGGCGAAATCGAGGCGGCCTTGGCCCTAACTGCCCCAACTGGCACACCTAGCCTAGATCAACGCCGCGAAACCCTACAAGAGATGCGCGACCAGATGCGCGAACTCCATGTTGCTAACGCTCAAGAGATTCAAGAGCAGATCAACAAGCTAAACGAGCAATTGGACGCGCTTTAGAACCGTCCCAAAATAAATATTTGGGGATAAAATTGCCTGTTATAAATAACGAAACTCAGATTAAGCAAGCGATTTTTTTGGCTCTTCAAAAATTTGGCACCGCCCAAAAGAGTTTGGCAGAAGAGGCGTTGGAACTATTTGAGGTGTTGGGCTACCGCAGCGATTTGAGAATTGACCTTGAGCCACCTACTGCCCAAGGTTTTATAGCGGCTTTTACTTCCAACTCTGATAAACACTTTAATGCGGCTAAGGGCTTAATTGAATATTGGCAATCTGTGGCTATGATCTTCCAGATTACGGGGGAGGAATTAAAACAGACCCGCCCACCACTTTTCAGGCAGGAGGGGCTAGATCAATCATTTCTCTTCTTTGCCATTGAGCTTGCGCCCCAAAATTATACCCGCACCCAGCTTGCCACAATTACCCGTGAAATCAATAAACTCTTTCCGATGCCCGTTAGCCTCCTCTTTCGGCACGGTTCTTTCTTAACTCTTTCTATAGTGACCCATCGGCCCAATAAACAGGAGGGCTCGCGGAATGTGCTGGAAAAAGTAACCCTTATCAAAGATATTAATTTTGCCCAGCCTCATCGCGCCCACCTTAAAATTCTGTACGATTTATCGCGAAAAGAGTTACACCAAAAATTTAACTTTACCAATTTTGACCAGTTGCAACAAGCTTGGAAACAAACCCTCGATAGTTCCGAACTCCACCAGCGTTTCTTCCGCGAGATTTCCGACTGGTATTTTTGGGCCAGTGAGCAGGTGACTTTTCCAACGAATGTTGATTCTAACACCGAAATTAGCAACGCTACCGGACTGATCCGGTTACTCACCCGCCTGATTTTCGTCTGGTTCCTCAAGGAGAAAAACCTCATACCGGATGAACTCTTTAACCGGGACAAGGTGGAGCAACTTTTGCCTAAATTGGCTCCCGGTGAAACCACCTATTACAAAGCGATTCTGCAAAATCTCTTCTTTGCCACACTAAATCAGGAGATGAAGACTACAGAAAAGCCCGATAAGCGATGCTTCCGTTCGTCGCGTACCTTTCAGGACGATCAGGAGATGAGCCACTTCTACCGCTATGAAAACCTATTCCAACAACCAGAAGAGGCGTTGGCACTCTTGGCAACCGTTCCCTTCCTCAATGGTGGTTTGTTCGAGTGTCTGGACGAAGAGATGCCTAACGGTAAACTGGTGGAGGGTTTTTCGGAGCGGGCCGATAATCCGCTCAAGTTGCCCAATCTGCTCTTTTTCGCGCCGGAACAAACCGTTGATTTAAGTCGAACGGTCAAGCGGCAGGTGCGCGGTCTGATAAATATTCTGGAGAGCTACAAATTCACCATAACCGAAAACACCCCGATAGAAGAGGAAATCGCACTCGATCCTGAGTTATTGGGCAAGGTCTTTGAAAATTTGCTGGCCTATTACAACCCTGAAACCCAAACTACGGCCCGTAAACAGACTGGTTCATTCTATACCCCTCGCGAAATCGTCAATTATATGGTGGATGAGACCCTAATTGCCTACTTGGGTGAAAAATTGTCAAGGGGCGGAGCAACATCAAGGGGCGGAGCAACATCAAGGGGCGGAGCCATTTCCTACAATGAGGAGCGGTTGCGTCATTTGTTGGCCTTTAATGATGAGGCCCATCGGTTTAGTGAAACCGAAGTAGCGACGCTGATTCTGGCGATTGATAATCTGAGGGTGCTGGATCCGGCGGTGGGTTCGGGGGCTTTTCCGATGGGTATGCTCTATCGGCTGGTCTATCTCCTGAATCGCCTCGATCCGGGTAATGCTCGTTGGAAGCAACGCCAGTTGGATAAGATTGACCATAAGTTTGAAGGCCGTCTCTCCGATGAAACCATTCTGGCAATGAAAGCCGAGGTAGAGCAAGCCTTTGAGCTTAACGAATTGGATTATGGGCGCAAGCTCTTTTTGATTCAAGATTGCATCTATGGAGTAGACCTTCAGCCGATAGCGATCCAGATTGCCAAGCTGCGCTGCTTTATTTCGCTGATTGTGGATCAGAAGAGTGACGCTCAAGGTCCCAACGTGCGACCGTTGCCCAACCTCGAAACTAAATTTGTGGTGGCTAATTCGCTGCTAGGGATTGAGCAACCGCAACAGCTTAGTTTCCGTAACCCGGAGATTGAGCGTAAAGAGCAGAAGTTGGCCGAGGTGCGGCAGAGCTATTTCACGGCTCGTACCCTCACCACCAAAAAGGAGTACCGCGACTATGACGATACTTTGCGAGCCGAAATTGGGCAATTGCTTAGGATAGAAGGCTGGCCGGGTGCTACCGTCGAAAAGTTGTCCGGTTGGAATCCTTATGACCCGAAGAGTATCGCCGAGTTCTTTGACCCGAAGTGGATGTTTAATTTGACCGAAGGTTTTGATATTGTGATTGGCAACCCGCCTTATGGTGCAAAGTTGTCTCAATTCGAGAAAAATACGCTTGATAAAGATTTTATAGATTATAAATCGGCTACTAAAAATTCGGCTATTTATTTTATTTACAAGGCTAACAAGCTACTCAAGAGCGGGGGTATTACCGCTTATATTGTCCCAAAATCGTTATGTTATTCGCAGGGTTGGAGTAAATGTGCCGATTTTATTCATAAAAACCTTATTAAATTAATAGATCTGGGCAAAGCTTTTGAGAAAGTCAAACTCGAACAAGTAGTTCTAATAACGGTAGGAGACAGAACACCCGCCTTTTTTACCAACGGTATTTTTGAAGATCAAGTAATCACTGAAACAGGACAAGTCTCGAAAAAGCTCTTTGGGTCTTATAAGGTCTTATTGGCAGGACAAAATCCCGCTGAGATTTCGTTAATTCAAAGGCTCTTAGAGCGGTGCAAAAGGACTTTTGGCGAATATGTGACGGTAGAACGGGGTTTAAATTGGCAAAGCCAAGTTGCAAACAACCGAGGGGAAACTCCAATATATCGAGGGGCGCACTTGGATAAATACGCTCTTAATAAAGCAAGCGACTTTATCAATTTAAACCGATTGGACAAAGAAGATTACGCCTACCAATTACAGCCTAAAATTCTTAACCAACTTGCCGTTGCTCACGTACAAAATCCATATCCTCATTTCTATTTGCAAGCGGCATTAGACCCAAATGGCACTCAGATTGTCTTTGAAACCATCTCTTGCACGTTCATCACAAAATCTGTGGTAGATATTTATTTCGTTCTTGGTCTGAACAATTCAATTTTATTTGCTTGGTTATTGTATAAATTTGTGTATAGTAATGCTATAAGAAGTATACGCTATGATGGTGATTATGTCTCAAGGATACCAGTACCCAATCTTGCCGCATTAGATCAGGAACCCATAATTCAACTAGTCCGCGAAATTCTACTTATCAAGTCAAAGGATATTTCGGCGGATACTTCTAAACTAGAAGCCAAAATAGATAACTTGGTCTACCAGATCTACGGACTGACCGAGGAAGAGATGGCGCTGGTGAAAGGCAAATAGTGGCACTACACCTCAACGGGCAGTGCCATTTCCCACAGACCCCAAAATAATTCAATTCTAATTCCCTATTTTTTGATCTTGTTCAAGCAAGATTTTAAGTAGTTGCGCCCTCTGTTCGGGACTTACATTAGACAAAACCTGGCCCATTTGCTCGGGACTTACACCAGATAAAACCTGGCCCATCTGCTCTGGACTTACATTAGACAAAACCTGGCCCATCTGCTCTGGGCTTACATTAGACAAAACCTTTTTCAAAGTCTCTGGATCTATTGCGGATAAAATTGTACTTAGCTCCTTGGGTTCTTCGATACTCATTTTGGGAATTAAATCCTTGAAAACGTACCACCAATCGGCCTTTAGCCTAGCCCTCTCCTTGGGGCCATATTGCTCGAAAAGCTCTAACGCACGTGTTGCCATTGCATTAAACTCCTTGGGTCGTAAATCTCGCGCCAATTCCAAGATCTTCCAATTGTGTTCTAGCGCGGCCATCTTTATAAAATCACGCCACTTTTGAGTGCCAGCATCGGCGAAGAGCAACCAAGAGGCGTAGCGCGACTCCAACGGCAATTTCTCGCACACTACCAAGGCCACATCTTGATAACCGATTTGCGCCCGATACAACCATTCCCGATCCTCATCGGCCTTGAAAGGATAGCCCCGCTCTTGCGAATATTTTAAGAAGGTTCTGGGGTAGCGCGATGAAACGATCACATTCAAGATCCGATCAAAACCAATCTTAGGATTTTCCGCAAAGAGCAGATAAACCCGCGCTAGTTGTACCGCGAACGCTTCTTTGGTCAACTTATCCGAGGCACTCTTAAATTCTACAACGAACAGTGGTAATCGGGATTAGAAATCCCTCCTACAACGAACAGTGGT
>JACAUC010000235.1 GCA_013390945.1 Candidatus Chloroheliaceae bacterium
AATCAATAGGCAATTCTAATTGTCGTCACCGGCAAATCTAATTGACTTTTAACAGGATAAATCAACGCTGGCTTAATATCATAACAAGGGTCTTGCTGGTACTGGTGATCCTTTATGCTTGGAACCTCCAGCAGAAGGCAGGCTTTGCGTTTTACCACTTCTTTTGGTGGCTCTTTGGCCTACTTGGAGAGGTAGTCAAAATCATCAAGTCGCTACTTTAGATAGATAAAGCAAGGCGGCCAGCCGGGCTCTGGAAACAAGCAAACAAGCGCGTTTCCAGAGCCTTTTATTTTTCCTACCCACTGCTTAACGATTTATTGTAAATCTCTAATATTCTCTTCAACCCCTCCTCACCCTCATTATTATCATCTAGCAACATCGCATTAAGTAGGGCGATGGCTAGATCAGCCACCTCACTCTCATCCTTGATAAATAAACCAGCCCTCTTTACTAGGGCGATCTGTGAGGCTTTTAGATTCTCTATCCCCCCACTAGTTAGGTAAAAGGTCTTTTTAGTCTTAGCCGCCCCTTTAGGACGACCCATCTTCTTCTTAGAATTATCAGAAGCGTTAGTTTCAGCGACATTAGCCGCAGCCTCAACCACCGGAGCAGCCGGAGCAGATTCGCTATTATCCGTTATTTCTTCAGCTTCTTCTATTCTCTCTAATACTTCCGACGACGGCGACGGTAGCTGAGCTTCGATCAAAGCCCGATCAAAAGCACTTACCCGCTTAGCAGCAGCCATTACTTAGTTCCCTCCCCTGTTGCACTCTCTTCTTCTTTTTCTTCAGCATCAGCTATTAGTTGCGCGGCCAGCCTATCCCAATATTCGCCTTGCGCGGCATCGAGTTCGCTTATGTCTACTTTACTGGTAACCGCATCCTTATATTTAGTAGTAGCCTTTACTGGCTCCTCGTAGACCAACCGCCCATACTTAGCCTTGAGTGCCGCCAGTATCTCCTTATGGTGCGACAGCCTACCATCATACAGCGTTGGTAGAATGTACCAAATCCTCAGACCGGGATTAAGCTCACTCTCTTGCACCCGCTCCACGCTATCTAGCATCAGCTTAATTGTGCGTTCGGCCATGATCTCCGTAGTTACCGGGATTAGGGCCAGTGTTGCCGCCGTCAGAGCATTGCGATTGAGTACCCCCAACGAGGGCAGACAGTCCACTAGGCAATAATCGAACTCATAAGCCCTTAGCTTCCGGGCTAGAGTACGCTCTTGGTTAAGCTGAGTTGGTAGTTCTATCTCAGCCGCCGAGAGATCAATATTAGTTGGTAACAGGCTTATATACTCTCCTAACCGGATAGGCGTGATAGTTTTACTGGTCTTGAGTAGATCATAGACCGTCTCAGTTAAATTAGCCGGAGAGATAAAATATTCGGTCAGCGAAGCTTGCGGATCAAGATCTACCAATAGCACTTGCTTGCCAGCCCTACCCAACGCCGCCGCTAGGTTCACAGTAGTGGTAGTCTTACCCACCCCGCCCTTCTGGTTAGTAATGGCTACTATTACCCTCTTCTTATTCTTCCCCCCCTGATTATTGCCCTTTTCAGTCATAGATTATATCGCCTTCCACTTAACTTATTAGCCTCAAAAACCTTACGGTAGTTATTACAGTTCTTACCTTAAATACGTTAAAAGCATTACAGTGGTTAGAAGAGTTATTACAGTAAAAACGGCAAAAACCTTAAAAATCTCTTTAACTCTTCTAACGCCTCAGTAGATCAGATAGATATTATCACAAAGATATATAAGAATGTCAATAAGGTAATTAACGCAAGAATATGCCTACGGCTAGGTAGATACAAACCATTCAAACGTTATAAAGGTATTTACGTTAAAATAGTTAGATTACTTTAAGAAGTATTTACCTTAATAAATATAAAGCTTCTTTTACTTTAGCATAGTTTAAGAAGTATTTACCTTAATAAATATAAAGAGGCATTTACAGTAACAGAGTTTAAGAAGTATTTACCTTAATAAATATAAAGAGGCATTTACAGTAACAGAGTTAAAGATGTTTAAGAAGCTTTTACCTTTTTAATGCAGATACCTTTGGAAGGTTAAAACCTCTAAGAAGTAATAGCGGCTTTATCTACTATAAGGTATTTACTGCTTAGCGGTAGATAAATACCTTTTGGCTAATAAGGCTACCGCCGCCACCGCCTTAATCCCGCCCGATGCTTCCCCACCTATATAAATACCCAAGTAAAAAATAGAAACTTTGTTTTTACAAATCTACTCAATTTTACTATTGACTTTGAATTTAGCATACCTTATTATCTATCTATCTATATTATGACGAATGATAAATTTCAGTTATTTCAGTTAGAAGCGGATAGAAATATAGGAAATTAGAGGCACACTATGACCACAAACCCCGCACCTTCACTTGAGACCAGATTTGAGCAATTGCTAGAACTGGTTCAAGCCCAACAGAGCCGTATGGAAACGCAACAAACCCATATCGAGGCGCAACAGAGCCGCATCACCGAACTAGAAGCGAAGCTTGCTTCTTCACCTCTTCCAACTCAAAAGCAGACCGCCGTAGCATTATCACCAGCCCATCAAGGCCGGAGGCGTTTCCTTCAGAAAGTAGCCGGGTTAGCATTAGTAAGCGGAGTTGGAGCAACCGTAGCACTAGCAAGACCCACTACCGCAGAAGCTAAATTGAGTGTGCATCCCACAGGCCAAGGGATGACCGGAAGGGTAGGGGCTTTACTTCAAGTGTCGGGCGCGGCTGCACCTACAGGCACACTGCCAAATACTACCAAAATTGGCTTAATTGTTACTAGTGATAGCACTTTGGATTTAAGTACCCTCGCTCCCATATATGACATGGGCGTATTCGGTATAAGCAGTGGTGGTTACGGCTTGTATGGTAGCAGTACCAGCAACCATGGCGTAGCTGGCACCAGTACCAACTACCATGGCGTGTATGGCACCAGTGCCAGCACCAACTGCGCTGGCGTATTAGGCTCTAACATAAGCGGCACTGGTGTGTGGGGCTACAGTGGCAACTATTACGGCGTATACGGCTACAGTGGTACCAGCTACGGTGTAGTAGGTAATAGCAACAGCAATAACGGCGTATACGGAATCAGTATCAATAGTAACGGGGTGTACGGCACTAGTACCAACGGCCATGGCGTGG
The DNA here is from genome assembly GCA_013390945.1 of Candidatus Chloroheliaceae bacterium. GTDB lineage: Bacteria > Chloroflexota > Chloroflexia > Chloroheliales > Chloroheliaceae > L227-5C. The sequence goes on from JACAUC010000235.1 coordinate 3,164, forward strand.
GTGGTGACAGCACCAGCGGTTATGGCGTGGTTGGCAGTTCCACCACTGGTACAGGCGTGTACGGCAGCAGCAACACTTATATAGGCGTGGTTGGTGTCAGCACCAACAGCTACGGTGTCTACGGAACCAGCACCAACAGTTATGCAGGTTGGTTTCAAGGCAATGTTAATATCACAGGCTCAATCACTAAATCCAGTGGCACCTTCAAAATAGATCACCCCCTAGATCCAGCCCACAAGTATTTATCCCACAGCTTTGTAGAAAGCCCCGATATGTTGAATATCTATAATGGTAATGTGATATTGGATGCTAACGGAGAGGCACTTATAGAACTTCCCACTTGGTTTGAAGCCCTCAACCGTGATTTCCGCTACCAGCTTACCGCCATCGGTCAGGCCAGCCCCGATTTGTTTATCTCCGAAGAGATCGCCAACAATCGCTTTAAGATCGCAGGTGGTAAAGCAGATCAAAGAGTTTCTTGGCAGGTAACAGGTATTCGTCAGGATGCGTGGGCTAATGCTAACCGTGTGCAGGTGGAAGAAGATAAGACTGAGGCGGAGCAAGGGAAATACCTACACCCCGAAGCCTTTGGCCTACCCCGTGAGGGTAATTCTATCGCAGAACATCATATTCCCGATGTACCAGCACCGCCACCGCCAGCACCACCACCGGATAAAGGAGTAGTGGAAAAATAGGGAACCCTTTTTATTTTGCATCAAACTTTAGTTGTTAGAGAGTAGAGACAAATTATGACCACAAACCCCGCACCTTCACTTGAGACCAGATTTGAGCAATTGCTAGAACTGGTTCAAGCCCAACAAAGCCGCATCGAGGCGCAGCAGAGCCGTATGGAAACGCAACAAACCCATATCGAGGCGCAGCAGAGCCGTATGGAAACGCAACAAACCCATATCGAGGCGCAACAGACCCGCATCACCGAACTAGAAACCCAACAATCCCGCATCACCGAATTGGAAGCGAGGCTTGCTTCTTCACCTCTTCCAACCCAAACGCAGGCCACAGCAGCACCAGCCCATCAAGGCCGGAGGCGTTTCCTTCAGAGAGTAGCCGGGTTAGCATTAGTAAGCGGAGTTGGAGCGAGCGTAGCCCTAGCAAGACCTACTACCGCCGAGGCTAAATTGACGTTACATCCTACAGGCCAATGGATGGACGGAAGGGTAGGGGCTTTGCTTCAAGTGCCGGGCGCGGCAGCACCTATTGGTGGACTGCCAACTAGTAACAAATATGGCTTAATTGTTACTAGCGATAGTACGCTGGATTTAAGTACTCTGACCATCAATTATGATATTGGTGTGTATAGTTATAGTGCTGGTACAGGCGTGTGTGGCATTACTAACACTGGTACAGGCGTGTATGGTAGTAGTAACACTGGTATTGGTATGTATGGCTACAGCAGTAACAACGGCAGCGGAGTGGTTGGCAACAGCAGCAGCGGTAATGGTATATATGGCACTAGCAGCAGCGGTCATGGAGTGGGTGGCAATGCCACCTCTGGTATAGGCGTAGGTGGTGCCAGCACTAACAATTATGGCGTGGCTGGCACCAGCACTAGCAGCTATGGCGTGTTTGGAGCCAGTACCAATAGCTACGGCGTGTACGGCCAAAGTACCAACAGTTATGCAGGCTACTTTGCTGGCAATGTCCAGATCACAGGCGCACTCTCTAAAGCCAGTGGCACTTTCAAAATAGATCACCCCCTAGATCCAGCCCACAAGTATTTATCCCACAGCTTTGTAGAAAGCCCCGATATGCTCAATATCTATAATGGTAATGTGATACTGGATGCTAACGGAGAAGCAATCATAGAACTTCCCACTTGGTTTGAAGCCCTCAACCGCGATTTCCGCTACCAACTTACCGCCATCGGTCAGGCCAGCCCCGATTTGTTTATCGCCGAAGAGATCGCCAATAATCGCTTTAAGATTGCTGGTGGTAAAGCAGATCAAAGAGTATCTTGGTTAGTTACGGGTATTCGTCAGGATGCTTGGGCTAATGCTAACCGTGTGCAGGTAGAAGAGGATAAGACCGAGGCAGAACAGGGGAAATACCTACACCCCGAAGCCTTTGGCCTACCCCGTGAGGGTAATTCTATCGCAGAGCATCATATTCCCGATGTACCACCAGCACCGCCAGCACCACCGTCGGATAAAGGAATAGGAGAAAAGTAGGGAACCCTTTTTATTTTGCATCAAACTTTAGCTGTTAGAGAGTAGAGGCACACTATGACCACAAACCCCGCACCTTCGCTTGAGACTAGGTTTGAGCAATTGCTAGAACTGGTTCAAGCCCAACAGAGCCGCATCGAGACGTTGGAGAGCAAAATCGAGACGCTGGAGAGCAAAATCGAGACGCTGGAGAACGTGATCGAGTCGCTGGAGAGCAAGATCGAAGCGCGGGAGAGCCTTATCGAAGTGCAGCAGAACGTGATCGAGCGCCAAAAAGCTCCTACTGAGGCATTGGAGAGCATTATCGAGTGCCTAAAAGGGGTGTCAGAAAAGTACGGTCGATTCTGGTTCTGGTTCACTTTTGCTGAGAACCCTCCTGTAATAGCTGAGACGGGCTACTTCTGAGTTTATCATGCTCCGACCAAAGGCAAAAATCAGTTATTGCAGCCTATTTTCAGCAAAAGTGGGTCAGATTCCTTTTTGTCCGTATATTCCTGACACCCCGGTTACCCTCCAATTTGAGAAGGCCGGAAGCATCACAATCCAGGCAGAGATTCGAAACTCCTGATCCTAATATTTCCGGGCAATCTTGGACTGCCTAAATCTTAACCTGAGTAGTTTGGTCATCAATCTTTACCAGAATTTAACTTGATAAACTTAATAGAGTAAGTTATATTATTAATATCTCAAAAGCTTACTTCGGTGCGGAAAATAAGTTTCTTGCGTAGACTGGTCTTTGATTACATAGAGGCGATTTGCCTGATCATAATAAAGAACTGACTGGACATCCAGAGGTTCGCTTACTGCAACTTTACTTTAATTGTGGCAGAAGGCGAACCTTTTTGCCTTTTTGGTTTATGTTCGGATGTTTTTTGAGATATTGAATTCAATGTGGAAAAATAAGTTTATTGCTTTGATTAGATAGAGGCGATTAGCCCTATTTCATTTTATAAAGAACTGACTGGACATCCAGAGGTTCGTTTGCTATGACAAGTTAAATCTTAGCAGGCGGCTTTTTTTACCTTGAATTTTGATAATTTTGTCAACATATATAATAAAGATGAAAAAAGGGAGAGAATACTCTCCGAATCAGGAGCCATTTAATGACAGAATTGGTGCAAGCTCCAGTTTCTGAAAAAAAATACGGGTGGAAAGTGCGGTTTCAAAGGTAGCTAAGCACCCATGCTATAGCACCGTGGCGCACTTCACATTTGGTCGAATCCATGTTCCAGTAGCCAAAAAGTGCAATATCCAGTGTGGTTACTGTATTCGCAAATTTGATTGCCCGAACGAGAACCGACCAGGGGTTACTACCCAAATAATCTCGCCAGAGACCGCTATTTCCACCATCAGGAAAGCACTGGAAGTGGAACCAAGGATTAAGGTGCTTGGGATTGCCGGGCCAGGCGATCCGCTGGCAAATTCTGCCACCCTTGCGACTCTGAACCTAGCTCAAAGGGAGTTCCCGGATTTAATCAAGTGTACCTCCACCAATGGGCTGGCTTTACCCGCGCACGTAGATGCGTTGGACAAAGCAGGTGTTATTGCTTTAACCATCACCATCAATGCGGTTGATCCTGAAATTGGTGGACAAATTTATCCCTATGTCCGATACGAAGGCAAGACCTATCGTGACCGAGAAGCCTTTGAAATTCTGAGCAGAAACCAGCTTGAGGGTCTCAAAGCCGCTGCCGAAAGGGGTATGGTGGTAAAAATCAATTCGGTCTTAATTCCGGGGGTCAATGACAAGCACTTGGTTAAAGTCGCTAGAGTGGTAAAAGAGCTAGGGGCGCATGTCATGAATATTATGCCCTTGATCGCGCAGGCTAAGTTTAAGGATGTAATACCTCCCTCGGTCGAGGAACTTAACCAAGTCAGGGATGAGTGTGCCGCCATTCTTAAGCAGTTTCGGAACTGTAACCAATGCCGGGCCGATGCGGTCGGGGTTCCTGGCGAGGAGGGTTGCTCTACCCTTACTCCCACTACTACCAACCTGTGCGATGCCAAGTTTCTAAGGAATGAACCGATCATTAACCGCAACTCAACTAACGATTAAAGACTAAGCGGTATCCACAGATGGTACGTAGACTGGTCTAGGTATGGTAACGCTTTTGCTAAAACTCTTTTAGCGTAGACTGGTCTTTGCCACCTATTATATAGCGTAGACTGGTCTTTTATTAGGCGTGTTATCTACTATAAAGAGAAAGAGGTTATGGCATTAAAAGTAGCAGTCGCCAGTTGGGACGGGGAGCATATCACCCAACACTTTGGGCGCGCTGAACAATTTATAATTTATGAGATCGAGGGTGATACTTATCACAGTATTGAAACCCGGTTTAATAATCCCGGCTGTAATTCGAGACAGCACGACGAGAACCTCCTGTCACAATCAGTTGAGCTACTGGCTGATTGTGCTTTTGTACTGGTTAGTCGTATCGGGCCAGGCGCACAGGCATTGCTGTCTTCACGCGGGATACGGGTAATAGAGGCCCCTATCTTTATTGATCAAGCACTGGAGCGCCTCATTAATTCCAAATATTTTAAAAATTTAGCTACTAGAGAGAAGGACAATGGCAAAGAAAATTAAGCAGATTGCGATCTATGGTAAGGGTGGTATTGGCAAATCTACCACTACCTCCAATATTAGTGCCGCACTCTCGACAATGGGTTATAAAGTTATGCAGTTCGGTTGCGACCCCAAGAGCGATTCGACCAATACCCTGCGAGGAGGCCGTTATATACCGACCGTGCTGGATACCCTGCGCGAGCATACCAAGGTGAAGGCGGACGAGGTTGTGTATGAAGGCTTCAACGGTATCTATTGCGTGGAGGCAGGCGGTCCTGCGCCGGGTGTCGGTTGCGCTGGACGAGGTATCATCACCGCCGTCGGATTGATGAAGCAACTGAAGGTCTTTGAAGAACTCGATCTGGACATCATTATTTATGATGTGCTTGGTGACGTGGTTTGCGGTGGCTTCGCGGTTCCCATTCGCGAAGGTATTGCTGAGCATGTCTTCACCGTCTCCTCGGCTGACTTTATGGCGGTCTGTGCTGCCAATAACCTCTTCAAGGGTATCCAAAAGTACTCAAATTCCGGTGGTGGCTTGTTGGGGGGCGTTATCGCCAACTCGATTAACGTCGGATATTCAAAAGAAATTATTGACGATTTTGTGCTTCGTACCAGCACTCAGGTAGTGGAATATGTACCTCGGTCGGTGACTGTAACCCAAAGCGAGTTGCAGGGCAAAACAACCATTGAAGCCGCGCCAAAATCAGCCCAGGCCGGGGTTTATCGTAGCCTAGCTGCAAAGATATATAACCACACCAACTCGAAAGTACCTACGCCCTTGGATACCCATGAGTTACGAGAATGGGCTGCGAAATGGGCCGACCATTTGTTAGCCATTGAAAGCGGCGAAGTACGCGAAGTGGCCGCTAGTATCTAAGGCCGATTCAAACAGTTGCTATAGGAGACCATTCAAAAGCAGCGGTTAAGCCATATACCTTATAAATCAGGGTAAAACTGTAGGAGGGATTTCTAATCCCGAATAGGTCTAGCCTCAGATCGGGATTAGAAATCCCTCCTACAAGGGCTTATTTCAAAGCCTCAGATCGGGATTAGAAATCCCTCCTACAAGGGCTTATTTCAAAGCCTCAG
>JACAUC010000236.1 GCA_013390945.1 Candidatus Chloroheliaceae bacterium
TCGAGCAGTTAAAGCAGCTACCTACAAGTGGCCTTTGCCAAATAACGGATTTTCGTTTCAACATGTCTAAACTTTAAAAACTAACCACTAGCAAGTGATAACTAACAACTAATGGAAATAATTTACGGACGCAACGCTATTACCGAAGCATTAAAAAGTACCAAGCCGGGAGCAAAAGTAGCCCGGCTCTACCTAGCCGAAGGAGTTGAAACCAAAGCGGGTGGCCCAATTGACACACTTTTAAAGCTGGCGGCAACCAAAAAAACCTCGGTTCCAGTGCAAAAAGTTTCACGACAGGAATTGGATCGCCTGACCAACGGCGCGAATCATCAAGGGGTAGCAGCAGAGGTTCCGCCTTACGCCTATGCCCGCTTTGACGATTTGCTGAAGGTGGCAGAGGCTAACCCGGAGGCACTCTTTCTGGTACTTGACTATTTGCAAGACCCGCAAAACTTGGGTACCCTCCTGCGAACTGCCGAGGCTACCGGAGTAACTGGTGTAATCTTGCCCGAACGTCGGGCGGCAGGTGTAACCCCTGCCGTTCGCAATGCCAGCAGTGGTGCGGTAGAACATTTACCTATTGCCCAAGTGGTCAACTTACCCCGCGCCCTAGACGAGTTGAAAGAGACTGGAGTCTGGATTGCCGGACTGGAAGACGAGCCAAAAGCTTTGCCCTACGATAAGCCCGATTATACCGGACGGCTGGCCCTAGTAGTCGGTAGCGAAGGGTCGGGTCTGGGTCGTTTAGTACGCGAACGTTGCGACTATTTTGTAGTATTACCAATGCTAGGCAAAATTGCTTCGCTCAACGCGGGTGTAGCTTGTTCTGTCGCTCTTTACGAGGTTTTGCGCCAACGGCGTTTGAAAATATCATAAAAACAAATTTGCCAAAGCTGTGCGGTAGAAATCTACTCTCTCTTTGGCACTATCACTAGATGACCAGCTTATAGTGCAGGTTGCACATCAAACCTAAAAGCGTAAAGCTAAAAGGGTGAAAAAATTTGGGGCAAATTTGGTACAAAGTAAACCGAAAAAGACTTGACACGCTACGGTCTGATATGCTACTATGCGTAGAGTAACGAGGCGTAAAGCTCAGTCCTATTGAACCAGTTAAGTAAAAGCTTGCCGATAAAGGCAAAGGTTCTTGAGAAGATAATGACTAATAAGAAGAATTATTACAAAACAGAAAAAGGAAAGAAAGGCAATTTTTTGCCTATCGTTTTGTTGCTTGTAGTAGTTCTGATCCTTATTTCGCTCCTAAGAAGGAGCTTTTTGGTACACGGGGAGAAAGCGGGCCAGTAAGAAAGCCCGCCGCAGGAAACCAGAAACCTCCCCACTATCGGGAGGTTTTTTCAAATAAATTTTCTTGCAAATTGTATAATGTTTTACCAGCTAACTTAGGTAGAGTTAGTAGCTAAGTAAGAAAGGAACTGGAGATGTATTCTACTAGTGATTATGGTCAGCCCGACAGTTGTCGGAGGGCGGTAGTTGTCGCCCGATATAATCAATCGAGGCCACAGGCTATCGCCGCCGTGATGCCCACTCCCCAGTCTCTTCTTATTTCCCTCCTTTCCATTATCAACCCCCTGTATATTATTAGCATTATTACTGTAGTAGTAGCCCTAGTACTTATTCTGCTTGGTCTCTAGCCGTCAGAAAGTTTGACCGGCAGTTCAAGGTTGAACCGCCCCATTGGAACTTTCAGTCCTAGAGAGCCAAGCAGACCGTAACTATTCAGAGGTTTCTTTCTTATAGATTTCCCAGACGCAGCGTAGCGACTGAACAATTCAATCAATTTAAGTCTCTTTTCAGGTTGCCATAGGTCACTTGCTGGTCGCTTTGCAGCACTACCCTTTGGCATGGAGTAGTATGCCACTACTCAAAGTTGTGGAGATTAGTAATAAACTTTGTTAGGAGGATATAAACGATGGCAACGTCAGCGACCGGAACACACGCCCCTCAATTAGATGAGAAACGCTTTACCCCACGTGAACTGAATGGCGCACGAATCCTGTGCGAGTGCCTTATTGCTCAAGGAGTGGATACCATTTTTGGTTATCCCGGTGGAGTACTCTTGCCACTCTACGATGTGCTGGCAGAATATCCCGAAATCCGGCATATCCTAGTACGCCACGAACAAGCCGCCGCCCACGCCGCCGATGGTTACGCCCGTGCGACTGGTAGAGTCGGGGTCTGTATGGGAACCAGTGGCCCCGGTGCGACCAATCTGGTAACAGGTATCGCCACTGCGATGTTGGATAGTGCGCCCGTAGTAGCTATTACCGGACAAGTTAGCAAAGCCTTAATCGGTAAAGACGGCTTCCAAGAAACAGACATTACGGGTATCACCCTACCAATTACCAAGCACAATTGGCTGGTCATGGAAACCGCCGACCTTGCAGAGACCGTTAAAAAAGCGTTTGTGATAGCCAGCACTGGGCGGCCCGGCCCGGTACTGATTGATATTCCAAAAGATGTTTTCCAAGGAAAAACTTTCTTCAAGGGCTACCCAAGTGAAGTGAAAATGCGCGGCTACAATCCCACCGTCTACGGTCACGTCCGCCAAATCAAGCAGGCCGCCAAGATGATTAACGAGGCCGAACGCCCGGTGATCCTCTCCGGGTGGGGTGTCACCATTTCAGGGGCTTTCGACGAACTAATGGAACTGGCCGAACGGGGCGATATTCCAGTTATCAACACCCTACAAGGTCTCTCTTCCTTCCCAACGGCTCATCCTTTAAGCTTGGGTATGCCTGGGATGCACGGTGGTATTCACGCTAACCACGCCATTAACGACTCGGATGTGCTGATCGCAATTGGTACACGCTTCGATGATCGCGTTACGGGCAACCTGAAGTCTTTTGCCAAGAACTCAAAAATAATTCACATTGACATTGACCCAGCGGAAATCGGCAAAAACGTGCCAGTCCATATCCCGGTGGTAGGTGATGTGAAAAACGTTTTGCAGGTGCTAAACAAGTACGTGGACAAACGCCAACATAGCGAGTGGCGCGAGAAGATTGCCGAATGGAAGGTAAAAGACGTTAAGCGGCGCGAAAACGAAATGTCCCGCCGAGGCAGGTTGCGCCCACAGTACATCGTCCAACAAATGAGTGAAGTCTTGGGTGGCGATGCGGTGATTACGGTAGATGTGGGCCAAAACCAGATGTGGGTAGCCCAACACTTCAACTTCCAGAAGTCACGCAGCTTTGTCAGCAGCGGTGGTTTAGGCACGATGGGTTTCGGTTTACCAAGTGCAATGGGTGCAAAAATCGGCCTAGGTGAAAAAACGCCAGTCTGGGCAGTTTGCGGCGATGGCGGTTTCCAGATGACCCTACAAGAACTTGCTACCTTAATACAGGATGACATTCGGGTGAAGATTGCCATCTTCAATAATGGCGTGTTGGGCATGATCCGGCAATGGCAGCAGGTCTTCTACGACAATCGCCAGCACAGCACCCCGCTTATCAGCCCTGATTATCTCAAATTGGCTGATGCCTACGGTATCCGAGCTTGGCGAGTGACCGAACGCGAGGATGTAGCCCGGGTTATTGCCGAAGCGAACGAGTGGCCCGGCCCAACCATCGTGGAGTTTGTTATCCCAGAAGTGGATAACGTCTTCCCAATGGTGCCTCCCGGTGGCTCAAACCTAGACGCGCTCAGTGCCGAAGATGTGGACAAACAACACTAATACGAATTTAACCGAGATAGAGGATCAATATTGTGGCAGAGAATAACTCTAAAAAGCATACCATTATAGTCTGGCTGGAAGATGAGCCGGGGGCGCTTAATCGCGTAGTCAACATGTTCCGACGGCGGGCATTCAATATCGAGAGCCTGAGCGTGGGTCACACCGAAGAGACTAATATAAGCCGGATGACCCTGAGCGTGATTGGTGAAGATAATCATGTGGAGCAGATAACTAAGAACCTTTACAAGCTCCTAGAGGTGGTCAAAGTGACCGATGTAACCTCCGAAGGAGCCTTAATCCGCGAATTGGCTATGGTGAAGGTGACGGCGGACAACCCGCAGTCCCGTTCAGAGATTATGCAGTTTGCGGAAATCTTTAAGGCACGTGTACTAGATGTAGCAAACGATTCAATCCTGCTTGAAGCCGTAGGAGCGGAAGATGAAGTTGACCGACTCTTTGGTCTACTTCGACGCTACGGAATCAAGGAGAGTGTTCGCACCGGGCGGGTAGCCATGGCGCGAGGCTCTGCCGCAGTCGCGGCTATCTAATTTTATTCATAACAGTGTGGTTTGAATATATTAGAGACCAGTCTACGACCAGTCTAAGACTAGTCTACGTATTATATGTAGTTCGTTATAAAAAAAATTAGATTTTTGGAGAAAAGAGAACAGTGATGGAAACTACAACAACTAGGCCCACTTCCGAATTTGCCGAGAAAGCTTTTCAAAATTTCTTGGCCGCCGAATTGATCCGGTCGCTGCCCCGCATTAGCGCACCTAACGACCGGGTCTACCTCTACTGTCATTTAGTACCAGAGGGTGAACCAAGCCGCCGCTTACTGGTGGTGAGCGAACCGGAAGAAAAAGTGGTACGGGTGTGCGTTGAAGCAACCTATGAACTGTTCGAAGGAGATGTTCACTATCACGTCCGGCGCATTGGTACTGCCCCACGTGAGCAAGCGGACGAGAAGCAGTTGGAGGGACTACTGCAAACTGCCTACAGCGAACTGATGGCTTGGCATCCTACCCATGAGAGTATCTGGGAGAATGTTTTTTAGTCAGAGCAACCCTGCAAACCAACAGTCTGAGCAGGCGAATTTTATAAGCATAACTTCTTGGTAGGGGCGTATTGCATACGCCCAACGGGTTTATGTAAACTGGTTTCAATAAACCCCTACCCATTATCAGGAGAGGTAGGGGCGTATTGCATACGCCCAATGTTGGATTAACCTAGGAATGTTTCAAAACAGGCCAAACAGCCTGAATGTAGTAAATGTAATCTAACTGGGATCAGCGGATTTTTAAGTGAATTAAAACATTCCTAAATTGAGGAGGATTTTGAGATTAATGGCTACTCTTTATTACGACAAAGATGCAAATTTTGACCTTATCAAGAATAAGAAAGTTGCGATTATCGGCTACGGCAGCCAAGGCCATGCCCACGCCCTAAACTTGCGCGACAGTGGCGCGGATGTGCGGGTCGGTCTGTACGAGGGCAGCAAGAGTTGGGGCGATGCCTCCAAACTCATCACGGTCAAGACCGTAGCCGAAGCCGCCGCCGAAGCCGATGTAGTGATGGTGCTATTGCCCGATCAGACCCAGCGCGAGGTCTATTACCGCGACATTGCCCCCAGCCTAAAAGAGGGCGATACCCTAATGTTCGCACACGGCTTTAACATTCACTTCGGCCAAATTGTACCGCCTGCAAATGTAGACGTGAGCATGATTGCTCCCAAAGGACCCGGCCATATTGTACGCCGCGAATATGTAAATGGTGGCGGTGTACCCAGCCTCGTAGCAGTTCACCAAGATTACACTGGACAAGCCCGACAGCAAGCCTTAGCCTATGGGCGTGGTATCGGGGCTACCCGCGCTGGAGTGCTGGACACTACCTTTAAGGAAGAGACCGAAACCGACTTATTCGGGGAGCAAGCGGTCTTGTGTGGCGGTGTATCTGCTTTAATCTTAGCCGGATTTGAGACGCTGGTGGAGGCGGGCTACCAACCGGAGTCGGCTTACTTTGAGTGTATGCACGAAATGAAGTTGATCGTAGACCTCTTTCATCAAGGTGGCCTCGAATATATGCGCTATAGTATCAGTGACACCGCCGAATACGGCGATTACACGCGCGGCCCACGCATTATTAACGAGCAGACTAAGGCTGAGATGAAGAAAATCTTGGGCGAGATTCAGAAAGGTCAGTTCGCTAAAGAATGGATTTTGGAGAATCAGGTTGGTCGTCCGGCCTTTAACGCCTACCGTCGTAGTGCCAAGGAACATCAGATTACCCAAGTCGGCAAAGAACTACGTTCAATGATGAGTTGGTTGAACGAGAAGAAGTAAGGAAGTACAAACCATGAGCGAAGGTGTAGTAGATCGCAATCGAGTAGTTATTTTCGACACAACCTTGCGCGACGGTGAGCAATCACCGGGCGCAACGTTGAATATAGAAGAAAAGATTGAAATTGCCAAACAACTAGCCAAACTGGGCGTAGATGTGATTGAGGCGGGCTTTCCCATCTCCAGTCAGGGCGATTTTGAAGCTGTACAGCGGATTGCCCGCGAAGTACACGGCCCGGTGGTCGCCGGGTTAGCCCGCGCCATCGTGGTAGACGTGGATCGGGCTTGGGAAGCTCTCAAGGATGCCGAAAAACCACGCATCCATGTCTTTATCAGTACTAGCGATGTACACCTCAAACACCTTTTCAAGCTTACCCGCGAGGAGGCACTTCAGCGAGCTAAGGAGATGGTGGCACGAGCCAAAAGCTACTGCGAGGACATTGAGTTCAGCGCTCAAGATGCTACCCGCTCTGATCTCGATTATGTTTGCCAGATGATTGAGGCTGTGATTGAGGTCGGAGCCACCACCGTGAATTTGCCCGATACGGTCGGCTACACCACTCCCGACGAATACGAACGCATGATTTCGACGGTACTATCTAAGGTCAAAAATATTGATAAGGCTATTATTTCGGTACACTGCCACAACGATTTAGGTATGGCGGTTGCCAATAGCTTGACCGCCCTTCGAGCCGGGGCGCGTCAGGTAGAGTGTACCATTAACGGTATTGGGGAACGGGCTGGAAACGCCTCTTTGGAAGAGATTGTAATGGCCCTTGAGACCCGCAAGGACTTCTTCGGCCTGCATACTAGGGCTAACCCTGCCGAATTGCTACGTACTAGCCGTATGGTCTCTAGCTTTACCGGGATTCCAGTGCAGCCCAACAAGGCGATTGTAGGCTCCAACGCCTTTGCTCACGAAAGTGGGATTCACCAAGATGGGATGCTCAAGGAGAAACGCACCTACGAAATTATGGATGCCGAGACGGTAGGCGCGGGTGAAACCAATCTAGTGTTAGGCAAACATAGTGGTCGCCACGCTTTCCGCAAGCACCTCTCCAAACTTGGGTATGAGTTAGGCGACGAGGAACTGAATCGGATCTTCTTTGAGTTCAAACAACTCTGCGACAAAAAGAAAGTGGTCAGTGACCGGGATATTGAAACCCTGATTATGGACAGGGTACAGAGTGAGAGCGATGCCGCTTATCGCATTGAGCAAGTGACGGTTATGACGGGCAATAAGATGGAGCCAAATGCAACGGTTAAACTGATTGCCAGCGATGGCTCGATTGTGACCGAGGCAACGGTAGGCGATGGCCCGGTGGATGCGGTCTGTAAGGCGATTTCAAAGCTAAGCGGTATCCAAGCCGAGTTAATCGAGTTTAATATCGCAGCCATTACTGCGGGACTGGATGCTCAAGCCGAGGCTTCGATCAAGTTACGCTTCAAAGGCCGAGTGGTTACTGGACGGGGTTCCGACACCGATATTATTGTCGCAGCGGCTAAGGCTTACCTACACGCCGTTAACAAATTCATAGAGATGGGAACGTTTGAAGACGAAACCAACGCTGATCCTTATCGGCGGGATGAGTACGGGCCATTGGCTGGTATCAGTCGCGCTTTCGATAGGTAGCTATACACCGATCAGGGTGGTAGGGTTGGAAAACGCCATTGTTTTCCAACTTTTTTTTCTAAATTTTTTGTAAGTAACCCGCTTCTAAAAACATTTAAAACTTGAGGAGTTAAGGAAAATGCTGTTCAAAATAGCGGTATTGGCTGGTGATGGCATCGGCCCAGAAGTCACCCGCGAAGCCCTAAAAGTATTTCTAGCAGTCGCAGCTAAATTCGGACACACCATCAACTATGAAGAGGCACTAGTAGGCGGTGCAGCCCTAGAAGTAGAGGATACCGCCATTACTGAAGCTTCGATGCAACTATGTAAAGCCAGTGACGCAATTCTCTTTGGGGCAGTCGGCTTACCCAAATACGACAATGCACCGATGGCAAAACGACCAGAGGAAGCTCTCTTCCGCCTCCGCAAAACCTTTGAGCTTTTCGCCAATCTTCGCCCAGTAAAAAATCTGCCGATGCTCCAAGCTGCCAGCACTATCAAACCTGAAACGTTGGCGGGAGTGGATCTGGTGGTAGTACGCGAACTAACCGGAGGGCTTTATTTTGGTCAGCCTGCCAAACGCTATGTGGAAGATGGGCAACGCAAGGCGATTGATACCCTGCCCTACACCGAACTAGAAGTTAGCCGGATTGTGCGTACCGCCTTTGAATTGGCTCGCGCCCGCAATGGCAAAAAGCGCGTGACCTCGGTAGACAAGGCCAATGTCTTGAATACTAGCCGCCTGTGGCGCGAGATTGCCAGCGAAATTGCCAGCGAATATCCTGATATTGAGCTTGAACATATGTTGGTGGATAGTGCGGCCATGAATTTAATCCGTCGCCCGGCGGCTTTTGATGTAATTGTCACCGAAAACATGTTTGGCGATATTTTGACCGATGAAGCCTCTATGTTGGCCGGGTCAATGGGTCTGCTCGCCAGTGCCAGCCTTGGCACTCGCCACAATGAGTATGGTGGACAGTTTGGGATGTACGAACCGATCCATGGCAGTGCCCCCGACATTACCGGGCAAGGTATTGCCAACCCCCTAGCAGCCATTGGCTGTGTCGCCATGCTTCTGCGCTCCACCTACAACTTGCAGGAAGAGGCCAGTGCCATTGAAACCGCTATAATGGCGGTGTTAGAAGAGGGGCTACGCACCCCAGACCTAGCCGCAGCGGGAACCACCAGAGTAAACACCGTCCAAATGGGCGATGCAGTGGTGGCAAAGCTTTGAGCTAAAGCTAAAGAACGGAAAACCAGTTACATAAATTTCGCGTATCATCTCAAAATTTCGAGGTAGGGGTGTATTGCATACGCCCAATGTGACGAGGGTTTATTGCCCAAAGCGAG
>JACAUC010000237.1 GCA_013390945.1 Candidatus Chloroheliaceae bacterium
TTGGAAATCCCTCCTACATCGGGAGGGAAAATCGGGATTGGAAATCCCTCCTACATCGGGAGGGAAAATCGGGATTGGAAATCCCTCCTACATCGGGAGGGAAAATCGGGATTGGAAATCCCTCCTACATCGGGAGGGAAAATCGGGATTGGAAATCCCTCCTACATCGGGAGGGAAAATCGGGATTGGAAATCCCTCCTACAGGTTACGAAGGAAAGTATTTTGGTGGGCTTTGGGGGTATTACGAATTTTTTTTTCATCTATTTCTAGTACTAGCCCTAAAATTCCTATTGCATATTAGGCCAAGTTAGGGTAAACTAGGAGCAGTGGATTACAGGGTTGGCCTGTCAAATCCGTGCAACCAGAACCAATTTCTTACGTTCTAAAAACTGTGGTTTTTCACAGAGCTGTGCTAAATTTCAGGTAGTAATCGCGTTGCTGCATTTCGCTACAGCACCTTCGCCAAAGTAAGAAATAGATAGAAAGGTTTAACAGGTAAATCTATATGATTACTCTTGCAGCGGCTTTAGCCGCAATCGCTGCCGCAGTCGCGGCTGCAAAGGCAATCGAACGGCAGCAAAGAGCAGAGGAAGAAGCTCGCGTTAAAATACCGGTACGGGCGGATGAACCAAGAGTGGAACGCCGCGACCGAAATTAACGGGTTAAACCTGTTTCGGACAAGTAAAGAGACCTTTTCTAAATTATCTCCTGAAATAGATAAAACGGGCAGCATCTTAAAGCTGTCCGTTTTTGCTTTTTATAGTTTTATAGAGTGATGTCACCGGGCTAAATGCAAAAATTAAAAAATTTACGCCTCATTGAAATGCAATTGCTGATCGTGCCTGCACTCCTAGCCCTAGTAGGAATGTTACTGGTGATTCTGGTTCCACGCCAGCAAGTGCAATGGGAAGCCAAAGACCTCTGGACTAGCTTTGTCTTCATTGGTCTGTTGATTGGTACACACTTGGCCTTAACTTTGGGTTTACCCAAGGCCGATCAGTTATTGTTGCCGCTAGTCTCCGCTCTAACCGTCTTTGGACTAATTATGAGCCAACGCCTCCAAACCGACGGAGGTAGCCGCGACGGCATTGCCAGTAAGCAACTGCTCTGGATTGGTTTGGGCTATTTGGTCTTTGTAATTACGGCTCTGGGCCTACGCAATTTGCTGCTCTTCAAACGCTACAAATATACCTTTATGCTTGTAGGCTTGGTTCTGACCGCCGCCGCCGCCGTTTTTGGTACCGAAATTAACGGGGCAAGGCTTTGGTTTAGGCTCGGTGCTTTTAACTTTCAGCCGGGCGAATTGCTCAAAATCTGCTTAGTTATCTTTCTGGCAGGCTACCTCGACGAGAACCGCCTCCTGATCTCACCACAACGCGGACGAGGATTTTTTAACTTACCACCGCTTCCCTACTTGGGGCCAATGGTCGCCATTTGGGGTATTTCGATGGTACTCCTGTTTGTCCAAAAAGACCTCGGCCCGGCCGAACTCTTCTTTGGGGTCTTCCTAATAATGCTCTACGTCGCCAGTGGCCGGGCCAGTTATGTGATTGCCGGATTGCTGGTTTTTGCGGTTAGTTCCGTAATCGCCTATAATGCTTTTGATTATGTCCAGAATAGGATCACGGCTTGGATCAATCCTTGGCCTTACGCTCAGGGTCGCTCTTACCAGATTGTGCAGGCTCTCTTTAGTTTTGCCAATGGAGGGATCTTTGGGCAAGGTTTAAGCTCTGGTGCGCCCTACTTCATCCCCGAAGTGCATACCGATTATGTCTATGCCGCGATTGGCGAAGAGGTAGGGTTAGCCGGAACATTGGGTATCATTGGGCTAAACCTCTTGCTCTTTTACCGGGGGTTTCATGTCGCGCTCAAGACCAGCAATGGTTTTTACCAATATCTTGCCATTGGCTTGGTAGCCTTGCTAGGTCTCCAAACTTTTATTATTATGGGTGGTGTTACCAAACTGATCCCGCTTACTGGTATGACCTTGCCCTTTATCAGCTATGGCGGTAGTTCGATTCTGATAAACTTTTTTATTGCTGGTTTGTTGGTTAGAATTTCAGCTTCAGACTAAAACATGATGATAAAGACTGCTCGAATTTTAGCGGCCCTGCTCGCCGCAATAGCCCTAGCGATTGGCTTTTTCTATAGACCGGAAGAGGTGGTCAAAGGACGTACCGATAATATTTGGCTGCTTTGTCTGCTAGTAATCGGGATAATGTTGTTAGTCGTCTTCTGGATCGGACGTTTGCCAGTCTCGCAGACCTCCGATCCAGAGGAGCGGTTGCGCCATAATCTCCAGCGTCTCTCTAGCTTGCTGATCGTCGGCTTTATCTTAATGAGCCTCCAACTTTTGCGTCAGCAGGTGGTGGTAGCCGATGACCTGCAAAAGCCCTTTTTTACCCCTCAAGATGAATTGGTACAGGATCCGCGCTTGATCCGGGAGAAATTAACCAACCAGCGCGGCTATATCCGGGATACCTATGATAATATCGTGGCAGGTCGAGAAGTAGCCCCCAAAACCCAACTGGTGAAGCGTACCTACGGCAACCCGGCGATTAATCAGATCATCGGCTACTATAGTCCCTTGCAATTTGGCAATAGCGGCTTGGAAGCCCGATACGACGACTATTTGACCGGGCGGGCGGGGGCCAACGCCTTGGTAAATTGGCAGCGTAGCCTTTTGCATCAGCCCACCGTTGGTAATGATCTCACTCTAACCATTGAGCCTAACTTTCAGGCTTTAGCCCAGCAGAAACTTGGTAAGCTCTCTGGAGCCATTGTTTTGCTGGATGCCAACAGTGGGGCGGTGCTGGCGATGGTGGGCAATCCTAACTATAACCCGGCAGACTTGGCCTTTGACCCTACCCAAGATGATAACCAATGGTCTCAACAAACCAAAGATATTCAGAAACGTTGGGAAGCCTTAAACAAAGATCCGGGTATACCGCTCTTGGTTCGACCTACGCAAGGTCTCTATACTCCCGGCTCCACTTTTAAGACCATCACCCTCGCTGCTGCCCTTGATCTGGGTCTAACTCAACCGGAGAGTACTTGGAACGATACGGGAAGTTTTACGGTTGAGGGAGCCACTTTTAAAGACCCCAACCGTCCTGACCCTAGTCGGACAACTTGGACTACTCAGGAAGCCTATATGTTTTCGCTTAATTCGATCTTTGCTCAGATGGGCCTAGCGGTAGGCGGCGATAACTTGATTCGCTATATGGATAACTTTGGTTTTCGCAAAGCGATTCCGTTTGATCTGCCCATCGCCAATAGTTTGCCCTTTCTAAAAGCTGGTTTTCTAACCGGAAAAGCGGCGCAAGCTTCGACTGGTTTTGGACAGGGCGAACTTCTGACCACGCCTTTGCAGATGGCACTGGTGGCGGCTACTATCGGGCGAACCGATGGTGCGATGCCAAAACCCTATCTGGTCAAAAAGATTACCGCACCCAATGGTGCAGTAATCAAACAAACCCAGCCCGAAGTTTGGTTAAATCCGATTAAACCTGAAACGGCCCGTACTGTGCGTGATATAATGATAGCCTCCGCAACGAAGGGTTGGGTAGGTCAGAGCGGTGGCTCACTTTCGGGCAGCGGCGCGGTAGTAGGCGGCAAAACCGGCACCGCCGAAGTGGGAGGAGGCGTACAAAATGCGTGGTATATTGCTTGGGCCAGTAAGGGCGACCGCCTCTTTGCCATTGCGGTAGTAGTGGACCATCAGCCCGGCGGAGAAGGTTTACGGCTGGCAATGCCTCCGGCCAATGAACTTTTAAAGGCAGTTTTGGAAACGGTAAAGTAACGGTTACAAATGCAAGCAAGAGACGAAATATAGGGTTTAATAGAATGGATTTACTCGATAGAGCTACAAATGAGTTACAGGAAAAGCCCCTGATGAGCGAAGAAGTCTTCAGCCTCAACAGCGAGGACGGGTTGAAATTGCAGATGCGTAGGTGGTTACCACTTTCCGCACCGGATAGAGTTATCGTAACGGTACACGGGTTGGGTGGTCATGGTCGGTTTTATGCCTCTTCGCTTGCACCCTATTTTGCCCCAACGGGAGCGGCCATCTATTCCCCTGATCTGAGGGGACACGGCTTGAGTGAAGGTTTACGTGGCGACATTGAATCCTTCGCGGGTTATCAGTGTGATGTAGCAGCGGCAGTGCGCTATGCTAAGTCACAGCACCCGGGGCTACCTCTCTTCCTGCTGGCCGAGAGTATGGGAACCTCGATAGCCATCAATTTCGCGGCCCAAGCAGCCCCGGACGTGCGGCCCGATGGCTTGATTTTGGTAGCTTGCGTAATTGCCCCTATCGTCACACCCAAAGTAGACGAAATCTTCCGTACCTTTTGGTATTTGGCAACGGATCGCCAGAAACCCGCCTTGCCCATTACCGGGCGGGAAGAGTTGGGGATTCGCGACCATGAATTTATAAAAGTGCTTAAAAGAGATGAGCTTTTTAATCGGCGCATCAGTGTACGCTTCCTCTTGAAAATGACCCGCCATATGCAGCAAGCCGCCCGACGACCTAGCACCCTTAAACTCCCCGTCCTAGTTTTGCAAGGCGGATGCGATTATACCGTTCGGCCCCGACCTACCCGCGCCTTTTTCAATCGTATCGTCTCCGCCGACAAAGAGATGCACGTCTTTCCTAAAGCCTATCACGCGCTGCTCAATGACCCCGATGCACCTTTGGTACGCGAACGTTTACAGCGTTGGCTAGAACGCCAATGTCTTACAAAGAAAGGATTTTGATTAGTTGGATCTGGTCTTAAGATTGCTCGCCGGAGGGGGATTAGCTCTACCATGTGGCATCAGTGCCTACCTGCCCCTGCTGGTGTTAGGAGTAGCGGGCGTGGGCAAAAAGATCACGCTTTCTGCCCCAGTTGATTTTTTAGCCAGTTGGCCTGCGGTGGCGGTGCTGGCTCTATTGGTGGGCTTTGACCTTTTTGCCGACAAGATGCCGGACTTCCAGCCTACCAACCGCATTATCAGCCAAATTACACGCCCTCTAGCCGGGGGGTTGGGTTGTGCAGCCCTTATCTCGCCTGACTTGCTCTTTCCAGCCCTTAGCTTTGTAATTGGGGCGTTGTTGGCGGAAGCGATGCACGTGGTGAAGAGTAATCTCCGCCCAGCCTTGGCTAATTCGGGTCAATTGGCCCGTCTGATGGAGCCTCTGATAAGCATCGGTGAAGATGGTTTGGTGGTAGTGTTGGCGATTTTGGCTTTGGCAGCACCAGTGGTAGCCGGGCCGGTCAGTCTCTTAATTTTGGTGGGCTGTTGGTTCTGGCAGTTTAGTTTACGCCGCAAAGCGCGGCAAGTAGTTCAGCCCTAATGCACTTTGGAATAGATGCCAGCCGTTTAGCGGTAGGAAAGCGCACGGGAACCGAGAATTATGCCTTCCACGTGACAAAGGGTTTGCTACAGCAAGCCAAGAGTCGTCACCGCTTTACCCTTTACTTTAATCAACTACCCGCTCCTAATCTGCTATATGATTTGGGCTTGCCACCCAGCGCGACCCCTAGAATGATGCCTTTCCCCCGCCTCTGGACGCAT
Organism: Candidatus Chloroheliaceae bacterium; assembly: GCA_013390945.1. Lineage (GTDB taxonomy): Bacteria > Chloroflexota > Chloroflexia > Chloroheliales > Chloroheliaceae > L227-5C. The sequence goes on from JACAUC010000237.1 coordinate 5,560, forward strand.
CTGCGCCTGAGTCAGGAGATGGTGCGAGCGGCACCAGATCTACTCTTTGTGCCTGCCCACGTCTTACCTCTAATTCACCCGGCTCGTTCAGTAGTTACCCTTCACGACTTGGGCTATCTCTACTTCCCGCAGGCCCATACTCCTGCCGCTCGCCGCTACCTAGATTTTTCCACCCGCTTTAGTGCGAGCCAAGCACAAAAAATCATTGCTGTCAGCCAAGCCACCAAAGCTGATCTAGTGCGCCACTATAATATACCGCCAGAAAAGATAAGGGTGGTTTATCATGGCTATGACCAGAAACGTTTTCGACCTCTTGCCAACTTGGAACGCTTGGCGGCGGTGCAGGAGCGTTACCATCTGAAGCCAAGCCCCTATCTGCTTTATGTTGGCACACTCCAGCCCCGCAAGAATCTGAGCCGTCTGATTGAAGCGTTTGCCTCCCTGATCGGCGACCCCGCGTTGGATTACCCCCACCGTGAGCAACTTCAACTGATCTTAGGTGGACAACCCGGTTGGTGGAGTAATCCGCTGGTGGAAATGGTAAAAAATTTAAAGCTGGAGAACCGCATAATTTTTACAGGCTATCTAGCAGACGAAGATTTACCCGTCTTGCTGAGCCACGCTACTGCTTTTGTGTTACCTTCGCTCTATGAGGGCTTTGGGATGGGAGTAATCGAGGCGATGGCCTGTGGAACGCCTGTGATCTGTTCCAACACGGGTAGCTTGCCGGAGGTGGCTGGAAACGCCGCCCTGCTACACCATCCGCTAGATCGTTTGGCTCTGGAATGGAATTTGCGCCGTCTGCTCACTAATGCCGGACTACGCGAAGATTTGGCTCAGAAGGGGTTGCTACAAGCTTCCCGCTTTTCTTGGGAGCAATCTGCCGCCGAGACGCTGGAGGTGTTGGAGAGCCTTGGTTAAACCGTCTAAGCTATTAGACAAGGCTCAAGCGAAAAACCAGCAGGCATAAATGCCCACTGGTTGCCCGGTCTAAATCAAAGACGGAGTAGGGGAACCTATTTAACCGAGGCTTCCAGATGATCCCCCACTAACTCGTAATGTTGGCTGCGAGATTCCTCATCCAACATGGTGTGAAGGATACGCTGAAGTGCCATAATATGACTGCAAGTTTCAAAGCCCGTAGCGAAGGTATGGCAAGTACATTTCCAATCCGAGTCGCCGAGGGTTACGACGTAATTGTCGTGTTTGCCTCGAAATTCGACTTGTGCCTTCTGGAAGTGGATCCGCTCTGGCTCATGCTCGTAAAGCTTGGCCTTTTCGATTTTTCCGATTAAACTACTATTCATAATAGAACCTCCTTCGGTACTTTTAGACTGTGCCGCACCTGACTTGGCGGCACAGTCAATAGTGAAAGAATGACCACTACCGACCGTCTAATGTTAATAAATCTCTTTCCGCAAAAATATCCCCAAAAAGCAAAAATACCGCTTAAAATAAAGCGACACAGGCCGATTTTCATCATTTCCTGTGCCATACATTAGGGTGCTAACCGTGTGCAAAGCACTACAGCTTTGAGCAATTCATTTTTTTCTTCCGATATTGGTGCGATCTTCATAAGGCACCTTACCTCTCCCATAACTTATTTTAAGCGGTTGGCAGACTACTGGATTGGGCTAGTTTATATTAATGCTAACTTAACTGATTCTATCTTGCCCATACCCTAAAACCGATTATAATCCTCTGCTAGAAAAGTGTCAAGCGCAAAAGGCCACTTTAAACCCAAATTTAGGTGGTTTGTTCCAGTCTGGCCTTGCTTTAGGGCTGATTAAGAAAGAATCAGTAAACGTTTGCATAATTTAATAAGAATTTAATTTACTAATTAGATGAACTTCATTACAATGGCTTATGGAGCTTTAAAATTGGGAAGTATTAAGTACTATCAGGATTGGGTTCAAGATAAAATTATGAATTTGGAACTAAGCACCTTTGACCAGACCTCCAGCGAATTTGCCATTGTACCATCTCCTCCAACGGCGTTTGCCGAGGCCAAACCCCCTACCCCTAACTCTCCCCGCGACGCTAATCTATCGGGTAATGACTTTAAGCGGGCCATCGCTTTATCCCATCTGGCCCAAGTTTTCGATAATCTGCTCAGTAAAGCCGATATAGAACTACAGATTATCGAGCAAGCTAGTCGCTTTTTTAATGCCCCGGCTGCTTTTGTAGCCGAGTACTTCCCTGAGCAAAAGGCTTTCTTTATAACCTCCTCACAAGGTCTCTGCCCCCACGCCTCGGCGACTTGGCCGATAGAGTTGGAGCCAGAGTTTGAAAAAGAGGTCTTTAGCAAGGGACAGCTTCTTTTTTGTCCTGATCTAAACCAAGAAAAGCGGTTTGAAGTAGTGCGCTCTCTGCCCGAACTACCGACTCCTAGTTTCCTCGCGGTACCCCTAACTTGGCGCAAGGTGCGGGTTGGCGTGTTGGGCATTTATCCCACTGGTTGGGGTCTAAACGGGGCTTTGAGTGAAAACGAACAGGAATTGGCCCATGCTGCCGCCAATTTGATCGGTCAAGTACTCTTTAATGGTCGCTTCTTTAAAGAAAGTGAGCTTGCCCGTAATGATTTTATCGAGATGTTGGTTTATGGCCTAAAAGGGCCAATGGCCTCCATTATGGGTGCCCTTGATCTCCTCTATGATTCGCAAGGCCCAAATGTACAATCTGCCGAACTACTCAGCATTGCCCGGCGTAATGGGGCTAAGATGCTAACGATGATCGAAACCCTGCTAGATTTGAATAAGCTAGAGCATGAAGAGCTAAAATTGGATCAGGATCGGGTTCGCCTAAAACAAGTGATTGAGATTACTTGGCAAGCAATGGAAGATCACTTCCAAGCTAAGGGTTTAGAAGCGCGAGTCAAAATGGCTAACGAGCAAATAAGAGTTCGAGTGGATCTGAGCCGGATTATTAAGATTTTACACCACCTACTAGAAAATGCACTCAACTTTACCGAACAAGGCACTATCGAATTAGAAGTGGAGGAGCGGCAGAATGAAAACGGCCAGCCTGAAGTACTACTCGCTATTAGTGATACAGGTTGCGGTCTTTCCCAAGAGAAGCTACATGGGATTTTCGACCGCTTCTCCCATGCTCGCCAATATCGCCAATACGATATATCCAGTGGCGGTGGCTTGGGCCTCAATTACGCCAAAGTAGTTATCAACGCCCATAACGGCAAAATTTGGGCCGAAAGCCCAGGCCGCCTAGGAGATGGTACTACCTTCTATTTTACCCTACCCATCTACCAGCCCGAAGGATAATTTAGCCTAAGACCAATGCCAAAAATCTCCCGATAGTTGTTGGAGGGATTTCTAATCCCGATTTGCTGTTGGAGGGATTTCTAATCCCGATTTGCTGTTGGAGGGATTTCTAATCCCGATTTGCTGTTGGAGGGATTTCTAATCCCGATT
>JACAUC010000238.1 GCA_013390945.1 Candidatus Chloroheliaceae bacterium
TGCCAGAGCCGAAGAGCAAGCACGACAAGCCACCCTCGAACGTGCCAGAGCCGAAGAGCAAGCACAACGCGCCCAAGTCGCCGAAGAGCAAGCCGCCCTCGAACGCACCAAAGTGGAAAAGCTACTCGAATTACTACTCCAGAAAGGGATTAACCCCAACGATCTAATTTAGTGGGTATATATCTCAAGTGGGCTTAATTTGAAGAGTAGCGCAGAGGAAGACTACTAATCTATTTAAAATCCTCTGTGGTTCTCTGTGGTTCTCTGTGTTCATCTGTGTTACTAACTAATCTTACCTCCTCCAGCAGCTTCCGCTCCGATTTATCCAAGTCTGGCTCAATTTGGGCCAACAGGTCAGGGCGACGTTGGAGAGTGCGGCGCAACGATTCTTTTAGCCGCCACTGGGCAATCTTAGCATGATGACCGGACAAGAGGATTTCAGGTGCTTTCCAGCCTCGAAACTCCGCTGGGCGAGTGTAGTGCGGATACTCCAGCAACGGGCGAGTGTGCGATTCCTCACCCGCTGAATCCTCCGCCAAGACCTGCGGTATCAAACGGGCCACCGCATCTACTACCACCATGGCCGCCAGTTCACCCCCAGTCAAGACAAAGTCGCCAATACTAAGCTCGCGGTTAACCGCATAGCGACAGATACGCTCATCCAAGCCTTCGTAATGACCGCACACCAAAGCTAGGCGTGGATAACTCGCCAACTCACGGGCAATCTGCTGGTTAAAAACCTCACCTTGTGGCGACAACAAAATAACCGGAAAATCGGCTTGAAGCGGTGCTTCGGCTGAAATCGGAGGCAATTCTAGGGACGCTTCTAGTGCGGCAAAAAGTGGCTCCGGGCGAAAGACCATGCCTGCCCCACCACCATAGGGGTAATCATCCACCTGTCTGTGGCGGCCCAAGCCCCACTCGCGGATATTGTGTAGCCGAATGTCGAGTAGACCCTGCGCTACTGCCCGGCCCAAAATACTCTCCCCGAACGGCCCGGCAAACATTTCAGGGAAGAGGGTCAATATATCAAATCTCATAGGGCTATTATAGCACCTATTCGATTTGCTGGAAAAGAGCATTTGTGCTATATTGCAATATAGCTTGCTGCAAAGGCAAAGTTAAATTCCTAAGAGGCTAATAATAGCCAGAATAAAGAGAATAAAATGAGCCATCTCTATCAACTCCTGGCGGAGGAAGTTACTGGCTGGCGCGACGCTGGTTATCCTTGCCCTGATTATCCGGTTATAACCGAGATTTTAGAATATCAATTTGACCCGGATAGCCAAGATTTGCTCTTTTTGCGCTCACCTCAAATGGTGGCCCTTGAAACCTATTGGTACTTGCGCCTCATCAAAAAAACCCCACATATCAGCCAACTCTATGACCAGTTGTATAAACGAAAAGTTGAGCGGGTCGAGGCTTTAGACATCCCACAACCAGCTTTTTATGCGGTAGATGCCGAATATGACGCGCTAATCCAGCGTATCAAAACCGATGATAGCTTTGTCACCAAATATAAATTACAAACCGTGCGAGAGACCCTGACCCTCAATTACCCTAGCTACATCTTTGCCCTAACTATGGGTGCAGGCAAAACTATTCTCATTGGTACAATTATTGCCACCGAATTTGCAATGGCAATGGAATATCCCCGTGCTAATTATCCTGACGCTAATTTTGTAGAAAATGCGCTGGTCTTTGCTCCCGGCACTACCATCATTCAATCGTTGCATGAATTATCTGAAATACCCTATGACCGGATTCTTCCGCTACGTCTCTACAACGAATTTGCCCCCAACCTCAAAATAACTTTCACCCGCACCGGGGAAAAAGATGTGCCAGTTATTGCAGGCTCCTCCTTCAATATTGTGGTAACGAACACCGAGAAAATTAGAATCCAGAAAGAAAATATCCTTAAATCTCAATTCAAGGGCATATTTGCCCCACTTGCCACTGAAGATGAGGTTAAGAAAGAGATCGCCAATCGCCGCTTACAAACCATCGCCAGCCTACCACATTTAGCGGTCTTTTCAGATGAAGCCCATCATACCTATGGCTCGGAGGTGGAAAAAGACCTTAAAAAGGTTCGCAAAACGATTGATTACCTAGCCGAAAAAACCAATCTAATTGAAGTGGTGAATACCACTGGAACACCTTTTTATAATAAACAGGTTCTCAAAGATGTGGTCATTTGGTATGGTCTGGCGGAGGGGATCAAAGACGGTATTCTCAAAGAGATGCGCGACGGTATTCAATCCTACCTATTTGGGAAGGGGGAGGTTCGCGCTTTTGTAACCGAAACGATCAGGGATTTTTTCCTCCATTACAAAGAGGTGCGCCTTGCCGATGGTTCACGCGCTAAAATGGCCTTCTATTTCCCCAAGACCGAAGATTTAGAAGAACTACGTCCAGTTATCGAACAGGAATTAGTGCGACTAGGGCTAGATAGCAGTTTGGTTTTACGCAACACCTCTGCATCTACCAAAAATGAGATAGACGCTTTTAATCGCTTGAATGACCCCCTTTCACCTCATCGGGTGATCTTATTGGTTGCCAAAGGTACAGAGGGTTGGAATTGCCCTAGCCTCTTTGCTTGCGCCCTAGTACGCAAATTTACCACTTCCAACAACTTTGTCTTGCAAGCCTCCACCCGCTGTTTGCGCCAGACCCCCGGTAATATCATGCCCGCCCGCATTTATATCTCGGTAGATAATCGCGCCACCCTAGATAACCAACTCAAAGATACCTACGGTGAGAGAGTCACCATCGCCGAACTTAACAAAACCACCGCCGAAACGAAGAGGCTGAAGGTCAAATTACGCAAGCAAAAGATTGAACCGCTCTATATTACTGTACCAATTACCAAAGTTACCCGCAAGCATGGTACTCAGCTTACAACATTGGCAATGAGCCTACATAAACCCTCTATTGCTACTACGATTACCCTTGAGGTTACCAAGAGTAGCCTAGATTTAACCAGTAACCTCGGCTTAAAAAGTGCGGGTCTGCCCCAAATTATCCAGCAACAAGCCGACACGATAGCTCTGGAGAGCGCAGCAGTAGAACTTGCCGCACTCTATCGCCTCGACTTGATGACGATTCACCGGGCCTTGGCCCAACTCTATCCCGAAGGCGAAATACCTTTAGCTCACCTAAACCAAGCCCATGAGGATAGTTTACCTCGCCAAATAGAGCGTATTTCCTGCCACTATGACCAGACCACCGAATATGTAGAAGCGACGCTGGCCCTTATCCGCTTGGAAAGCTGGAAACAAAATAGTACTGGTGAATATGAGTTAGAAGTAGCGTTCAAGGGCGCGGACTATGTTTCACAACTTCGTAGCATTGAAGATAACCCAAAGGACTTTGGTTATCACTATGCGCCCTATATTTTTTCTTCTACCCACGAACGAACTTTTTATGAGCAGTTGCTAAATCATCTTAAATTTTCACTGGATGAAGTGGAAGATGTTTTCTTTACGGGCGGTTTTACCGATACTAGGTACACCGATTTTTACATTGAGTATTTGGATACCGATGGCGCGGCTCATAAATATTTCCCTGACTTTATCATTCGTAAAAAACCCCAGCCCAACAGTACCCAGCCCGGCCCTTGCTTGATTGTCGAGATCAAAGAGAGCCGAAATAAAGCGGCAGTAGTGGCGGAAATTCAAGCCAATGATGAGGCTAAGGCCAATACGGTTGAAGCCCGCAAAGCTTATGCCGCGATGCGCTGGGTTAACCTTAACCAACAGGGCAAGGGCAATCACCTCGATTATCTCCTAATTTTTGACGATGAATTACCCTTATTTTCTGCTAAAGTGATAGACTTTATTAATCCGCCGATAGAGGAGGTTCAGAATGGCTGAGAAAACGCCCAAAGAAGAAATTAAGCTAGAAGAAGCAAAGGGAAGGCCGTTGCTTACTTGGATAGGTAAACGTCCCCTCTCCGGGATGGTAGTGCGCCCGGCTCAACCTATGCACATTTTTGACCCGAACGGTGAACTTAAAGCGGAGGCACCACGCCAAAACTGGTCGGATTGGTCACCTCATTACCCTACCAGTGGTCTGCTCTTTTTTGGTGATAACAAAGAGGCATTGGCCCATCTTATCGCTAAAGGCTTTCGCCACAAGGTTAAGCTGATCTATATTGACCCGCCCTTTGACTCCGGCGCAGATTATGTTCGCAAGGTGCAATTGCGCGGTGTCAAAAATTTGCTGGGAATTGAGGGGGAAGGGCAATCGCTGGTCGAACAAACCCAATACAACGATATTTGGAATAATGATGCTTACTTGCAATTTATGTATGACCGCTTGCTATTACTCAAAGATTTATTAGCAGAGGATGGTAGCATTTTTCTACATGTGGATGAACATCGAGGCCATTTTCTACGCTGCTTAATGGATGAGATTTATCTACCTGAAAATTTCGTCAATGAAATAGTGTGGTATTATTCCGATAATTTTCAGGGTAATGTGAGAGGATTTGCCAATAACCATAGCACGATATTGTGGTATGCAAAAGGGGCTAAATACATCTATAACAAAGTCCTAATACCCCTTGATAAACCCGTGAAAAGGGATAAGCGGGTTTGGTCTAAAGACGAGGGTAAATTGGTCTCCGCACGTGATGAGGATGGGAAGCTAATTTATGAGGATTATGAGGAAAAAAAAGCGGATGATGTTTGGATAATCGGGCAAACCGCCGTAACTAAAGAACAAAGTAAGGAATACAAGGGCTATCCAACCCAAAAGCCAGAAGAAGTTCTCCGACGAGTAATTGAATCAGCTTCTAATCCGGGTGATTTGGTGCTGGATTGCTTTGTGGGTAGTGGGACAACCGTAGCCGTCGCCCAAAAACTAGGGCGACGTTGGATTGGCTGCGATTTGAACAAAGGAGCGATTCAAACTACCTCTAAACGCCTCCAAACCATTATCCAGAAGCAACTTGAAAAGACTAATGGGAATGGGGCTACACAGAACGGCTTTGACGGAATGGAACCACCAAAACAACCCCCTCCACCAGCCCAACTCTCCTTTGCGGTTTATCGCATCAACAATTACGATTTGCAAATTCAGCATAATGAAGCAATAGAGCTAGTCTGCCAACAAATCGGAGTGACCCATAGCAAAACCGATTCGTTTTTCGATGGCACGTTAGGTAACAAACTGGTAAAAATCGTGCCAGTAGATCATCCGCTCACTCCCCTTGATCTTGAAGCGGTTAAGCGCGAATTAGAGGCCCGGCGTGGTGAGGAGCAACGTGCCATTGTAATGCTCTGCTTAGGGGCGCAAGCCGATGCTAAGGAATGGCTGGAACATTGGAACAAGTTTCGCGGGATCGTTAAGCTGGATGAGGGCAATCAGCCGCTTGAGTTTGTCAACAAAATCGAGGTGGTGGATCTCTACGGTGATAGCAAGTATAGTGGCTTTTTAGCCTATGATCCCGCCGAGGCTGAAGTTAAGGCCGAACGTCAAGGCGAAAAGCTCAAAATCACCATCACCACCTTTATTAGCCCTACGATTATTAAGCGACTAAAACTGGATGCTAATTTATTCCAAGCCCGTATCAGCGATTGGCGTTCGATGGTCAATAGTGTGGAGCTAGATCCAGACTATAACGGCAGCGTCTTTAATGTGGTCTTTAGCGATATACCGGAGAAGAAGAACGATTTGATCGTTGGGGTATATGAACTACCCGCCCCGGCCCAACCTACCACTATAGCGATTCGGATTACCGATATGTTGGGTGAAGAAGTGCTGAAGGTAATCGAGAACGTTTAGCTCTCAGTGTAGGAGGGATTTCTAATCCCGATTGCCAAGATAATTAACAAGAAATTTGAGATAAGAGATGGCTGAGAAAACGCCCAAAGAAGAAATTAAGCTAGAAGAAGCAAAGGGGAGGCCGTTGCTTACTTGGTTAGGTAAACGTCCCCTCTCCGGGATGGTGGTGCGCCCGGCTCAGCCCATGCACATTTTTGACCCCAGCGGCGAACTTAAAGCGGAGGCACCACGCCAAAATTGGTCGGATTGGTCATCCCATTATCCTACCAGTGGTCTGCTCTTTTTTGGTGATAATAAAGAGGCACTAGCCCATCTTATCGCTAAAGGCTTTCGCCACAAAGTTAAGCTGATCTACATTGACCCGCCCTTTGACTCTGGCGCAGATTATGTTCGCAAGGTACAATTGCGAGGTGTCAAAAATTTGTTGGGGATTGAGGGAGAAGGACAATCGCTGGTCGAACAAACCCAATATAGAGATATTTGGAATAATGACTCTTACTTGCAGTTTATGTATGACCGCTTATCTCTGCTTAAAGAATTACTTAAAGATGATGGCTTTATCGCTGTCCACTTAAATTCTACCAGAATCCACTACGTTAAATGTATCTTGGACGAAGTTTTTGATGGCTCTAATTTTATTAATGAAATTGTAGTGAAGCGTATTCGCAAAAACTTCAGTGGAGCCAATGGGGTGGTCTCTCTAAATGAAGGCTGCGATTACATTCTGCTCTATAGTAAAGGTGGAGAAGTCCGCTTAAAACCGCCAAAGATATATTCACCCAAAGAAGAGCGGTGGCATAGCTTTGATGCTCCTAGTGTCAGGCTCAACCTGAGTTATGAACTATTTGGCAAAATGCCACCCCCAAATCGCCACTGGATGCGTACTCAGGAAGAGGCGCAAAAGATGATTAAGGCTGGAGAATTGAGACCAAATCCAAATACAGGCTGGCCGGAATATAGTATTGAAGCCACTGAATTGATGGATAGGGACACTCTTTGGGAGGATATAACCGCCTCGGCTTTTACCACTGGCTATCCAACGGAGAAAAAAGAGGAGCTTATCAAGCTCTTTATTGAAATGACCACCAATCCGGGTGATCTGGTACTGGATTGCTTTGTGGGCAGTGGCACAACCGTAGCCGTCGCCCAAAAACTAGGGCGACGTTGGATTGGCTGCGATTTGAACAAAGGAGCGATTCAAACCACTTCCAAACGCCTCCAAACCATTATCCAGAAACAGCTAGAAAAGAGCAATGGGAATGGGGCTAAACAGAATGGCTTTGACGGAATGGAGCCGCCCAAGCAACCCCCTCCCCCAGCCCAACTCTCCTTTGCGGTTTACCGCATCAACAACTACGATTTGCAAATCCAGCACAATGAAGCGGTAGAGTTAGTCTGTCAGCAAATCGGAGTGACCCGTAGCAAAACCGATTCGTTTTTCGATGGCACGTTAGGTAACAAACTGGTAAAAATTGTACCAGTAGACCATCCGCTCACTCCCCTTGATTTGGAAGCGGTTAAGCGCGAATTAGAGGCCCGGCGTGGTGAGGAGCAACGTGCCATTGTAATGCTCTGCTTAGGGGCGCAAGCCGATGCTAAGGAATGGCTGGAACATTGGAACAAGTTTCGCGGGATCGTTAAATTGGACGAGGGCAATCAACCGCTTGAGTTTGTCAACAAAATCGAGGTGGTGGATCTCTATGGTGACGGCAAATATAGTGGCTTTTTAGCTCACGACCCTGCCAAAGCTGAAGTTAAGGCCGAACGTCAAGGCGAAAAGCTCAAGATCACCATCACCACTTTCATCAGCCCCACCATTATCAAGCGGCTTAAACTGGATGCCAACTTATTCCAAGCCCGTATCAGCGATTGGCGTTCGATGGTCAATAGCGTGGAACTAGATCCCGCCTATAATGGCAACGTCTTTAACGTGGTCTTCAGCGATTTACCGGAGAAAAAGAACGATTTGATTGTTGGGGTATACGAACTACCTGCCCCGGCTCAATCTACCACCATCGCAATTCGGATTACCGATATGCTGGGTGAAGAAGTACTGAAGGTAATTCAGAACGTTTAAGCCTAGATCACAACACCTTAAAATGGCTGTCGTCAGCGTAAACAATGCCGACTGCTGTACCGGGCTTTATTTGAAGTTGCTCATAGATTTCTACTCTGGTGAGTAACTGGTGATCTGCGGAAATGGTACGACCTGCTGGAGTGATAAAACTGTAGCTAAACCTAAGACTCGCTTTTCCCTGTTCATGTTCCACGATGCGGGCTTGTTTGATTGTACCCAAGATGGGCTGACCTTTTTCGGTTAGGAGCCGATTAAAGTTTATATCGCGGACGGTGTACCAGACCATAAAACTGGCAACGGCAAGGCTGACAATAGCGAGGCCCATTTCTAAAATCTCAAGACCGAAGTGGGATGTCCCTGAAATTTCAGATATGTTAGGATTGGAGGAGAGGTAACGGATAGAGATGGTAGACAAGTCCGACCGATGAGCGTTAAAGATCACTTCGTCTACGGTCTGCTGAGCCGTAAACGTTTTCTTAGCACCATCGGCAGAGGTAAGGATGAAGGAATAGGCTAGGGCGTAGCTTAAATCGCCACGCTTATTCTTAAAAACATAGCCATTTGATACTTCGGCAGAAACTTCGATTCCATTTTGCTGAAAGTCATTATAGTACAAGGTATCCTTTATACAAAGGAAGAGCATAATAAGGCCGAAAATGCCAGCAACAGCAATAAAAGTGGCAGTTAGACTAAGATTGCGATGTGGACCAGTCCATTTGGTTTCGCCTCGAACGTAAGGGAGGTTAGTAGAACTGAAAACAAGGATAGCTCCTTTAAAAGGCCGGGTAGTAGACCTAAACTTTGCATGATTCGCGGGTGATGGAGAACGCCACTGTTTTTGATTGGGATTTTCAGGATACTTTTCAGGATACCAAGTCATAATAATAACTCTCCATTTTACTCTCCATTTTACCACCTTGTAGGAGGGATTTCTAATCCCGATTGAATTTATCTTGTAGATTTCTAATCCCGATTGAATTTATCTTGTAGGAGGGATTTCTAATCCCGATTGAATTTATCTTGTAGATTTCTAATCCCGATTGAATTTATCTTGTAGGAGGGATTTCTAATCCCGATTGAATTTATCCTGTAGGAGGGATTTCTAATCCCGATTGAATTTATC
>JACAUC010000024.1 GCA_013390945.1 Candidatus Chloroheliaceae bacterium
ACCTACCTCTGGTCTTGATTTAGGCCAAAATCTTGTAGGATGCTGCGCCAACTGGGTCAACTGGTTGTGCCGCCAGTTGATTTTCACATACCACTACTCTTGCCAGATTGGGTAGCTCTTAGACTTTGCAACAGCCTTAGCAGCATCCCACAAGGTTGCTAATTTAAAGAGCGGACAATAATAGTGTCCGCTTTTTCTTTACCTGATAATCGAGGTTGGGGTTTAGCTTTAGAAGGAAGGGGGAAGAGGAAATGAGTACTCGTGTGGATTTACGCACCCGGCTACGGGCAGAATTGAATGATGTGGTGGTCTCTGGTAGTTCGCTCTGGTCGGACACGCTGCTGAATGGCTGGCTAGATGAAGCGTTGAATCAGCTTTCGGTAGATTTTCCGCCTTTGGTGCGGATTATTTTGGAAGCCGTACCGGGACAAAGGGAATATTCGTTGGCGGCGTATCTAGCCCAAGCACCACTACTGCCCGGTACAGTGCGAAGTGTGGAGTCTCCGGCGGGTCAAAAGTTGCCGCGTGGGGAGGTATGTGATCGGTTAGTGGGACCGGATGAGCATGTTGGCACACCTTATGGCACGGATACGCACCCTCGAATTTATCGGAATTGTTGGGAACTAGAACCATGGGCGGTCACAAATCCGGTGTTGGTCTTTCGCTATCCGCCAGTGGCGATAGGTGGTCGGACAGATCAAGCGATTGTGCTGTGGGTAATGGGGGCTTACACTTCGCCGCTGCCGTTGGATAGTACGGTGCTAGATGTTGCGGCTTATGACGAAATTCTGCTGGTTTATTACGTCTGTGGTCGGGCGGTCGCGTGGTTGGCTGAACAGCGAGGCAAGCGGGGTGACGCTGGAGCAGGACGCAATCGGACGGATAACGCGGGGTATTATGAGCGGATGTACCAAGATGGTATCAAACTGCGTAAGCGGTTGCGGGGCATTAAGGTAGGTGAGGTGCAAAATAGTTTTTAGAAGGAGTGATTTATGGTAGCAGGCACAACACATGATGTGGATTTGAACGGGCGGGGGTATATGCTCTATCGGGGCGGTAAGGGTGGCACGGTGGTGAATTACACCAAATACACCGCCAATGCTCCTACCGCCGGGTTTGATGTAGCGGCACAGGCCGATTCGCTCGGCGTGGTTAGTAAACAAGAGGCTATCACGGGCTCTCCTGATGCGGTCTCGTCGTCGCCCTTCCGTCGGCTCTATTGGGAAGATTTTCGGGGCGGGGCTTCGCGCACTTTCTTGAGTGAAGGGCAGGGTGATTTCGGCGGTGCAGTCTGTGAATTGATTGGGCTGCGTCCGGTGCTGGGCGGTCAAGGGCTGATGCTATGCCCGGCTGAACAGGTTTACAATATCACGCCTACTACGGGAGCAACCGAAATGGCGGCGGCAGCGCAAAGTAGCAACCATACGGTCTATCTTATCCGTAATCGCGACGTTTACACCGTAAATGTGGATACTAGTGGAAACTTTACCGGGCTAACCCTCTTTGGCACTATTCCCGGTACTGCTAATGTGGTGAGTTGCGGTTATGACCCTTACGGGCGGGTTATCGCTTGCACTGGCTCTGAGATTTATGTTCTCTCCACCGGGATTACTCCCCAAGGTATGCCTGCTAGTCGGGCAATAGTCTACCTCGATTTCCTCTTTTATGTCTTAGGTGGTGGTGATTACGAGCTAGGTTGGAACGTTCCGGGCGGGGCGTGGCACTCCTTCCAAGTAGGCGGCAAGATTACCGCTCTCTGTTTGCACGAGGGGGCTATCTGGATTGGCACTCAAACGGGCCTTTATCGTTTCGAGGGGCAGGTGGTCTATAACACCACTACGTTAGTAAATGAACTGAAGTATACCGTTGCCAAAATCCTTGCTTGCACTCCCGGCTATTTGACCGGTCATCCCGATTGTGGGAACTGGCGTTCTTTAACCAGTTTCAACGGCTCTTTGTGGGGTTGTATGAATGGCCGTTTGGTGCGGGTTCACGTGGGGACTACTCCCGGCGCGTATGCGGTAGAGGTGCAGCGCGTTCCGCGCGGTTGGGTCTGGTCACTCTGCACGGCGGGGGATTGCCTCTTTGCGGCAATAGATCAGGTGGCGGAGAGCGGGGGCCGGACGGTCTGGTGCTATGACCCGGCATCATCAAGCGACGGAGTGCCATCCCACAGCGGAGCCGCATCCGGTGGTGGTTGGTGGCGGATCTCGCCTTTTGCTGAGACCTCTGGCATTACTTGTCTGGTCTCTGGCTCTGGAATAGTGCGCGATTCTCTCTTGATGGCCCTTCACGCTGGTACGGACAAACTTTCACGCTGGTCATTTTCGGAGATGAGTGCTAGTGGTCTGGACCTTACCAACTACGGCAATGACTGGCCTTCCATTAATAATGGAACCTTAACCCTTCCTTTTATATCGCCTCCTGACCTGACAAGGCTGGCCGGGGTTAACTCAGCCCTGCCTCACCTTTGTCAGATTTTGCGCTGTGGGATTGAGTGGCTCCACTTTGGCACTCAAGATGGCTGGTTTGATTGGCCGCTACCAGATGCTTTTGCGGGTAGCGTCTCTTATGCGTGTTTTATGCAGAACGAGCCGGGGCTAGATGAGGCTTGGATTCAGTTGAGTAACCACTATGGTGATTTTGACTATTACCCAACGGCTCGCAATATCCGTTCGGGTGCAACCGATTGGGCGGTTCCTAAATCTTTGGGATTGGTAAAGCCTCTGGCGCAATATAATCCGCTACTCGCTCCGATCACCATCCCACCTTCTCCTCCGGTGGGCTTTAATCAAGAGGGCTTTGGCTGGTTCATCTATTTTTACATCTCTGGCCCACTCTCCTCGATGATTCGGCGGGTTTGGATTGATTACCGCTTGACGGAGATCAAGCCGCAACTGGGCCGCTATTGGAAGCTTTCTTTAGATTTAACCAACTCACCGGAAGCGGTCGGCTTGGATGGTCGGCCAGATGTGACGGCAGGGGATATAGGGGCGTTGGAGCCAACTACGGATTCGGCCCATGTGAAGGCTTATCGGTTGTGGAAATTGTATCAGGCTGGTACTCGGTTTGAGTTTTACGATTTGCAAGGGGAGGGTCCATATTTGGTACAGATCGTCTCTATAAAACAGGAGCAAGGCGCACCGGGAGCGTTGCCTCATCTGCCCTCGAATGTGGTGATCCATCTCGAACTAGCGGAAATAGTAGCGAATGGGGATGTGGAGTTTCCATTATAAAGGAAGAAGTATATAAGGAAGAAAGGAGTTTTTATGGCAATCAATCCTTTTTCTAGTGATGCCTATCTAATGCCTCCGGCGACACTGACGGATTATCAGATGAGCAATCAGGCCGGGGCGCGATGGTCGCGCTATCAGCAATATCTAAATTTTTATCGTGGGGCGCAATGGAACGAGTTGCGCCGTCCGGGTGAACGTCGCCTTACCGTCAATTATGCGCGGGCTTTTATCCAAAAACATGCTTCTTACTTCATTGGTAAACCGGTGCAGTTTGAATTAATCAGTAATCAACCGACGGACAACCACCAGTTGACGCAGCAGGGCATAAAAGCGGCGGAACAATTACTGCGGGAGATGTGGGATGATAACGGGTTGGGTCAGGTGGATTATGACGCGGCGGTGGATGCGGCGGTTTTGGGTGATGGCGGCTTTAAGGTGACACTTCAGCCGAATGAGTATGACTCGCTTCATCAACGGGCAGAGCCGCATCCAACAGGTTATCAACGGGCGGAGCCGCATCCCACAGGTGGCCGGGTGGTGGTGCGGGCGGTTGATGTTACGCGGCTGAACGCGGGGTTTAAGTATTCTGACCTGAAGCAACTTACTTGGGTGACGGAGCAATATCAACTGACGGCGGGTGAGGCTAGGGAGCAGTATGGCTCTGATCTCTTTGATGCGGTTGGCCTCACCTTGGATACTCTGCCAGATAATCAGGACGTGGAACTAATCGAACGGTGGACGGAGGCGGAATATTCGGTGGAGGTGAACCGGACGGCTATCATTGCTGGCCCTAACCCTTACGGCTTTATTCCTTACGTGCTATTCCCCAATCGGGCCGTGCCGCGCAGCGCATGGGGTGAAAGTGACCTAGAAGATATTTTGCCGCTGGCAAGTGAGTTTAATGTGCGGGTTTCGGTCTTATCTCAGCTATTACAAATGAGCGGCAATCCGGTGCTGGTGTTGGAAAATGTGGAGGATAGCGAAGGGCTACGGGTTGGGCCGGGGGCAATCTGGCACTTACCGGAAGGGGCTAAGGCGCAATTGCTAGAAATGCTCTCTTCTGGTGGAGTAGACCTGCACATTAAATATTTGGAACTGCTCTATCAAATGCTTCATGATTTGACCGAGGCTCCCGCTTCCGGTTTTGGTCGGGAGCGGGCCGGGGCGGTGGGTCAATCCTCCGGGGTAGCGTTGGAACTAATGCTCCATCCTGTAATTCAGCGGGTGTCACGCAAGCGGCGGATTTGGGATGAGGTGTTAGATCGTCGCAACCGAATGATGCTGCGCTTGGCCGGGCTTCCGGTCTACCGCTCGCGGATTATTTGGCCGGACGTGTTGCCACGTGACCGGGCGGCATTGGTAACGCAAGAGGTGGGTTTGGTGGCCTCTTCGATTCATTCGCTGGCTACGGCTCGGAGGGTGTTAGGTGACGAACAACCAGAACTGGAAAATGATCTAATTAGGGCGGAGCGGGAAAAGCTAGGTCAAAACCAACAAGGCGGCAAAATTAAGCCTGTGAATAGTCAGGAGCCAGTGAAACTTTCGGGTGCGCTGGTGACTGGACTAAGTAATAGTGGCGGTTAGTTAAATGGGGAGAGCTACACAAATGACCGAACTAAATCCAGAGGCACTTCGTCAAGTGTTGACTGATATAGAGAGTTTTAATCGCGTTCTAATGCCGCGTTATCGGCTACGACCTTACCAATTGCCACCGATTAAGGCGGTAATTCAAGCGGTGCAAGTGGGGCAGGGCGGTCAATTTGTGTGGGTCTTTTCGCGGCAGGCCGGGAAAGATGAGGCATTGGCGCAACTGCTGGCCTATCTGCTCAACCAATACCGCATCATCGGTGGTCAGATTGTGGTGGGTGCGCCAACCTTGCGGCAGAGCATCATTAGCCGAGATCGTTTGGTGGCAAGGCTCGATAACACTTTCAATCGGGGAATGGTCAAGCAAAGAGATGGCTATATTGTGCGGTTGGGTAAAGCCAACGCTCGCTTTTTGAGTGCTGCGCCGTCGGCTAATGTCCGAGGTGAAACGGCTTCGCTCCTGTTGGTGGCGAATGAGACGCAGGATATTTTGCCAGAAAGGTGGGATGCCGTCTTTGACCCTATGGCGGCTTCGACTAATGCGGTGACGTTATATTTGGGGACGGTTTGGACGAGTCGAACACTTTTGGCGCGGCAAATGAGGTATTTGAGAGAATTAGAGGCAGGGTATCAGGTGTTCGGTGACGGGTGTCAGGTGTCAGGTGTCAGGAATTATCCGATACCTGATCCCCGATACCCGACACCCGATACCCCTACAAAACGGCTCTGGTTGGTGGATTGGAAGCAGGTGGCGGAGTCTCTTCCGGCGTATGGGGAGCGGGTGAGGGCGCGGATTGCTCAATTTGGGCCAGATCATCCGTTTATCAGGACGGAATATGAGTTGAAAGAGTTGGATGGTAACGGCGGGTTGTTTAATTCGGCACGTCGCGCCCTGATGGTTGGTAGCCATAATCGTTACGGGGCGCGTCCAGCCGACCGGCCAGCCGACCGGCCAGCCGACCGGCAAGTTGGCAAAATTTATGCGCTATTGGTAGATGTGGCGGGTGAGGATGAAGAGTCTATGAACGAGGCGGAGGTTCGGGCTACTAATCCGCGCCGGGATAGTACGGCGGTGACGGTGGTGGAGGTATCAACTGGCGGAGCAGCATCCCACGAGGAGGTGTCAACTGGCGGAGCAGCATCCCACGAGGAGGTGTCAACTGGCAGAGCAGCATCCTACAATGGCAATCAGCCAATTTACCGGGTGGTGCAACGCTATTTGTGGACGGGGGTAAAACAGACCACACTTTACACCCGACTGGTGTCGTTGGCTAAGGAGACTTGGGCGGCTAGATGGGTGGTGGTGGATGCTACGGGGGTGGGGGCGGGATTATCCTCGTTCTTGGAAAAGGCACTGCCGCGCAAAGTGATACCGTTTGTCTTTAGTTCCGCCTCCAAAAGTAGTTTGGGCTGGAATTTCTTGGGAGTGGTGGATAGTGGGCGGTATAAGGAGTATGCGCCAGACGGGGCGGAAGAGACAGTGCTTTTCTGGCGACAACTTGAGGCGGTGGAATATGAGGTACGTCCGGGGCCGGGGAAACTTATGAAATGGTCGGTTCCCGATCCTCTATTGCACGATGATTTGGTGATGAGTGCGGCGTTAGTGGCGGTGCTAGAGGAGCAAGATTGGCAACCGCGTGTAGCAAGAGGTGGGGCAAATCGGCTGGGTTGGTGATATTCTTTTGTGCTAATCTGCGCTATAATAGAACTGGTTTTACCCTCTGATTAACCAAAATGTTAGTTTCATCCACAAAAAAGGAGTTACTATGTCAAGTCGGTACAGCTATTACTTGTCTTTGGTGCTGGTTTTGTTGGTGGGCCTTGTCATAAGCCTGATCCCGATTAGCTCGGCTAGTGGCAGCCCACAGTCTGCGGTGGTGCAACTTCAGCCCCCGGCAGCCTCCCTTACTTCCAACAGCCTTGTGCGCTATTCGCACACTCTGCTCCTCGGTTCCAACGGTACGCCTACTCAGAACGGTACGGCCCTGCTCTCGGTAATGAACACTATCTCCAACTCTAATCCCTCCGCCACTAAACCCTATCTCCTCAAGCTAGAACCGGGGCAATATGACTTGGGTAGCCAATCCCTCTCCCTTCTGCCTTATGTGGATTTGGAAGGTTCGGGCGAAGATACTACTGTGATCTCTTCGACTATTAGTAATAGTAATCCTGGGGGAGCAACCCCACCTATTACTGGAACCCTTGTTATGGCCTCCAACAGCGAAATCCGCTTCCTTACAGTAGAGAACACTAGTCCCGGTTCCGCTCTTATTGATACCTCTCAGGTAGCCATCTACGTCCCTAGCAACGCGACCCATGTACACATCACCCACATCACTGCCGTTAGCACCAACCTCAACATTGGTATGTATGACCGTACCTATGGTCTCCATAACAGTAGCCCGGTTACGATAACAGTGCAAAATAGCACCTTTTCCGCTTCTGGTGGTAATCTTGGCAACTATAGTATCCAGAACAACGCACTGATTAGTGCCTCTCAGCTTAATTCTATGGCAACTGGCCTAGGGGTTATTTGCGTGGGCTCCTACTCCTACGATAGTTTCACAGGCTTCTATGCACCACTTAGCAACGCTTGTGTGCCCTAAGTGAAGAGGCTGTATGAATATCGCTATCAGGTAGCTGCAAGGCTTTTGGGTGCAAGCTCAGGGATTTTTCACCGCTTGTTCCGAAATAGCAGTTATTCACTCAGGGCTTGTGTCTAAATAACACCAGTTTTGCTCTACCGAGGGATGGCGGATAACCTCCCTTGGTAGGGGTTTATTGCAATAAACCTGCCGCAGGCTGGGCGTATGTACGCTGCAGGCTGGGCGTATGTACGCTGCAGGCTGGGCGTATGCAATACGCCCCTACCTCGAAGTTTTGAACTGCTCGTTGCGATGATAAGTTGGAGTATTATGTTAGATAATACGGATAACACTAATAGTAGCGCGATACCCTATAATTTGTTTGTACTGAACCCACGCTGCCGTCCTTTCCTTACAGGTGATCGGCGTGACCGCCAAGGGTGGATCTGGGCGTTGGTGATTGCACTTTTTTTTGGCTTTATGGGCTTTATAATGGTAACTATTCCCTTTCGGAGCAGTCGGTACAGGCTTAGTCTCTTTCCATCTATCGTAGTGATCTTCTTGGGGTTGTTTTTGATAATTGTGGGTTTGGCTTTCTTATATGTCGTGGCTAGGCGGCACTACCTTGAGAAGACTGGTCAAATTTTGCAAGGGGAGTTGGTTAGTATTAAGGGCGAAAGATCGAACATCAGCACTGGTAGCCATTCTAACCGCAAACGGAAACATATAGTTAGTGCTAGTTACCGTTTTAGAAGTCCTTCTGGTAGAACCTTAGAAGGCAATAATTCTGCCGCACGGGATGATTTGAAGCATCATACTTTACCTACGGCGGGTACACCTGTGGCCGTTCTTTATATTAACGATAAATACTTTGGTCTTTTGTAGATATTATAATTTGCTTTCGGTTAGTTTTGTTTGAATAAGCCTTCGGGAAAGACGAAAAAGATAATGACCCTGCCAATTTCCGAATTAAAAACGGGTGATTTTGATTATGAATTGCCGACCGAACTGATCGCCCAAACTCCTGCTGAACCCCGCGACGCTTCCCGCTTGCTAGTTCTTGACCGCGCGGGAGAGACTCTTACTCACCGCGAAAGTTTCCGCGCCCTCCTTGACTATCTCAGGTCGGGTGATGTGCTGGTGGTGAATGAGAGCAAGGTTATTCCAGCCCGACTCTTTGGCAAAAAGCAGCCGAGTGGTGGTCAAATTGAACTACTGCTGTTGCGTCCCGCTCCTTCATGGGGCGGTTTTTGTTGGGAGGCACTGGTTAGACCGGGACGAGGGACAAAACCGGGCGCACACTTTTGCTTTGGGCCAGAATCGGGGGAACCATTAGAGGCTGTGGTACGAGAAATAGCTCCTTCGGGAGGTCGTTACATTGCTTTCGCGCGTGACCCACTCCCCTTTTTGGAGAAGTACGGTCAAATGCCCCTTCCGCCTTATATCCACCAGTCGCCCACTGACCCGCAACGCTATCAGACTGTCTATGCCAACCCGAATTTGCAGGGTAGTGCCGCGGCTCCTACCGCCGGATTGCACTTTACGCCTGCTTTGTTAGAGGAGGTGCAAGCTAGGGGAGTTAGCTTGGAAAAAGTCACGCTACACGTGGGGTTGGATACCTTTCAGCCAGTTAAAGAGGAAAACGCCCTCGAACACCAGATGCACAGCGAATGGTGCGCCCTTGACCCTGCAACCGCCGAACGGCTCAACACTGCTCGTGCCAACGGTGGCCGGATTATTAGCGTGGGTACTACCGCAGTTCGCACCCTTGAAACCGCCTATAATGCTGGGCAGTTGCAACCTTTTGCGGGCGAGACTCGCCTCTTTCTCTATCCGGGCAAATCCCTTCAGGCGGTGGACGCGCTTATCACCAATTTCCACCTGCCACGCTCTACGTTGCTTATGTTGGTTAGTGCTTTCGCCGGGCCGGATTTTATTCTACGGGCATATCGCGAAGCGGTCGAACAACGCTACCGCTTCTTCAGTTTTGGTGATGCCATGCTGATTCTTTGAGCTTGTGCGTTGAAACTCGAAAGTTCAGACGAACTAACCGGGCTAAAAAACTATAGACAAAACTCTAAAATTTGTTATAATTAATAAAACAACATGACATAAGAATCACTGTGCGGAAGTACTCTAAGCACTACTTGGCTGCGGCCTCAGAAAGGCAGTAATCTGAAGTGTTGAGAAAGTTAACAGGCCATTTGCAGAGCAGGTTCGCCGCTCTTGAGAGGATCAATCCGAAAAAAGGCGAATAGGGGTGGCGCAATGTATGTGGTAGCAAACCAACTGGAGTTGAGCGGTGGGATGAGGCGTGACCGAGGTGTCTGCTTGGTGGATGCCGAACTTTATATGCCACCATCAGCGATCCAGAAAAAAGGGACACTCTATATTATTACCGAAATCGAGGGCGCACCCTCGAACCCGCTTGACCAAGGCGGACAGAGTCGGACGGAAGGTGCGACGGTCTGCGCCGAAACGCAGATGGTCATCCTTCAGGAATATTATAACTTTACCGTCAGTGCTACAATCACGAGTGCTTTACGTCATGCTCTTGAAGTTGCCAATCAAAAGGTTTTCAATCGCAATAGTGCAATGTTGCCTCCCGAACGGCGGGGGTTAGGTGTAACCTGTGCGGTAGTACGTGGCAAAGAACTATATCTGGCTCAAATGGCTCCTACTCAAGCTTTTCTAAACCATCAGGGCCAACTTATAGCTTTGCCCTCCCAAGCCCCACTTGAGGAAAATCTAGCGTCGCGCCCACTTACTCCCAATCCCACCTCCGATAGCCCGCGACGCAGTGATCTCTTTAATCCTCTGGGCCGTCACTCTAATATTGAGCCACTACTTAGTCACCATCTCTTTGAGGAGAGCGACTTGTTGGTACTCTGCTCCACTAGCTTTGCCGAACAATTGAATAACGAACAGGCCGAGAACTTTTTCCTAAATCAGGAGGATAATCGGGCCGTTCTTTACCGTCTAGCCGATTTTGCTCGTTCCTTCCATCTTACCGACGGCTATGTACTGACGGTGGAGGCCAAAGCGGACTATGCTTCCAATCAAACCAAGAACCTCCAAGCGGGTCCGGTTAAGCCCGAAGAGAGCCGCTTGCGTTCTTCCGTAGAAGGTGTTGCCGCCTCGGTTAGCCTCTTTACCTCTAAATTTGCGGCCCGCAACCGAAATCAGAGCGCTCCCGCCCAACGTGACGATTATGTCTATGAGGATATGCCTCCTCGTCTTATTCCCAAGAATGTGCGCTCACCTCAACCTGGAGCAGAGACTTGGAGCGAGGAGATAACTTCACCCCGCCAACCCCCGGCCAACCCCCTTGAGCCGTTGTTGGCCGATGACCAACTTAACGATCCTTGGTTGCGCCGGGAGGAAGATAATCTGGAGCAACCGCCTTATCTGCGTAACCGAAAACCTTCGTCGCCGCCGGATGAATCACCCGCACCCACCCGCGATTTTACCTATAATGGCGAAGCGTCCCCAAAGGCGGAGCATTTACCGCCTAAGACCACTCACTCCTATTCTCCGCCGTTGCCTTCGATCAACGAAGAGCCTGAGCAGGTTTGGGGTACCTCACCCCTCAAGCCTAAACGTCGGTTCGGGTGGGGTAAAAAATCAGGAGGTAAACTATTAGGCCGTCTGGAAACCACCCCTGCCAATAGCCCTTACGTGGATCTTGTTGGGGTTAAAGGCTATGATGCTCCCCCCCTAGACCAACTTGAAACGCAAAAACTAGACAAAATAGCTAACGGTAAGCGTTGGTGGTTGACGGTCGGGTTAGTAGCTTTGTTGGTGGTGGCGGTGCTGTTTCTGCTCTTTGCGGTTATCGGGGCGGGCGGTGGCAATTCAAAGGCGTTGGAATTGGTAAAAGCGGCAGAGCAAAAGCGTGGACAAGCAGGTATCCTAGCCGCCACTAATCCAGCGGAGGCTCGCAAATTGATTGAGCAGGCCAAAGTTGATCTTGCCGCTGCTGCCAAAGAAAAACCCAACCTGCCCGATATTGCCAGTGTCCAGAACGGTTTGAAGCTTACCCTTGACAATATTAACCGAGTGGTGATACCGTCTGACCTGCGCTTAGCGGTTGACCTGACCAGCCAAGGCACGGATGTACGCCTCACCCAAGCAGTGCTTTCCCCAGTCGGTGATATGCTCTATCTAATGGATACTGGAAGGGGTACTATCTATGCTGCCGATTTAATCGGCAGTATCAAGCCGATTCTCAAAACCGGCGACCCCGCCGGTGGTGCGGTCTTTGGCAAACCTGTCGCAATGACCTCCCGGCAGGATAGTATTTTAGTCTTGGATGACCAAAATATCTGTTATATCTACAACCCCTCCAAAGGGGATTGGGCCGCCGTAAAGTTGGGGGGAACAGGAGGCTGGACTAGACCAGTGCGCCAGATTGCAACTTATCAAGGTAATCTCTATCTGGTAGGGCCAGTTGGGAGCCAGATTCTAAAATATAATTCAGGTGCTTATAGCAGCACTCCCGACGAGTGGCTCAATCCCGTGACAGGGGATGGTCTTAAACTGGATCAGATTAGTGCAATGTCCATTGATGGGACTATTTTTACCATAAGCAAAGAGGGGCGGATGCTCCAACTCGCCCGGCCTAGTGGCAAGCCTAAAGGCGAAGTTCAGGCCGACTACGACTTGAACGCTGGGGAAAGGGTAGGACCGCCCCTTAATAGTCCGCGTACCCTTCAGGTAGGAGCGCTTGATTATCCCTATGCTTTCGTGGCGGATGGCGAGAAGCGGGTGCTTCAATTCCAAAAAGAGGGTGGCGGCTTTGTTCAGCAATTCCGGTCTTTGCCTAACGGTAAAGAATTTGACAACTTGTGTGATGTGGCAATGGATACCTTCAATAAAAAGCTCTACCTAATCGGGGAGCAAAAGGTCTATGTCTTCCACTTACCAACGGAGACGGTGGGGCCAGTCATCAGTGCCACTATTTCCGGCGGGTTGGTCACTCCGGTTGCTAATCTTAGTCCTAAACCCACTCCCACTTTTAATCCCTGATTGATGTTTATGAAGCTTAAACCTCAAAGAGAACCTTCTTATTCGCACCACCTCCTTGCTGCTCAAGCCAGCGGGAGGTGGCGTGTAGTAAGGTTGGGCCTCCTGCTACTAGCACTGTTATTGAACCTTTCGGCGGCCTCTGCTCAGACACCGAGGCCACGCCTGCCGGAACCTCCAGCACCTTCGGGCAATACCTCCGATTATCTCTCCGAATCATTGCGTCTACTATTTCCCTCGGTGGCGGCTCCGCTCGAACTGGCCGATATAGAGACTCCGCTCTTTCCTAGCAGTACGCTTGGGTTTGATCTAGTGCCGCTTGGGGCTATTGCAGATGCTAGAGACTTGAGTTTGGTGCTACAACCGCTTACCAAAACTTTGACCCTGCAACTAAAGGGAGGGATACGTGGGCGGATTTTTGCCTCTCCTCCTTGGCTTCAGCCTATACCCGACCGCTTTGTCAATCCCAAGGAGAGTGGCGAACTAAAGGTGGCTATTCAGGTGCGTCAGGATGCTTCCCTAGGGGCCGGTTTATTGCCCGGTCAAACTAACTGGGGCTTGTTGCGGGTTTCGCTCAACGGGGTTATTTTCGATTATGCCACCCCCCTAGTGGTTGGACCGCCTCCTCTGGTAAAGACCGGGGATTCTCGCCGGGTCTTTGACCTCTATCATCAAGTAGTAACGCGGCTAGATAGTCGGGGCGATTTAGCGGCGGCGATTGTCACTCCTGAACAACCCAACGCTGGACAATTTATCTTGGGACTGGCAGTAGATTATCTAGGGGAAAATGGCTATAATGGACGGCTAAGTGAGGCTGATTTTGTCGGTCGCCTCGCCGAGACCCTTGCAGGTAAGGATTATAATGGGGATGGCTGGATCGGTTTCCGCCAAGAGGATATTTTGGTTGGTGCGCCGGGCTGGGTCTTGGGCAAAAAAGTAAAATAGTAATGATAAATAGTCAGAGGCTAGAGATGAGAAATATTAAATTCTTGATTAAAAACTTATTTCCTCGAACAATTTTGTTAATTTGTTTGGTTGGATTACTAACTATCCCATTGATAAATCCTAACTATGAAGAAAAACATATCGAAAGGTATATTGAATCTAGTTTGCAATCGAATTTCTTAGGTTGCTATACTTTGCCACTGGACGGAATTTTACAAGACGCTGTAAATCAGTTTGATTGTGTTCAGCTAGGGTCAGGTACTTGGAATACCACTGCTCAGATTTCTATGCCAACAGGTCACAAACTAATCGGTGTTGGTCGTGATAGCACTATCTTGAAAGCAATTGCACCTTGGCAAGGTAATGGAACGGGTACTCCAGCGGCTGTGGTGCATAACAATAGTAATTCTGCCATTACGATCTCTAACCTTACGGTGGATGCCAATAACTTAAGTCTCCTTGGTATTGCCGATCATGGTATA
This sequence comes from Candidatus Chloroheliaceae bacterium, assembly GCA_013390945.1. Taxonomy (GTDB): domain Bacteria; phylum Chloroflexota; class Chloroflexia; order Chloroheliales; family Chloroheliaceae; genus L227-5C. Next base: position 13,861 of record JACAUC010000024.1, read on the forward strand.
ACGGTAGACAATGTTCGTGTTACTGGGGCTAAGTGTGATGGAATAGGTATTGCTGGAAGTGGTATGGTAGTGCAGAATAGCCTGATTGAAAATAACGGTAAGCAATGTGATTACACCGGAAACCCAGGTTCAGGTATCTACATGACCAGACAACTTAATGATTTTGGATTAGGGAATTACACCCCCCTAATATATAACAATACAATCCAAGACAATGGTGGCCCTGGAATAGATATAGATCGGGTTTGGGGTGGTGTGGCTATCAGTAACACTATCACGAATAACCAAGCATGGGCCGCATTCAGCCTGTATTCTAGTAGTAACTGGACGATTAAAAATAATATCATTCAACATCCAATCAATAATAATTATAATATGCCAGGTCATGCCTATTGTAGTGGTGGTTCCTCCGGCAACTATGCTGCGGCTCTTGCACTCTGCCAAGATACCGAAAAAAGTAATGAAGTAGTTACTTCAAACTTGATATTGAATAATCAGATTGTTGGCTGGTATGGTATCAAGGTAATCGGTAAGGACGAAGTTTCGCCTTTCTCTGTGCCTACTTCCAACCTATTTCAGGGTAACAATATCTATGGTTCTGTAGTTGGATGTGCAGATGATACCGAAATTGATCTTAACCCAAATAGTATCAATATGTGGGTGAATAATAATTGTGCTGGCAAGAGTAATACCCTCCCCCTCTATTTTAATGTAGCTTGCCCTAGTGCCGTTAACCAAAACAAAATCCAAGAATGGAATATTGGTGCTACCGATCTAGCTACAGTAGATAATTACATTCAACTTTTCAATCAGGAAAGAACAGGCGGTGGCGATTTTCTCCTTGGAGCTAAAATTCCGGCTGGAATGGTCATCGCTACCAATCTAGGAGCAGCAGGAGCAGATTGGACACAACTACCTCTTAAACCTTTGGTTAATTATCAGAATTATGGTCTGTTTGAAACGACTGGAGAATATACTGCGGTTTATGCAGGTGCTTGTATGACTATAGCTCCCTTTTTTAACGTTAGTGAATCTTCTGACTATGGCGATTTCACCAAAGTTGGAACTCTTAGTTGGGCCTTGAAAAATGCGTTGGCGGGTCAAATTATTACGCTCTTTGACCCTAACCAGATTAATATCAATACGCAGTTACTTCCTTTGCCAGCAGGTGTTAAGCTGATAGGAAACTGCGACAGCAATGGTTCAGGAGTTACGCTCGATGGTTCTTTGTCTGGCAATAATCAATCTGGACTGATTCTAAGCGGTGATAACCTGATTTACGGCTTAAAAATTATAGGCTTTCAAGGTAAATCAATCAATTCTAATCGAAGTAAAAATAACCGATTAAATTGTTTAGTAATTAAAAAATAAAGCTGTTGCCATTATTCAGGAAGAACATAAATGTTAGTGTGGTTGAGTTTGAAGCTAAAATATTTTGGTGGAATAATGCTTCTCTTGGTTTCGCTGCTGTTAGTGGGCTGTAGTGATAATTTGTTGCCCGCCGATATAGCCCAGCGTTATCTCGAACTGGTGCGGGATAGCTCTTTCTCCCAAGCTTATGATTTGCTTAGTACCGATTCGCAACTCAAGATTAGCCGTAACGAGTTTGTGGATCGTCTGAATCGGGCTAAATTAGAAGCCTCGATCTCTCGCACTGAAATCCTCAAAGTTAACCGCGACCCGGTAATTGTGGGTCAACGGGCCAGCGTTACCTATCAGATTGAAGTAACCATCTACTCCGGTCAAAAGATGCCTCTGTTCGAGGCGCTGGTATTGCTCCAGCAGGAAGGCGGTTGGCGGATAGTTTGGCCTCCTCAATAAGAATGAAACTCTCTTCTGCTTTAGAACGTATTACTAAGTAGCAACCTGTCTTTCAGGTAAGTTTTTGCTCTGGGATTTAAGTTATAGGAATTTTATTTATAATAGATTGATAGGAAGATTATGTTGAGAATCTTAGCGGTGGATGATGATCCTGAAATATTGGATCTCTTGAGCCGGGGCTTGCAGTTTGAGGGTTATGAGGTGGAGACGGCGTTGAATGGGGAAGAGGCGTTGATTAGCTTTCGCCAGAGTGCCCCTGATTTGGTCTTGCTAGATCTAATGATGCCGGGTATAGATGGCCTAGAAGTTTGTCGTGAAATGCGGAAGCTACGTGATACTCCCGTTCTAATACTTACGGCGAAAGATGCGGTGAGCGATAAAATAGCCGGATTGGATAGCGGAGCCGATGATTATGTGGTGAAGCCCTTTGTCTTTGATGAATTATTGGCTCGTATTCGGGCGCATCTGCGCCGCAAAATGCCCGGTGACGTACAAATGTTACAATTCTCTGACCTTACCCTAAATACGGCTACCCACGAAGTCCGGCGCAACGGTCAGCTTATTGAATTAACTTCCAAAGAATTTGAGCTTTTATACCTCTTTATGCAGTATCCGCGCCAAGTGCTGAATCGTGAAATGATTTATGATAAGGTTTGGGGTTACGATTTTGGGGGGGAGTCGAATATTATTGAGGTCTATATCCGTTATTTGCGTAGTAAATTGGAAGTGCAAGGCCGTAACAAACTGATTCATACCGTGCGGGGAGTCGGCTACGCTCTGCGGGAGCCTGAGCCTCCGGTTAACACGGCTGCGAAATAAGCGGTTATTTTAGCTAAACCAATACTCTGTGATTTAGAAAGTATGGTTAAATTCAGGTTGTTAGCCCTTTATCATAATAGTTCGATCCGGTTTCGGCTGGTAGTGGTTTATTCTACCTTAGCCTTTCTCATTTTGGGGATTTTATCTTGGCAAATTTATTTGATGGTGGTAACTAATCTGGAGGGGAAGGTCAACCAAAACTTGCAAGAACGGGCTGAAGAGGCCCGGCTCTATTTTGCCACCCACACCGAGTTTACTCCCCAAGATTTAGCTGATTTTGAACAGGCTCTTTTGGGGGCTGCCCCGGTTGATATTCCCCCTGAAACTGGTCGCACGGGTCTACCACGCCCTACTCCAGTTCCAGTTAGCCCCGTCTTTAAATCAAATTGTTGTGACTTGGCGGCTTCTCTAACTTATTTGCGGGTTACGCTCCTACGTGGTCAGGTTTGGTCACTACCTAATGTGGAAGTTATGACCTTGCGTGAGACCAAAGATGCCTTGGATAAATTGTGGGACAATTCCGCTAAACTTTCCAGCTTTGCTACTTTGAGGCTAAAAGGCGGAGAGTTGGTGCGAGTCTATACTATTCCTTTAGCGGTGCGCGGTCAGGTAGTGGGTCATATTCAAACGGTGCGTTCGTTGGTGGAATTTGATTCGATTGTGAGTAACCTGACGATTCCTATTATCTTAATTGTATTGGCGGCGATTGGTTTCTTGGCCCTGATTGGCTGGATGGTAACGCTCCAAGCTTTTGCCCCGGTGGAGCAAATTACCGCCGCCGCCTACCGCATTGGGGTTAATAATAACCTAGCAGAACGGATTGAGATTGATTCGCACTCCAACGATGAAGTGGCTCGCCTTGGTCGGGCTTTCAATGCTATGTTGGATCGGCTCGAAAAGAGTTTTAAGTCGCAAAAGCAGTTTATTGCCGATTCTTCGCACGAACTCCGCACCCCCTTGACCGTTATCCGGGGCAATCTCGACTTGCTCAAACGCAATCCTGATCCAAAAAATCAGGCCGAATCTTTGGGAGCAATGGAGCGCGAAACGGCCCGTATGCAGCGCCTCGTGCAAGACCTTTTGCTCTTGGCTCAGGCTGATGCCAAACAGACGATTGAGTTGCTTCCGCTTCAACTGGATACCCTAGTACTAGATGTCTATATGAATACACGAGTCTTAGCAGATGCTCGCCACCAGACCCTCAAGCTAGGTCATTTTGATCCGGTTATGTTGGATGGGGATGCGGATCGGCTGAAACGGGCCATTCTCAATTTGGTAGATAATGCCCTAAAATATACCCCCGAAGGTGGCACGATTACCCTCGCCCTTTATAAAGGCAAAAAGTGGGCGCGGGTAGTTGTAGCCGACAATGGCCCCGGTATTGCCGAAAAAGACCAAGCTCTTATTTTTGATCGTTTCTATCGGGTGGATAAAGCTCGTAGTCGGGGTAGTGGCAGTACTGGCTTGGGTCTGGCGATTGTGCAGCATATCGCGGAGGCGCACGGAGGTCGGGTGACGCTTGAAAGCGAAGAAGGTAAAGGCAGTACCTTTAACCTTTGGCTTTACTATAAATCTGCCGACGATACCGACTTTTCCGATGAAGACGATTTAGAAGAATTTGAACCGGAAAAGCCGGAGACCGATGCCAAATTTAGGTAACTAACTACCCTCACCGAGGAATCAAAAGGCACACCCACGCCAAAGTGCGGACGAGCTACATTGCTCGCATTAAGAAACTAGTTGTCTGATTGAAAATCTTGGTCTGGACTTTACCTATAGTGGCTTGAAATGCTGCTGGTCTAGTTAGGTAACTTAAAGGCATTGGTGTGCCTAGATTTTAGGTGAGGCTGCTTCTATGCAGCGAGGGCATTATCTTCCAGATCTAGCCGTTCTAACAGCGAGCGGCACAACTCAGGATGCCAGTCTAGTGGCTTGCGTACTTCATCGTGGCTGTCGGAGCCGCAGCTTACCACTAGATCACGCTCTCTAGCGAAACTCATCAACCGCTCCTCCATCTCCGGGGTGTGGGTGTAGTGGTAAACTTCTACTCCATCCAGTCCCATCGCTACCATATCATCCAGCACTTCATTAGGAGCCGCCGAAATCTCAGAGCCACCTCGCCCCGGATGAGCCAAGACTGGAATTGCTCCTGCCGCTCGCCCAATCGCCAAGGCCCGTTCCACGGGCTGAGTAATCGCGCCATCCAGATCCACTGTGCGGCAGAGTGCCCGAGCCTGACCCAGATCAGCAATTTCACCACCGCTTACCAGTGCCCTAGAGAGTTCAAAAGTTGGCAAAAGGCCGCTCCCCGGATAGTCCACTGGTTCCAGTCCCTTTAGCGTAAAGCCTTGGCTCTTCAAAGCGTCAATCATTCTCTGGCGTTTTTCCCAGCGTCGTTGCTGACTCTCGTCCAGCATCGCCCGTAACTCGGCGTTGTCCGGGTCGAGACCAAAAAGCAGCAGGTGATATACCGATTTTTTCCAATCAACGGTAACTTCCACACCCGTTACAAAATCCAAGCCCGCCGCGGTGGCCTCGATTTCTACCGCTTTCACGTTCTCAACGGTATCGTGGTCGGTTACACTGATAACCTGCACCCCTCGTTCTACCGCCGTTTCGATCAGGCTTTCCGGTGTCCAAAGCCCATCGCTGGCTTGAGTATGGGTATGCAAATCTACTCCCCAACCTCGTCCCGAAAATCTAGTCTTACTTGCCATTTTACTTGTTCCTTCCCATTAGTCATTGCTAACAAAAACGTATTAGTCTCTTTAATGCTTGTACTTACGTCTCCGTCAAACGCTGCCGCGTTACTAAATGTTACTAAGTAATATTATATACGCTTCTTGGTTATAAAACGTAACTGGACGCGGAAAATGGCGGTTTTTTATGATAAATAGTACTTTTGTCAGGGAAAATCAGCGGAGGAAGCCGCTTCTCACCCACCTTGGCCCTTATTCGGTGGGAGTGCTGCTCCGTCAGCCTCTGTCAACTGCCGATATAACCCGAAAAGAAATTCAACGCGGCTACGTTCGGTCTCGAAAGGCTGCTTCCGATAGGCTGCATCTACCGCCTTATCCAAGGCTTGATGTGCTTTCGATAACACAGGTGGCATAGTGAGCGGATCATATAGATCGGCCAGCGTACTATTGGGAAACTGGGCGCGAGCCTCCAATACCGCCTCTGCCATAGTTTCAATCGCTTGCACCTGTTGAGGTGTAGGATTTTGCGGCCAAAGGAAGTTATTGTATACCAACGTATTTGAGTAGCGGTAACTACTTCCCAGCCTGCCACAGACATAACGCATCCATTCCATGTGCATCATAGATGAAAGTACCCCAAAATGATAGCGGGTAGCGTCCTGAACAATGAACATAAGGTCGCTACAAAGGGTTTCGGGTGGTATAAAACCAAACGGAATATAATTACGTCGTTTGGTAGAGACCTTCGAAAGAGCCAGATAATTTTTGAGGGGTATATTTTCGACATGAAAGCGCGTCGGTTTTGAGACAATCGCTCGCGTCGGAAGGCTTTTACTAGCCGCTCTGAACCGACGCACCGCCTCCACCCGCTTCATTGCTTCGGGCATTTGCCTGAGCAGTTCTGGTGGACAATCCCCTAGCCACAAGCACCAGCGTTCAAAACCGTTTACGAACTCATCTGCTCCTAGCCAACGCCGAAAATAAGGGGCCGCTTGTGGCTCTAATTTCAAGAAAGAATCCCGTTCAGCGGCGGTGAATAAATAGTTGCCACCATCTATCGGTTTATTGCCAATCCCCATTTCTGGCACATTACATAAAGGACGGTTCCGTCGCGTAATTACCACCTCTCCGCCATCGGTCAGGTAGGGACTGATGCTAGTGGCAGCAATTTCATGAGGGTCGCCCTTAATGTCTTCGTAATCGTAAAGCAACTTCTGTCGGCTATCAAACGCCGCAAAACCGATAATGACACAATGGACTGCCGCTTTGCCACGTGCCTCGCTGCTCCACGCAAAGGTGCGGTGGGCAAAGTGGATTTTGAGGTGATACTGGTTAAACAATTCCTGCCACAAAACCGCCACCTGCTCACCTTGACTAATCGAGTTGGTGGAAACAAAAGCACACCTAATACGGGTATTTTGGATATATTGTGCGGCTTTCAGATACCACGCCGTCACATAATCCAGTATCCCTGCCCCTGAAACACCCTGAAAAACTTTGGCTACTTCTGCCCGTTGCTCCTTACTCTGATACTTGGAACCAACAAAGGGCGGATTGCCCAAGATATAAGAGAGTCGCTCCTTCGGTACAACGGTTTCCCAATCGAGTTGCAGGGCGTTGGCGTGGTGAATGTTGGCGGAGGCTTGTAAGGGGATACGGGCATAATAGAGTCCAAACGTTTCTGATAGCCGCAGATTCATCTGATGCTCCATCAACCAAAGGGCTACCTCGGCAATCCGGGCCGGAAACTCCTCTAGTTCAATCCCATAAAAAGCATCTACATTAATGCGGGATAATTCTGAGACATCGTGGGCCAATTGTCCAGTTGGGTGGAGTGCCTTCAAGACTTCGATCTCCAGTAAGCGGAGTTCGCGGTAGGTTAAAATCAGGAAATTGCCACAACCGCAGGCAGGGTCTAGGAAGGTGAGGGTTTGTAGCTTTTTATGGAAATTTTGCAGCTTGTGAGGTTCGGGCCGAACGGTCTCAAATTCCTCATAGAGCGCATCCAGAAAGAGTGGTTTCAAGATTTTGAGTATATTCTTTTCGGTGGTGTAGTGTACTCCAATACCGCGCCGTCGCTCCTCATCCATCCCCGACTGAAAGAGCGAGCCGAAAAATGTTGGCGAGATTTGCCCCCAATCGAAAGAACCGCTACTGATTTCAGAGGGGATGTTTAACGTCTGGAAGAGTTCAGCCAACCTTGAATCTAAAGCAGTAGCGTCCTTTTCGGTATTTTCGTCAGCGCAAATCTCATTCCAGTTAAGCGGCATAGTCTTCTACCTCTCCGGTTGTGGCTACCAAAATGCAAGAATCTCTTCTTGCTTATGATACCACCTGTAGGATGCTGCTCCGCCAGTTGATTTTGACATACCTCCAATCTTCAGAGATAGCCCCAATCCAGTAGGATGCTGCGTAACTTGGGTTCCGTCAGTTGATTTTCCGTTTGCGGCTAGTTTTGGTCATAGCGGTAATAAGCGGAGCAGTCAACTGCTGATATAACCCAAAGAGAAATTCCACCCGGCTACGTTCGGTTTCGAAAGGTTGCTTCCGATAGGCCGCATCTACCGCCTTATCCAAGGCTTGATGTGCTTTCGATAAGACAGGTGGCATCGTGAGCGGATCGTATAGCTGGGCCAGTGTACTATTGGGAAACTGGGCGCGAGCCTCCAATACCGCCTGTGCCTTAGTTTCAATCGCCTGCACCTGTTGAGGTGTAGGATTTTGCGGCCATGGGAAATTATTGTAAACCAATCCCACTGAGTAACGGAAGTCGCTTTTTAGCCTACCACAAACGGTACGCATCCATGCCATGTGCATAGCCGACGTTAGTAAACCAAAATGATATACAGTTGCGTTTGGTACGGTATAGATACTATTGCTTACAATAATTTCTTTGTTCAAAAAGCCTATGGGAATATAGGCTCGGTTTTCTGAGGATGTTTCTGGAATTGCAAGATAGTCTGATGTCGGCTGACGATTAGCTTGAAAAATTGTAGGAAAATTTGCCCAACGTCGTGTGTTTGCATCTGTGCTATTGAGACGCATTTGTTTTACTTTGCTGATACGCTCCATCACACTGGGCATTGCTTTGAATTCTTCCGGTTTCACATTATGAAGCCATAAACACCAGCGATAATAATTATGGATGAGTTCATCGCTACCTATGTACTTTCGTATCCATTTCTCTGCTTGCGGTTCTACAGACAGTAACAACGTTTTCTCTGTATCCGTCAGTATCAAAAAACCGCCATCGGCGGGTTTGCTTCCATAGCCCATTTCCTGTACTTCACAAATAGCTTTATTACGCTTTGGAATTACAAAATCCTCCGCTTCGATAAGGTACGGATTGATATTACGTACCTGCGTTTCGTGTGCCTCAGATTTGGAACTGTCATAATCATATAGTAATTTTTTAGCTGTATCAAAAGCCGCAAAACCAATAATGACACAATGTACCGCCGCTTTTCCACGTGCCTCGCTATTCCATGAAAAGGTGCGGTGGGCAAAGTGAATTTTGACATGGTAGCGGGTGAAAAGCTCCTGCCACAAAATGCTGACCTGTTCACCTTGGCTGATGGAATTTGTTGAAACGAATGCACACACGATGCGGGTACTCTGGAGATATTGTGCGGCTTTCAAATACCATGCTGATACGTAATCCAATAGCCCCGCACTTTTCAAATTGCCAAAAACTAAGCCCATGTCCTTTTTTTGCTCGTCGCTCTGGTAAGTTTTACCTACAAAGGGCGGATTGCCCAAGATATAAGAGAGCCGTTCTTTTGGCACAACGGTTTCCCAATCGAGTTGCAGGGCGTTGGCGTGGTGAATGTTGGCGGAGGCTTGTAAGGGGATACGGGCATAATAGAGTCCAAACGTTTCTGATAGCCGCAGATTCATCTGATGCTCCATCAACCAAAGGGCTACCTCGGCAATCCGGGCCGGAAACTCCTCTAGTTCAATCCCATAAAAAGCATCTACATTAATGCGGGATAATTCTGAGACATCGTGGGCCAATTGTCCAGTTGGGTGGAGTGCCTTCAAGACTTCGATCTCCAGTAAGCGGAGTTCACGGTAGGTTAAAATCAGGAAATTGCCACAACCGCAGGCGGGGTCTAGGAAGGTGAGGGTTTGCAGCTTTTTGTGGAAATTTTGCAGCTTGCGGGGTTCATGCCGAACGGTCTCAAATTCCTCATAGAGTCCATCCAGAAAGAGCGGTTTCAAAATTTTGAGAATATTCTTTTCGGTGGTGTAGTGGGCTCCAATGCCACGTCGTCGCTCCAGATCCATCACCGACTGAAAGAGCGAGCCGAAAATCGCGGGTGAAATTTGCCCCCAATTGAAAGCGCAGGCCCGCAGCAAAATATCGCGCATTTTGCGATTGAAAGCCGGGCTAGGAAGTCGCTCTTCAAAGAGGCTGCCGTTGATATAGGGAAATTGGGCTAACGATTCGTCTAGGGTTTTGTAACGCTTTTCGTAGGGAGTGTTGAGGGTCTGAAAGAGGTCAAAGAGGCGTGAACCTAAATCGCTGCCGTCCGCTCTGGTATTTTCGTCAATATAAAAGCGTAGACTATCCTTGACAAAGATGGTGGTATCGTCGGCAAAGAGGCAAAAGAGCAACCGTACCAGATATTGTTCTAAATCGTGGCCGGTATAGCCCGAATCTTTGAGCATATCGTGAAGCTTACCCATCTGCTCGGAGGCTTGTATATCAACCGGGGCTTGATCTTGGAAGACCCGCTTCTGATAGCCTGCGATAAAGCCAAATAATTCGACGTGTTGGTGCAATTCGGACAAAGGAAACTCATACTCAGTGACCGGGTTGGTTTCGAGATCGTAGAGTTTAAACCGTTGAAAATCCGAGACGAGAATGTAATGCGGTAGGTCTTCCTCTTTGAGATGGTCGAAATAGCCCAAAGTCTGAGTATAGGCCGCGTCTAAATCTTTGCCGCTGGATTTATGCTCCACCAACAGAGTACCTTTCCAGAAGAGATCCATCCGTCCCCGTTGTGAACCTAGCATCTTGACGGAAGCCTCAAAGGAAGCAACCCGGTTACGTTTTATCCCAAAAATGCTAAAGAAATCGTTATAGAAAGATTGGGTTTCAGCGTTCTCGCGGGTCACGTTTTTGTATTCTTGCGAAAATTTACGGGCTCCCTCGCGAATATCATTCCAACTAAGCGGCATAGTGGTTGTTTACCTGTCTGGTTATTTTATGGATTACAAAAACCTCTGCTGGACTATAATAACACTCTTGCCGGGGAAAATCATCCGGGAGTTTGGCTAAATTGACTCCAACAAGTCGCATTGTTCAACTTACCTGATATAATACAATAAAACGTAGCTATTAGTTTTAAATGCGGCTATAGTAGGGGTCACTTGGCCTAAATCAAGTTATGACCTATTTTACAGGTGATTTACTCAAGAATAAAATTGCTTATAGGAAAGGATTTTTATGGCAAAGAGACGTAACGCTCAAAAGACTACCACCGCCACCTCCGATGAAGCTACCGCCATCTATACTGAATCCGACAGTGTTTGGAAAGATATGTTGGATCGCTACTTCCCAGATTTTATGGCTTTTTTCTTTCCTGACACATATAAGGTCATCAATTGGGAACGCGGCTATGAATTTTTGGATACCGAACTGCAAAAGCTTTCTGTCCAAAACCTAACAGGTAAGCGGTTAGCCGATAAATTGGTTAAAGTTCACCGGGTAGGTGAGGAGAATGCTGTTTGCATCTTTATCCATATCGAGGTACAGAATTATCCCGACCCGACCTTTGTCGAGCGGATGTACGTCTACAACTACCGCATCTTTGATCGCTTTTACGAAATCAATCGGAAGAAAGCCAAAGCTAAAAAGGTAGCTCCTTCACCCACTGCTAAGGTAATCAGCCTAGCGGTATTAACCGACGACAACGATAATTACCGCCCTTGCGAGTTTCACCAGAAGGAGGATGGGGGCTATGAGTTACTTTTTCACTTTCCAATGATAAAGTTGTTGGACTATAATGATAAATGGGCTAAGTTGGAGGCCGAAACAAATCTTTTTGCCGTAGTGGTAATGGCACACCTCAAGGCTCAGCAGGAGAAGAAAAATCCACTTCAGTTGTTGGATTGGAAAGTTCGGCTAGTGGAGATGCTCTATCAACGCAATTATGAGAAAGAGCAAGTCCAACAACTATTGCGGTTTATAGATTGGATAATGGTCTTGCCGAAGGACTTGGAGCCACTGGCTCAAGCCCGTTTAGCCCAATTAGAGGAGGATGTAAAAATGGCTTATGTCACTAGTTTTGAGCGTTTGGGTATCGAAAAGGGTAGAGAGGAAGGACTGAAAGAAGGATTAGAGAAGGGTAGAGAAGAAGGTATTGAAGAAGGCATTAAGGAGGGACTAGTCAAGGGACTAGTCAAGGGACTAGAGGAGGGACTAGTCAAGGGACTAGAGGAGGGACTAGTCAAGGGACAACAGACGGGAGCAACAGAGATTGTGCTGCGACTCCTAAAGCGCAAGTTTGGCAACGGCGAGTTTACATCCGAAATCGAGCAGCAAATTAACACCCTAACCCTAGCGCAATTGGAAGACCTAAGCGACCACTTGCTGAATTTTTCCAACCGTGCGAACCTTGAAGCTTGGCTGCAATTGCAAAAAGGGCCGCCTTCTGATAACTAAAATTTGTGCTTTACCATTCCTCTTTCAATTAATTGGCGGAGCAATTTCCCACAGAAGATGTCTGATTTTGTAGGAAGCTGCTCAGTCAGGTGATTAGACCGGAAATTTATACTTTCGGTCTAAGGCAAGGTTCAAACGGCTTTACACTTTAGGATGGTACTCATTGGTGGCTCGACCGGAAATTTATTTCCGGTTGGACTACCCGAATTGTAAAGCTAAAATCCCAGATTTTGAACCTTGCCTAATCTGCCTTCAATCTTTAAATCAAGGTTTGACTGAAGGTTTAGGTGATACCGCTACGGTGGTGGAGATTGGCGAAGTTGTTTTAGCTACTGCGGTAGTAGAGATTGGTACAGATGTAGTAGCGGTGATTTTGGTAGCCGACGTAATGGCAACGGTAGAAGTGATGGGTGCTGACGTAAGAGCAACGGTAGAAGTGATGGGTGCTGACGTAAGAGCAACGGTAGAAGTGACGGGTGCTGACGTAAGAGCAACGGTAGAAGTGATGGGTATAGATGTGGTAGTGGAGCCGGGAGTACCGCTAGGGACTAGACTTGGAAGCGGCGAAAGATCAATCGTTGGGAAGGGCGTAGGAGTGGGAACCGGAATCGGTAGTTTCTCCAGCCAACCTTTAGCCTGCTCAATTAAGCCGGGGGCTACCGCCCAAACGCGCAGGTCATTTTCCAGCTTGACATAATAAGCTTTAGTGGCCGGGTTTTGCTCGCCTACATTAATCACCTTGTTCCCTAGCGTCGGGCTATTGAGGGTGATAATTAGGTTAAGTTTATCCAGCCCATAGTTTGCTAGATTGTCGCCTTTATCCGTTACTAGCGTCGTGCCTTTCAAGTTATTGAATTGATCTATGGCCGAGGCTACCACCATGGTATCCAGTTCGATAGCGGTTGAGCTATCCAGCAGCCATTTATTGTTCTCATACTTGAAAGCCACCGACTTAGCCGGAGTGGTCTCTTTGACCTCGATTTTGGTAGGTCTATCCGCCGCTGGAATATTGAGAATCTGCAACAGCTGGGCCTTTGGGTCAGGCGTAGCGGTAGTTGCGGCAGTAGTGGTAGTGCTACTATTACCACCTTGGGTTAGTAGCACTACCGCCAGTAAGACCAAGAAAAGCAAGAGCAGAATAAGCCCATTACGATAACGTGCCATAATTAGCGCCTCCTCCACCAGACTGTAATACCCACGAACAAGACCAAGGCCGGTAGACCCAAGAAAGTAGACCAGAAGAGGAAACTACCTTGACCCTGATTAATCGCGAAAGGATGGCTATTGGTTTGACGTGGGGCAATCACCACCGAATCGCTCGATTCGCTCAGCCAGTTTATTGTATTCAAGAAAAAGAAATAGTTACCTGAGCCACTAGCCGGATCAAGCCCGACGTTAGGTTGATCGGAAGCAAAGAGGTAATTACTGACCAGTACTAGGCGAGTATTAAGATTTTGTGTCCCCGTGATTGGAGTCGCTATCTCAAAGCTGGCGGCTATGGTGATCGGGCCACGCACATCCTTGCTCTGATCGAACGACTGCCCGATATTTTGTATATCGGTCTTCAGGTAGGAATTGACCGAGGTTTGCAATAAGGGGGTAAAGGTTCCGGTGTCACTCCCTGAGCTACTTGGCGTATTTTCCACTTGAGTAGCTTGCGCTATCACGATTGGAATATCGGGCAAATTGCGTAAGACTCCGCTACTCCCCGAGGCTTGGGTTAAAAAGATGGTGGGATTGCTACTAGACCGTCGCTGGGGATCTTGCTCGATGGCTATTCCCGCCGAAAATTTCAAGTTCCATTCTTTCAACAGGTCGTTTACATTGTCACGTCGTTCCACCGGAACGGTTGACATACTGGCAAGGGGGTCTTCTAAGAAGAGAGCTTTGCCGCCCTGTTTCAGGAAAGTAAGAGCCTTTTGTTTTTCGGTCTCATTGATCGGGCCACGCGGCGCACCAAAAACCAGCACATCGGTAGCCGGGTTGAGTGTGATCGCTTCGTTGGGATTGGTAGTGTTAGTGATAGTGCCACTGGTGGAGAAGTTGAAGAGGTTCAACGTATCTACCAGATAGTTATTGTCTTTGAGAGCCTGTACCGCTTGGCTGAGAGAATCACCGTTGCTTCCAAGTTGAATGGGTCGCTCGTTGTGACCTGTGATAAAGAAGACCCGACGTTGTATATTGCTTTGCACCCGTAAGATGGCGCGAGTAAATTCCTGCTCGTCACTGGAAGTTACCATTTCACGCTGCTTGCTTTGTTCAAAGACGGTGGTTGGCAGGGCCGTGATATTGTATTGACGCACCTTAGCCGGATCAGTGTTAGCATCAATATAGGTTACGTTCAGCTTATCGGTGCGACTGGTATATTCTTTCAAGCGGTCTTCGATTTGGAGTCGGGCGGAATCGCCGCCGGAGTTGGGATCGCTGGTGTAAAAGACCGTCACCTTAACAGGTTCTTTAAGCTTTTTCAAGACCTCAATCGTGGCGTTGCTGACGCTAAATTGCTGAGTGGTGGTTAAGTCGGTTCGCACCGTAACCCGCTGCATCAAAATGTTAACCAACACAATAATACCCACCGCTGCAATACAAACGACGATGGCACTCAGACTACTACCGAGGATTTGAGTACCCAATTGGTTGCGGAGGGTCAGAGGGTTGGTGCTGGCATAGAGAATAGCGGCTACCGCTAGGATAAGCAGGTCAATAATCAGAGGTAGGTCAAACTTACCATAGGTTACAAAGTAGATTGCCCCAGCAATGAGTAGGGGTACAATCAGGAAGCCTGCCCAACTGCCGATTTGTCTTAATACTGCTCGGTTCATTAATCGGCCCTCCGCACTTTTAGGACTTGGGTAGTGATGACCAGAAAGAGTGTGATTATCGAAAGGTAGAAGACAATGTCGCGCAGATCAAAGACTCCTTTGGAAAAACTGTCAATGTGAGGCTGAAGCGAAAGGAAGTTAAGCGTATTGGCCCACCAGTTATCCTCGCTTTGTCGTACAAAGAGTGGTCCGGCAATCCACAGGAAGAGTGACAGGATAATGCTGATTACCGCTGCCACTGCCTGACTTTGAGTGAAAGCCGAGGCCATTAATCCGATGGCAAAAAAGACGCTACACAGCAGAATTAGGCCAACATAGCCCGTTAGAATTGGTCCCCAATCGAACTGTCCTCCCAAAACGATTAGTGCCACCAAGTAGTAAAAGGTAAGTACCACCAGTAAGAGGAAGAGGGCCACCGTAGCTAGGAACTTGCCTAGCACTACTTCCCAATCCCTTACGGGCGAGGTAAAGAGCAGTTCTAGGGTTCCAGTGCGTTGTTCCTCGGCAATTAGGCGCGTCGGTAGCAATGCGCCGATAAAGAGCATCACAAAGCCACTGACCGAAAACCACTGGCGCATTACGGTATTGGCATCCGAAGTGGGGCTAAGGTAGCCCGAAAAGAGTACCCCGCTAAAAGCCAAAAAGAAGCCCATGATTACATAGGCGATGGGCGAGGCAAAATAGGCATACAGTTCTCGCTGTAGAATGTAATAAGTGTTTTTCATAATTTATAAATGAACATTGCTCGCTACTTTGTATCCCCTCAATAGGCCGTAGGGGCGTATTGTATACGCCCAAAACGCCACGTATCGGCGTAGGGGGCGCATTGCATACGCCCAAAACGCTGCATATCTCCCTACCGATTGAAAGGATACGCTACTTTTTATTATCCTTCTTCTCCAACTTTTTGGTTGGAGCAGGCTCATCTAACTCCTCGCCTGCTGCCTTTTGTAGGAAGGAGGGCGCAGGCTTAGCGAAATTAAGCGTGTCCTCTTCCTCCGGTTCGTCTAGTTCTTCATCCTCGTCGGTCAGTTCGTCCGCTTCTTCATCCTCTAGTTCGGCGGCTTCATCGGTATTGATTAGTCGGACAAAAATTTCTTCTAGCGAAGGGGCGGCAGTTCGCATCTCTAGCAAGCCCCAGCCTTGGCCGATAATTGCTTTGGCAAGCTGTTCGCGCAGGTCAATACCGGGAGCCGCTTCAACCATAAAGCGGTTTAGTTCACGCGGTTCCCTAGCCAGCATATCTACATCCGACTCGGCATTATCGGCGGAGGCCTGCTCTATCTGTAAGATGCCCGGTTGGGAGGCTAGGAAAATCTGGACTTGTTGGGCTGGCCCACGTATTTCGAGTCGTAGCCGTTCATTTCCCGCGCCTTGTTGTTCCAGTTCCGCTAGGGTTTTATCTACTAGCACCCTTCCCCGATTGATAATCACCACCCGGTCGCACAACGTACTTACTTCGGGCAGAATATGGGTACTCAGAATCAGGGAGTGACCACCTGCCAAGTCACGAATTACCTGCCGGATCTCAATGATTTGGCGCGGGTCAAGGCCCACCGTTGGTTCATCGAGGATGATTACTTGGGGATTATGGACGATAGCTTGGGCCAGCCCGACTCGCTGGCGATAGCCGCGTGAAATTTTGGCGATAACCTTATTTTTCACTTCGCTAATGCGACACAACTCCATTACCTCTTCCACCCGGCTCTTGCGTCCTTTACCGGGTACACCCCGTAGCTTGGCGGTGAAATCGAGGTAGGCTCTCACGGTCATATCCGTGTAGAGCGGCACTGTTTCAGGTAGATAACCCAACCGTCGCCTTACTTCCATTGGATTATCGGCTACATTGTAGCCTGCTACTACCGCATCCCCGCTGGTCGCTGGTAGATAGCCGGTCAGCATACGCATGGTGGTGGTTTTGCCTGCCCCGTTTGGCCCCAGCAACCCCAAAATTTCACCTTTGGCGACATGAAAACTCACGTCTCGCACGGCTGCCCGTTGACCATAGTACTTGGTTAGCTTCTCAACGTCTATCATAGGTTTTAATTCGTACCATTTTGCTTTTTACACTTTTATCGAAATCGCTTATGCTATACTTCTAAGGAGATATTTTAAGCTGCACTTGAGATGGAGTCAAATAGCGGATGGGCCGAACTGAGACGGATTGCTTGACAAAGTGTAAGCTTATCTTTATAATCCGTCCAAAGTGTTAAAAAAGCATTGCTAAAGGATTCTAGTCTTTACCGTCCCATAATCTCCCCGCTAAGCGACAACTATTAAGAAGCGATAAAGTTGTCTGCCAGCTTTGGTTTCGTTTGTTTTTAAAGGTTGCTGCGCTGGTTCTAAACAAAATTGTTTACCCTTTGCAGGTTATTATGCTTGGTACTACTTTTAAGATGTGAAGTTATGCTACATTACAGATTGAACTATTATTGCCAAGCGGCTTTGGGCCGTCCCAATTAAATAATAGGTTCAAGCAACGCAAGCTGAGTCAGTTTGTTTTTAAATAGGCTCAGGAGGAGAAAAGGATTAATGAAGAAACAATTCAATTTGTGGTCATTGCTCGTTACCAGCCTGATTTTTACCTCAATGTTGCTGGTGGCTTGTGATAGTGCCACCAACACCCCGGCGGCGACAACGGCAGCGACAACGGCAGCAGCGTCTGCGGCGGCAAAAACTACCGCCGCAAGTGGAACGACACCTGGAACTGTGCGGATCTATAGCAGTTTACCCTTGACGGGTTCCTCAAGGCAGCAGAGCCTTACGCTAGTCAACGCTATGCAACTGGCACTGGATGACTTTACTGGTGGTACCAAGAAAATTGGTAGTCTTACCGTTGACTTTGTCTCGCTAGATGATGCCACCGCCGCTAAGGGACAGTGGGATGCCGATCAGGAAAAGGCCAATGCTAACAAGGCCGTCAATGATCCACAGACTCTTGCTTACATCGGTACCTTTAACAGTGGTGCGGCTAAAGTTTCGCTACCGATCCTCAATCAGGCGGGTATTGCGATGATTAGCCCGGCCAACACTAATACCTGTTTGACCATTTTTGATGCTGGCTCTGGTTGCGACAAGACTGAACCGGATGTCTACTATCCTAACAAAGTTCGCAACTATTTCCGGTTAGCCGCTCGCGATGACCTTCAGGGTCAGGCACTTGCCAAATTCATCACCACGCTCAACCTCAAGAAGGTCTATGTAATTGATGATTCACAGACCTATGGTAAAGGTCTGGCGGACGGTTTTTCAACTGCGGCTAAGGCACTTGGGCTAGATCTAATTGCTCGCGACTCGATTGGTGGTAAAGAGAGCGATTACAAATCTTTAGCTGCCTCCATTAAGGCCAAGAGTCCTGACGCGATCTTCTTTGGTGGTATCAGTCAGCAGCAGGCAGGTAAACTGGTGGCCGATATTCGGGCCGCAGGTATCAAGGCTCCTTTCTTGGGTGGTGAGGGTATCT
The DNA here is from genome assembly GCA_013390945.1 of Candidatus Chloroheliaceae bacterium. Lineage (GTDB taxonomy): Bacteria > Chloroflexota > Chloroflexia > Chloroheliales > Chloroheliaceae > L227-5C. The sequence goes on from JACAUC010000024.1 coordinate 32,155, forward strand.
TGGACGATGCCTTTATCAAAGACGCTGGTATAGCGGGCGAAGGTGCTTATGCCACTATCGCTGGTGCGCTGGAAAAAGACCTCGGCCCTAAAGCTCAAGATGTTTTGAAGCGTTATCGCGATAAGTACGGCGCGACTGAGGCTTATACCATCTTTGGTTATGAAATTATGAGTGTAACTTTAACCGCGATTAAAAACGCTGGTACTGCCGATAAAGCTGCGGTTATCAAGGCTCTTTCTAACGTCAAAGATTTTGATGGTGTCTTGGGTAAATGGAGCTTTGATGCAAATGGCGATATTAGCCTTAGCACCTTTGTCGTTAATCAGGTGAAAGATGGCAAGTGGGCTGAATTGGTTGGGGTTAATGTACAGAAGTAGAAAAAACCCTCTTCTTAAAAATTGGCCTTAATCTTAAACCCGGTAGAAAATCCCCACTTCTCTAATTCCGTTCTATCGGGTTGAAGTACAAGAAAAATTAAGCCGGATCACAGGACTTTACTTGTGATCCGCTTCTCTAAAAGAAGAATTGTACTGCTCAATAAGTAAAATCGGATAAATTCAAAAATCGAATTAAAGAAACAGTGAAATAGTAGATGGATAACTTACTCATTGCAGCGCCACTCTTGGTCTTGTGGTCTGGCGGTGGTATCCTAGGTATTATAAGGCTCCAGAAAATGAGCTATAAGCTTAACTGGTTGCGCCTTTTAGCACTCTATGCTACCCCGGTTCTGCTAATATTCTATGTGATTTTTTATCTAATCCAACCACTTGATGCCACTTGGCCGTCTAATCTTCCCGGCTCAGCCACCAATGTTCTGCTTTTGCTCGCATTGATTTTTGTCAGTCCGGCCTTGCTAGTTGCTTCTTGGCTTTTGCCCGACTTGACGGGTGATCCGGCTCGGTTGGCGGAGCAACGAGATCGCTTGGCTTCTATCCGGGGCTATGTAATCCTAGGCGGTTTAATCTTTATCTCCCTGCTACTCCCCGTAATTGCTCTTTTTGCTTTCAAAGCTGCGCCGCGCTATGATGCCGTTATCTCGGTTATTATTAATGGCCTGCTGGCCGGGGCACTTTATTCCCTAATTGCGCTAGGCTATACCTTGGTCTATGGTATTGTAGAATTAATTAATTTTGCCCATGGTGAAGTCTTTATGATAGGCTCCCTCACGGGCTTTGCTGTGATTACGGCTATTTTAGGAGTGAAACCCGGTGGCATTGTCAGTAAAGATACCAGTACTTTTAGCGTTATTCTGGTTATTCTCTTTGCCATCCTAGTAGCGATGCTAGTTTGCGCCCTTCTCAACTTTTCGATTGACCGACTGGCTTACAAGCGTTTGCGTAATGCACCTCGTTTGGCTCCGCTCATTACGGCGATTGGTATCTCCTTCATTCTACAAAATGTGGGCCTGTATCTTAACAGTTCCACTCCCAAGGGTTATCCCTACCTCTTTCCCAATAGTACCCGCACTGGCAATGCCGATGTGGTAGCTGATTGGATCGGTAATAGCGAGAGTCTTATCACTTTTCCGGTTACTTCGTTTATTGTAATTATAGCGGCGGCGATTCTACTATTGGGTTTGCGCTATTTAATTAACAGTACCCGCACTGGTAAAGCGATGCGAGCGGTCGCTCAGAACCGCGAAGCGGCGGCTTTGATGGGGGTGAGCATCGAGCGTACTATTGGTTTTGCCTTTTTACTCGGTGGTGCGTTAGCTGGAGCGGCAGGGGTTATTTATGGCATTTATAATGTCAGTGGTACCGTACGCTATGATCTCGGTTTCCAAAATGGCCTTTTTGCCTTTACTGCCGCCGTCTTAGGTGGTATCGGCAATGTAAATGGGGCAGTCTTGGGCGGCTTCTTTATTGGTTTGATCTATTCACTTAGCCAATCTAGCTTCTTCAGTCTTACTTCCGACTATTTAAGTCTGTCGGTTTGGGCACCTGTGGCGGTCTTTGGTGTACTGATCCTAATTATGATCTTTCGACCGACGGGTTTATTGGGCGATAGTGTACAAGAGAAAGTATAGGCAACTATGTCTGTGAATGCCCCTTTACCTCAAACTTCTGGTAGACGCACACGTATTACACGTATTACCAGAGAGCGCAACAAGCTAATTGCTTTTGCGGTTCTTTTCGTCGTGGCTATGCTCTACCCGTTAGTAGGTCGGCCAATCTTTGCTCTCTTTGATCCGAATAATAAAACGCTCTTTGGCGATATTACCGCCTCACTCAATACTACCCTGATTTTTACCCTGCTGGCGGTAGGCTTGAACATTGTGGTAGGTTATGCTGGCCTGCTTGATCTTGGATATGCGGCTTTCTTCGCCATTGGCGGTTATACGATGGGATTTCTGACTAGCCAACAAAGTCCACTTTATGACACGCCTTTCCATACTAATTTTTGGGTAGCTTTACCGATTAGCTTTTTGATGGCGGCCCTCTTCGGGGTGCTGTTGGGCGCACCTACGTTGGGACTCAAGGGTGATTACTTGGCGATTGTAACGCTAGGTTTTGGTGAAATTGTACCGATCACCTTCAACACGCTGAATAAGATTACCAAAGGTGATTCGGGTTTGGCTGGCCTGATTCAGCCCAATCTATTTGGTTTTCAGTTTACCGCCAGCACCGTAGAAGCGTGGTATTGGTTAGCTATCCTAGTGGTGGCACTCTCGATTTTCCTAGCACGTCGGTTGATTGACTCGCGCGTTGGTCGGGCTTGGATGGCGATGCGTGAGGATGAAATTGCGGCTTCGGCTATGGGTATTAATCTGGTGCGTACCAAATTGCTGGCCTTTGGTTTGGGTGCTTCCTTTGCCGGATTCGCTGGGGCCATTGCTGCTAATAGTCAAGGTTCGGCCAATCCTAGCCAGTTCCGCTATGATGTCTCCATCTTTGTGCTTTCGATGGTTATTTTTGGTGGTATCGGCAACCTTTGGGGTGTTATCGCTGGTTCTTTTATTCTTAGCCTTACCGACCGGCTGTTGATACCCTTCTTTACGGGTTTGGTCAAGAATTATGCCGAAGGCATCGAATTGACCACCCAAATAGATGCTAATGGTGTGCGTGTGACCGAGCCGAATATTTGGAAAGATATTTTGACCAATGTGGGTAGTGACTCGCGCCTCTTCATCTTTGGCTTGATCTTGGTAACGATGATGCTACTGTGTCCTGAAGGTCTCTTCGGGATCAACTGGAAAAAATCGGTAAAACAGTTGCTAAAACTGATCCGTATCTTAGGTGAGCTTGTGAGATGAAAAAAATCCTTATTCCCTCCATTACCGAGGATAGCGGTAGTCCCAAAGATACAGAATAAAAATCTCTAAATGTAGGAGGGATTTCCAATCCCGAAACCTCTAAATGTAGGAGGGATTTCTAATCCCGATTTCCCTTTGAAGAAGAATTAGGAAACACATTTATGGCCCTTCTTGATGCAAAAGGTATTTCAAAAAATTTTGGCGGTGTTGTTGCCGTAGATAAAGTAGACTTTCAGATTCCAGAGCGCAGTATTGTAAGCCTAATCGGGCCAAATGGGGCTGGTAAGACTACCTTCTTTAACCTGATTACCGGAATCTACGAACCGACCACCGGAGTAGTAATCTTTGATGGTAAACCCCTAGGTGGCCTCAAGCCTCACGAAGTAACCCAAAGAGGCATCGCTCGTACTTTCCAGAATATTCGTCTCTTTTCTAATATGACGGCCCTTGAAAATGTGCTGGTGGGAGAGCATTGTCGTCTGAATGCGGGGTTATTGGGGGCAATTCTGCGCTCTCGGAAAGTAAAAGCCGAGGAAGTGGCGGCCAAGAATAAGGCGATGGAGTTGCTGGCTTTTGTCGGATTGGGCGGCAAGGAAGAGGAATACGCCAAGAATTTGCCCTATGGCGATCAGCGCCGTCTGGAAATTGCCCGGGCACTTGGTACTAATCCGAAATTGCTCTTTCTGGATGAACCCACCGCCGGGATGAACCCAAATGAAACGGCCCGGCTAACCCGCCTAATTGACCAACTTCGCACCGAGCGGAGTGTATCGGTGCTACTGATCGAACACGATATGAAGGTGGTAATGGAGATCAGCGACCGGGTGACGGTACTTAGTTTCGGTAAGAAGATCGCCGAAGGACTGCCGGAAGAGATTAAGGCTAATAACGAGGTGATTGAAGCCTACTTGGGTAAGGCTTACGCCAAATCCCATTCCGAGGAGAAAGAGAAAAATAGTGACCGATAGCGCAAAGCTCACTCCTAACGAAGCACATCCAACCCTCGTGTTGGAGCAAGTTCAAAGTTTCTATGGCAACATTCAGGCTCTCAAAGGTATTTCGCTTAAAGTCTACCCCGGTGAAATTGTGACCTTGATTGGCTCTAATGGGGCGGGTAAAACCACTACCCTCAAGACCATTTCAGGGATTGTACGCCCTCGCTTTGGTCAAATTTTCTTAAACGATGTGCGGATTGACCAAAATTCCCCGGAGCAGATTGTCAAGCTAGGTATTTCGCACTCCCCGGAGGGGCGCAAGATCTTTCCCCGTATGACCGTGCTGGAAAACTTGGAGATGGGAGCCTACCTCCGCAACGACAAGCCTGAGATTCAGTCCGATCTGGAGCGGGTTTACCAACTTTTTCCGCGCCTCAGAGAACGTATCCGCCAAAAAGCAGGGACGATGAGTGGTGGTGAACAGCAAATGCTGGCGATTGGTCGCGCTCTGATGGCCCGCCCTACAGTTTTATTACTAGACGAACCTTCCATGGGTCTCTCGCCCGTACTAGTTGAGCAAATATTTGATATTATTGTAGATATAAATAACAACAAAAAAGGCACAACCATTCTGCTAGTGGAACAAAACGCCCTTGCCGCCTTGCAAATTGCCCACCGCGCCTACGTCCTACAAACTGGTTCGATTGTGTTAGAAGGCTCCGGTTCGGCCCTATTGGAAGACGAAAGCGTCCGCAGGACTTATCTAGGCGAGTCGGTCGGTGTCGAATAAAATCGCCATTGTAGGAGGGATTTCTAATCCCGATTACCACTGTTCGTTGTAGGAGGGATTTCCAATCCCGATTACCACTGTTCGTTGTAGGAGGGATTTCTAATCCCGATTACCACTGTTCGTTGTAGGA
>JACAUC010000239.1 GCA_013390945.1 Candidatus Chloroheliaceae bacterium
GTTGGACTACCCGAATGGTAAAGCGAAGGTTCCCGATTTTGAACCTTGCCTAAGCAGCAGTGTGGTGAAAACCTTGTATTGTGAATGTACGGTGAAATCTAAAATGGCACAAAGACCTCGTTTGCGGCTGGCACTGGTCGCCCCCCTAGTGAGTCCTATTGCCCCTCCTTTCTTGGGAGGGGCTCAAGTCCTACTCCACGACTTAGCACTAGGGTTGGCGCAACGCGGGCATAGCGTTACTATGTTCGCGGCGCGTGGCTCACATTTCAAAAATGGAAGTAATGTTACCATCAGGGAGGTGGAGGTAGGTAGCACCGCACTAAAACAAGCGGCGTTTCATCTAAGAGATGAGGATGGGGCGGAAAGTGCGGATGCTACTTTTTTCCACGAAGCCGAACTCTTCTTAGAGATTTTCTTGGAGATCAACCGCTCCAACCATTACGATTTAGCCCACGCCCATGCTTTCGACTGGCCTGTTTACGCCTACGCTCCCCTGACCAAGGTGCCTACTCTCCATACGGTTCATCTTCCAGCGGTAGACCGCCAGATCAATAATATTCTGGGAACAACTTACCGAAAAACCGGCATAAGCAATTGTGTAACCGTCTCGAAAACCTGTGCCGCCACCTATCAAGATTTTTTTGCTTTTGATCGGGTAATTTACAATGGGGTAGAGCTTGCCACTATTCCCTTTGGGAGCGAAGCCGAAGATTTTTTGCTTTATGTCGGACGAATCGCTCCTGAAAAAGGCCCAGACCTAGCGATTGATATTGCGACCCGAACCGGACGGCGGCTAGTTATGGTTGGGGGGATTTACGATGCCAACTTCTTTGAAGAGCAAATCCTACCCCGCCTAGCGGCTAATCGCAAGGTAGAGTATTTGGGAAGGTTGGAACGAGCCCAGATCGCCCACTTGATGAGCCATGCCTCTTGCCTCTTATTCCCTAGCCGTTGGGAGGAACCTTTTGGGCTGGTGCTAATCGAAGCAATGGCCGCAGGTACTCCCGTCGTCGCTTTCGAGCGCGGTGCCGCGCCCGAACTGATAATTCAGGGCAAAACCGGACTATTGGTAGCCCCCGATAATGTGGAGCAAGCCGTCGCCGCCGTAGAGAAGAGCGGACAACTCGACCGCCGCGAATGTCGTCGCCACGTTGAAACCCATTTCAGCCTCGCAAAGATGCTTGACGAATACGAAGATTACTATTACAGTAAGTTGTAAAGATGACCATAGAGATTAAGGAGCAAGTCAAGGGCTTAGCCCCGATAATTGCTAAGGAAGAAAAATGATGATCTTTAACGCTATAGGGCGACTAACAAGAGGCTGGCCGGGGAAATTAACCGAATTTCCCCCCACAAGCGGCTTGCCTAAAGTAAAACAGAGGCAAAATTCTGGGCAAATGAGGTCACAGGTGAAGAGTGAGCCTAGTGATCTTGCGGCTAATTTCCTTACCACCGAACGGCAATCTGCCGAGCAATTTTTAATCGAACGCTGTAAATTGGGCGATCAGGTAGCCTTTGCCTCGTTGGTGGAGATGCACCAAGATTACGTCTACAATTTGGCTTACCGGATTTTGCAAAACCACGAAGAAGCCGACGATGCCACCCAAGAGGCTTTCGTCAAAATTTGGCAGGCACTACCTACCTTTCGAGGCGACTCGAAGTTTAACACTTGGCTCTACCGGGTGGTACACAATCTCTGCCTAAACCGGATTCGTTCCGCCAAAAGTGGCCCGCAGACGGTTTCGGTGGAATTTAACTGGAACGATCCGGCTGGCGGTGAAAGCGCAGAAGAACGCGACCTGTTGGCGAACTTACCGGGCGACCCCATAGATGACCCGGCTAACCACTTTGCCAGCCTAGAACAACGTAAGTTGATTTGGCGCGAGGTAGATGCTCTGCCAGCTAAGTATCGCTCTATTATTGCCCTCTATTACGGGCAGGAGTTCTCCTACGAAGAGATTGCGACCGTGTTGGAAGTGCCAGTTGGTACAGTCAAAACGCACCTCTATCGGGCCAAGGCTCTCTTGAGGAATAAGCTGAACGATTTGAACAATCAAGGTCTATTGGAGCGAACCGACTTATGATGACTAATGATAACGACTTACACCCCGAACGCCAATACGATACCCTAGAACAAGCCCTAGTAGCCCGCTCGGTTCTACGCGCTCCGCGCAATACCGTTACAAAAGTGCTGGCCCGGATTGCTACGCTTCCACAACAGGCTCCACCTGCAATTACTCCGGTCAGATATGCACCACCGGTGGCTCTACCTTTGCCAGAACTAGATGAGGAAGGCTGGCGTTTACCACGAAGAGGGGTTAAAGTAATTTTTATGGCTAGTTGGGTCAGCCTCTGTCTACTTTTTACCTACCTGCTCGTTTGGCCTGCCCTTAGTAACTTCTTGTTGGGCGGAAGTAACGATTTTGAGATAGTGCAAAGCCTGATTCAGTTATGGGCCGAGTTGATAACTACAGGCAGCGCGGTCTTCAACGCAATTGCCCCGCTACTACCCTCGTTATATAGCGCGACAGTGGGCTTAGCGATTATGCTGCTGATCTTTGGTCTCCAAAGAAGGCGTTTAGGAACCGGGTAGCACCACATTAAGCGGCTTGGATCTAAAATCACACGATTTTCGCCACCACCTCGCCGCCTTCCTACTCAATCAGGGTGTCCAGATTACCCAAGTGCAGGACATTTTAGGCCACGCTAGTCCTGAAACGACCAAGGCTATCCATGCCCACTACGATAAGCAAACTGCCTTTACCCGCTTCCGTAAACCGTTGGATAAGTTATAATAGCCACATAGGACACTATTTCTAGGAGATTTGAGATTTAAGAGTTAAGGTATATAATACCTTCAAAGCTCTCTTCAGGTAGATTCTCCCTGAATATCAAATGATGTTGGGATGATGGATTTGGAACACCCTGTGTTAGAAAGGATTGTATGCGTCGTCTTTTTCCCCCTGACGCTGAGCAGCGAATATTCGATGTAGACGAAACTTATACTATACCAGAATTAGGTTTTCCGGTTGAAGGTGTACCGTTGTCGCAGGGTTTGCGGCGACCTTATATCTATTTCAATATGGTCTCCAGTGTGGACGGCAAAGCTACCACCATTGCCCACAATGCTACCGGACTTGGCTCCCCAGTGGATTATCATTTGATGGGTCGGTTGCGGTTAGCCGCCGATGCCATAGTGGTAGGAGGCGAAACCTTCCGGCGTGATCCCTTTGTGCCAAATACTAGAGTAGCGTTGCTAGAGGAACGGTTGCGTTACTTCCCTGAACTACCTCATCCCCTCGGTATAACCTTGAGCCGTAACGGAAACTTGCCCCTCGACAAGAAATTTTTTGCGGCTGATCCTTCCCGACGGGTAATTTTTTTGTCTAAAGAGGCACCTAGTGAACAGGTGGCACTGCTGGCAAAACGGGCGCGAGTCTTCCAGCTAGAGAAGACTGCCGAAGGTCAAACCGACTTACACCAGATGCTTTCCATCATTTATGAAGAATTGGGGGTACGAGTGCTGCTATGTGAGGGCGGATCAAGACTCAACTATGCCTTACTTTCAAAGGGTTTTGGCGATGCGTTCTTTTGGACACTAGCTCCTAAAGTGGTGGGGGGTAGGGAAAATGCTGCCATTGTAAACGGGCCGGGGCTGGGATTACCGCTAGATAAGTTAGTACGGTTGCATCTGCGTACAATCTATGAGAAAGATAACGAATTATTTATGAGGTATCAAATTGAACATTAAATTAGAAAAAATACCTAGACCGGATATTCAGAAATTGATCGGTTTCTTACCCTTTAGCCACCAAGTCAAGCAGGTCGCCCCAACCCCCCAAGTTTTGCCAGAGGTGATCTATCCAGTGGTAGTAGTACCCGGCTTTTTGGGATCGTGGCCGTCAGCCTTTGCCGAGGACGGTGGAAAGCTTGATCCAATCACCGGGATTTACACTAACCTGATAGAAGGGCTGGAGCGTATTGGCTATGTACAGGGTGTTTCCCTTTTTGCTTTCCCCTACGATTGGCGGCTAGGTTTGAAAGAATTGGGTATGAGATTGGGCCGTGAAATTAAGCGTATCCAACACCTTTCATCCGCAGAGGCTCAAAAACGTTCGACTGTCAAGGTCAATTATAGCAAAGTTGATTTGTTGGGACATAGTATGGGTGGTCTAGTTTGTCGTGCTTACATCCAGAGCAATGCTTATGCAGGTGAAGTAAGCCGCCTAGCCCTAGTTGCTACCCCCAATTTTGGAGCAGTGGCGGCTTACTACGGCTACGAAGGTGGTGAAACCAGCTATATTGGCGTTCCTACAGCCAATGCCAAAAGTATGATTGGACTATTAGAAGCGCGAGAGTGTCGAAATTTACTTAACCGAATGATACTAACCTATCGCTCGGTTCGAGGTCAGGCCAAATATGATATGCAGGCTTATCTTAGCCAGCGAACCACCGCCGTGCGTGATCTACTACCGTTAGGTCGGGCCAATTATTTGTACAGCCGCAACGAAGTTGGAGAGGAAAAGATATATCCTTTTGGATCCACCCCTGGCTACCCAGTCAACACTATCTTGGAAAGAATGAACCTGCCCGAACAATTAGCGCGTTTGGATGGAGTAGAGCAAATTTACTGTTTCTATAGCAATGCCCATAACACTCGCCGCCGCATATTAGTAGAGGATCGCTACAATGAGGTAAGTCCGCTCTACCAACATGGTTTCCCCCTCAACCCACAGCCAGCCGAAAGTTTTGCGCCGGGCGACACAATTGTTACCCAAGCAAGCGCGTGTTTTGAATTTTCGGAACGGAAACCGGATGGCACTCTATGGCAGGTAGAAGTAGTTAACGTGGCCTTAAACACTATCACGGGTAAAGCGTTGGATCATGTGCAGATAGTAGGAGATCCTGATCCAGTGCGCTACCTGCTGGGCTATTTGGCTCAACGAACCACCGCCACTCCGATTACGCCCGATATTTGGGATGGTCTCTCCTTAGCCAAGCGCAAACCCAACTATCTACCGCTTTTTGTTTGAATTTAAAAATCATGGTTCAAATTTGGAAAGTTCGGATTTGAACCATGATCTCTGAGGTTAATAGAGCATCCACTTGCGAGCGCGAGCGTATTCAGTCCCAATTAGACCAAGTAAAACCGGGGCATCTTTTATGGTGGGATCTATTTCAAGCCGGGCCAATTCAAAATACTGGACTCTCTTCTTGCTGCTACCACTACTAACTTCAAAAGCCGCACTCAAGGGCTTGCCATAACGATAATCGCTGGCAATAGCAAAGGCAGGGTCTATTTTATAACTGGCTGAACCAACACTAGGTGGTGGTTTTAGGCTGCTTTCAAGGTTGGGTTCATCTAGCATTGTCTGACCAACGCTGCCGATTCGGACGGCTTTACTATCGGGGCTACGTACTAGCCAACCACGTTCAAAGAATTGCACCGTTCCAACATCCTTCCAGTCAAATTCTTCGCTGATCGGATAACCGTAACGTCCTAAGCCACCGTTATCATTGTAGAAGCGGAAAAATTCATTCTGTATAGTGTGACGGGTAAGCCTGTAATAATGTCCGCCAGTAGGTAAATCCAAATCTTGATCGCCATTATCAAGTGGGTAGAAGCTAAGTGCCTCTGGCATAATCTTCAGCGAAATATCAGTAAGAGTTTTAGGAATAAAGCTGACATTGGTTTTAGCCCAGATCTGTTGTAGGGGTGAATCTAGAGTCAAGTCGGCCTGGTATTTGTGGGTGGTACTATCTTTGGGCCGCGCTACCAGTGTATATTTTAACTTTGGATCTAGCTTATCTACAATAGCTTGCGGTAAGCGAAAGATACCATTATCTAGGCTTAACTCGCGTTCTCGATAAGCGACAGGTGAGTCGTTGGGAGTTGCCAAGAAGAGACGTACATCCGAAGCGGCAATGCCTTCTAACCGGGCGGTGATGCTAGTTGGGCCAGAGAATTGGGCGGTGGCGGTCTGATCTATATTACTAGTGGTAACTGTATTGGTAGGCATAACAATAACAGTGGGAGTGGCTTGGTTTATCTTTTTATCCTGATTAAATAAGAGACTGAATATCAAAATAAGCCCTACTATTACCACTATTCCTACAAGACCGATTAGAAAAGTTGGGGTCAGACCACCGATAAGGTTCAATAACCCTTCGGTACGTCTCCGTTGAATTAAGTCAGGTCGGGCAGTAGCTTGAGGCAAACCTTGATTTTGAAGACGGCTTACCTCGCGCGAAGCAGCACTATGTAACGGATCCACCTCAGAATCGCGCCTTCGCAACGTGCCGCTTGCCCCTACCGAACGTTCCGATTTTTCATAGCGTTCTCGGTTACCTGTTTCAGTGGCATTATTACCTGCCGCGAGTGCTGCTGCTGAAAGAGGATCAGACCTGTCCGAAGTGTCGGTTTTGCGGTCGCTACCCAATACCCCATCCCCAGCATGGGAAGTACCGACAAAGGTGGTATTTTCTGAAGTGTCGGTGTGACGCTGAATTAATGGTTGGCGGTTGGAAAGCAAAGAAGGAGGTACCTCACTTGCTCCTACCCCCTTACCTCTGATCCAGTCTCGGGTAGGAGGCTGGTTATCCGGTAGATCTAGCGGAGTTGGGCCACGTACACCTGCTGCTAAGTCACGCAAAGTTCGGTCAATTTCGTTAATCCGCTGTTGGGCCGTAGCCATACCAAGCGTGTGTGCCTTATGGAAGTAGGGCCGAGCTTCCGAATATTGCTTTTGATCCAGCAACCATTTACCATAGTCATAGCAAACTCTAGGGAAGGTGGGCTGCCAAGGATTAGGTGAAATTAAAGCACTCAACTGCTCTACCAGATAAATATACTCGGCCCCTACTTCCTTACGACCACCATCCCAAGCTTTTTGGGCGCGTGATACTCGTTCGCGAAGGCGATTGAGTACCTCATTATCAGTCCGACCTTCGCTAGGCTCTGGTTCAGCAGCACGGGTTCGTTCTGGTTCAGCAGCACGAGTTCGTTCTGGTTCGGCAGCACGAGTTCGCTCTGGTTCGGCAGCACGAGTTCGCTCCTCCGCCCGATTAACTACTGTAGAGCCGGGGCGACTAATTAAGGGCTTGGTAATCATTTCAGAAAGCGTGGTCGAAGAATTTTCACGGCGAGCCAAAGTATCCTCAATTGCCCGTTGCTTGTTAAGAGCTAAGGAGACCAAGCGGGTATCTTCAGGGCGCAAAGGCCGGATCATCTGATACCACGTTAAGGCATCGTTCTCCTCACCTTCGTGGGCCGCTTCATCGCCCAACTCCATGTAGATGAGTGCCAGTTCATCCTGAATCGCGCCAAAATCGGCATCACGAGCGTAAATTTTTTGGGCTAAAGTCAACCGCTCGTTCAGCGGTAAATCGTCCGCCTGGTGTAGAGTTAGATAAAGCTCACTCAATTCCTGAAGATTACGTGTGCGCCCATCATTAGGCCGAAATTGAGCGGCAAAACTGGCAAAAGTTTTGGTACGGGCGTAATCGTGATCCTGACTAGCTTTACGGCTCTCCTCCAAACAATAGTCAAAGAGCAAATCGTGGTAACGTAAGACTCCAGATTGATTTAACCAAGTTATAAGGCGCAAAACCCGTTCAGGACGGTCTTGTTGCATTGACCCTTCTACATAACGCAACAAGCTATTACTCAATACCTCAAAAAGGTTACGATAGCTCCCATCTTGGTTTTCAATCTGCAAAAATTCCTCTAGGGCTTCATCCCAATGGCCTAGAGCAAAAAGTTTTTGAGCTTTGGAGAAGTTAGCATCAAGGTTGAGCGAGGAGAGACTACCAAGTGAAGCGGCTTCGGCACGAGAGGCCGTGAAAAGAGGCTGGTAAGGACGTAGTGCCGGTGGTGGCGGAGTAGGGCTTTCTTCTACCAAATCTGGTTTTTCAGCAGGAGCAGTACGTTCATCTACATCACGGGCAGTTTGGACTAGTAGGGCAGGCAAGGATGGGAAGTTCACCGGACGACCGATGCTTTCGACCAGTGCTACATTCAAAGTAATATTATCTCGGCCTCCAGCCACTAGAACCGTCTCTTCCAAGCGATCCACTAGAGTAGCAAGTCGAACCTGCGCTGCGTCACCCTCCAATTTGCTCAAATCACTGGTAGCAGTTAGTAGAAATTCTTCCAACAGGCGAGGTTCGATCAAGTCCCATAAACCATCGCTACAAAGCATTACTAACTCGCCCGGCTGTAGTTGGGCAGTATTAAAATCAGCCAGCACCTCACCTTCCATTCCCAAAGCCCGTGTAATGGTATGGCGACGTTTATTGGTCAATAACTCTTGTTCGGTTAGTTCTCCAGAGTAGACCAGAGAACGACCTACTTCCTCCACCCAACTATGGTCAACGCCCATTAGTTGAACTTGATAACTGGTGGTAGGTGGTGGGCGATGACCAGAGGATGTTACCCCGGCTTCTGACTTTCGCCCAGCCTGCGACATTGATTCGGCTTTTTCCTTTGGCTCCGGTTTTTGTTTTTTTTCTGGCTTGGTCTTAACTTTTTGGTTTGCTTTTGAACTTCGTCTTACGGGTTGTTTCGCCTCTGCCTCTGGCTTCGTCTCCGCTTTAATTTCCGTTTTTTCAGTTTTGGCCGCCGATTTAATTCCAACGGCTGGTTTTGGCTCTACTTTTGGTGTCGCTTGTGGCTTTACCTCTGCGGCTGGTTTTGGCTCTACTTTTGGTGTCGCTTGTGGTTTTACCTCTACCGCCGCTTTAGCTTTAGGCTTTATCTCCTTAGCCCTTGAACTTGGAGCGGTATCTAGCTTTGTTTGTACCTTATCTTCAGGCTTAGGCTCGTTGGCTGGTTTAACTTCAGGCTCAACCACCTGCTCCGGTTTTGGCTCTGCGATTATCTCTGGCTTAACTTCAACCTGCTCTGGCAACTTAACTTCAGGCTTCGCTACCTGCTCCAGTTTTGG
>JACAUC010000240.1 GCA_013390945.1 Candidatus Chloroheliaceae bacterium
CCTCCTACAGTAAATCGGTGAGTATGTAAATCGGGATTAGAAATCCCTCCTACAGGGGTGGGTGACTAATCCCAAAACCAGTTCTTAATCTAGGCCATATTCTCTTAATAAATTCTCAGTTTTCTTTAAGTACGGACTAAGCTAAAATCGCTATAGTGATATTAGCTGAATATACACGGTTACAATTATTTACCTAAAGGATTATCTATTCTTATGGCTACTATCAAAAGAGACTTTAGAGACTTCGTGAGGCTTGATTTTTCTGGCCCACTCTGGTTAACGCAAGCGGCTAGGTTCTTTTCGGTCGGTATGTTGAATACGGCTCTCGATCTCTGCTTGTATACCCTACTGACTACTGGGCTGGGTATTTCAACGAACTGGCGAGTCGCAGTTAAAAGTATTACATATGGGGCTGGTATCCTAAATAGCTTTTATTGGAATAAGACTTGGACTTTTCAAGCCCAAAGCCGCCCTTGGGCCATGTTTGTACCCTTTATGTTGACCAATTTGGTAGGATTGGCGATTAATGCTGGTGGTTTGGCGTTGGGTCTACAAGTTTTTCACCTGCCCGAAATTATCGCTCTAGGGTTGGCAACGGTCGGTTCGCTGACTTGGAATTTTATTCTCAGCAAATTTGTGGTTTTTCGTTCGTAAAGGAGGTTAAGATGACTGTGCTTCAAGAACCTTTGGTAAGTGAAAAAGTAGAAGATAAAAATGTCTCCAGAAAAGATCACTTTTCATGGGAGCAAATTGGCTTAGGCGGAATCTTACTCTTATCAGCTTTTCTAAACCTTATATTGCTAGATCCCGCCAATTATACTAATGAATATTATGCTGCTGCTGTCAGAAGTATGCTGGCTAATTGGCATAACTTTTTCTACAATGCTTTTGATCCGGGTGGTTATATCACCTTAGATAAGCCCCCGGTGGCTCTTTGGTTTGAAACTGTCAGTGCTTGGCTCTTTGGTTATAACGGCGTAACTATTCTGTTACCCTCGGCTTTGGCTGGCGTGGGCAGCGTTGCCCTACTCTACCTTATGGTAAAACGGGTATTTGGGCCAATAGCCGGATTAAGCTCGGCCTTTGTCTTGGCTATCACTCCTATTGCGGTGGTAATGAACCGCCACAACAATCCTGAAAGTTTATTGCTCTTCTTCATGCTCTTAGGGGCTTGGGCGATCAGCCAAGCGACCGCTAAGGGACGCTCCGCTTGGTTAATTTTAGCGGTGGCAATGATTGGAGTCGCTTTTAATATAAAAATGTTAGAAGCTTTTATTGTTTTGCCCACCTTCTACTTGCTTTACTTCCTGCTAACGCCTATAAAATGGTGGAAGCGATTTGTACACTTGACGGCGGCCACCCTTGTTTTGGTGGTAGTTTCACTCTCTTGGGCCGTTCTCGTAGATTTAACCCCGGCTAGTCAACGACCCTACATTGGCAGTAGCTCAGATAATACGGTAATGAACCTGATTTTTAATTATAATGGTTTGAACCGGATCGAGGGACAAAATCCCGGTGGTAATGGCACTCCTCCCGGCGGTCTTCCTCAAGGTGGTTCTCGGCAAAACCCTCCCGGTGGTTTTCCCCTACCGCAGATTCCCGGTTTCCCAGATGGTAATATTAGGCCACCGGGCGGCGGCGGTGGCCTTGGGGGTGGCATAATTGCCGGGCAAGCCGGGCCGTTGCGAATGTTTGACCCCTCTTTGGCTGGTGAAGCAGGTTGGTTATTGCCTTTGGCTTTGGTCGGTATGGTGCTGGCTACACTTCAAAATTGGCGACGTTTCCCCAAAGGAAAGGAACGGGCGAGACGTTATCAGGCTCTTCTGCTATGGAGCGGTTGGCTGCTAACCTTTATGGTCGTCTTTAGTATGGCGGAGGGTATTTTCCACAGCTATTATCAGGTGATGTTGGCTCCTGGAATTGCTGCCCTGAGTGGTATAAGTATCGAAGCTTTGTGGTACTCTTATCGGCGAGGTGGTTGGCAGAAATGGTTCTTGCCGCTAGTTTTGGTTATCACCGGGGTCTTTGAATTTAACATTCTCAGCCTCTATTCGGATTGGAACCGCACTCTGGCCTTGGTTATGATTGGGGTAGAATTGATCTGTGCTACCACTTTGTTAGCTGGACCGCGCCTAGTTCGTTTGGCTGGATTTAAATGGGCAAGCTGGGTTGCCGCAGTAGGCTTCATGGCTCTCTGTGCTGCTCCGGTTGCTTGGGCAATAAACGCCATCCAAAAAAAATCTTACACTAATGAAACCCTACCAACTGCCGTTCCTGCTGGGGCTACCGCTTTTAACAGTGGCAATAGTAAGAACCTATTGAGTAGCCTGCAGGCCAACTGGAATGTTTGGCTAACGGCTCTAGTAGTTGGATTGATTGTGTTGGCAGGGTTGGCTTTGGTGTTACGCTTCTTCTTGCGCCAGATAAAGGGTTATCGGCGGATGGATCAGTTGACTACCCTTGCTTCGGTAGTCGTAGTGGTGTTGTTGGGTCTCTCTTTGGTCTTAACTAGTTTGCCTCCGGTAGCGGTGGCTAACAATTCTGCGCCAACCTCTTCAGGAATGATTGGTAATCCGCAGATGCTTTTAAGTAATAACACTAAGTTGATTGCTTTCCTTGAGGCTAATCAAAACGGGCGCACCTATTTGTTGGCTACTACTTCTAGTCAAAATGCCTCGCCCATAATCATCAAAACTGGTCAGCCTGTAATGGCTTTGGGAGGCTTTCAGGGTAGCGATCCGGCTATGACTGCCCCCAAATTTGCCCAATTGGTGACTGACAATGTAGTCCGCTATGTTTTACTGGATGGTGGCGGCGGAGGCGGTCGGATGGGTGGTGGCAGCCAAGCCGTTACTAGTTGGGTGCAGCAGAATTGTACGGTGGTGGATACCAGCCTTTGGTCGGATACCTCTAGTTCAGGAACTACTTCTCGAAACAATTTCGGTGGCTTCCAGCCCAATTCCTCTGGTCAATTATATGACTGTGCTACTCAAGAGTAGCACAGTCCCTCCCACTTTACAGTATACCGACTGTGCGTAATTCAGTCAGACTAATGCTACTAGTGCGCTGGGAGAAAAGTCAAGTAATGCAATTGGTTTGTCAATTAGCGGTTTAGTGGCCCAAGTCTTTTTGACTTGACAGCTTTTCCCTAGAATATATAATCACCCTATAGTCTGGCGACTTAACTAGACCTCTCTTAAAGACTGGAGGTAAGCGTCAGCACCTCTCGCGTAAACCGGGGCTTGTAAGAGTAGATCCGCTTATGCTTACAAGTAGCACTATTCTAATAATTTGAACGAGGTAATTCTGTGCCAGATTCTGGTAAACTCAAATTGTTCAATCTCCGTACCGCCAAGAAAGAGGAGTTGCCCTCGGGCAATCCACTTAGGATTTATTTGCCACTTCCGGCGGCACTCTATCCCTCGGCTACTCATCCGGCTCTGACCAAATTTCCTAATCTAACCGCTTTGCGACTCTATTGCTTTGCGACCTTACTCGAACGGGCGTTGTTGGCTGAAAAGCGGACTTTCGAGTTTGTGGCTAAGCCGAAACAGGCCGAGTTGGTAGTTTATGGCGACCCTCTGTTAAGAGTGGATGCGGAATTACCCCTTGCGGAGACTCGCTTTGCTTTGAAAGTGGACGGGGTAATTTTTAAGAGTGAGGACCACCAAGAAGCGTTGAAGGTGGTGCATAGTCATACGCTGGCCGAGGTTTGCTACCTGACCTACGGTACTCATTACCAACAGCCTTTGATATTGAGCGAGGCGACCTTGAGTAATGCTCGTATCGCCTTGAACCGGATGCACGAATATGTCGAACGTTTTATAGCGGAAGCGGGGCCGGGAACTCCCCGTGTTACCGCCAAAAAAGCGGAGCTAGATACTTGGCGTTTCCAGTTTTATGAAGAATTTAAGGATAATTTAAACCTGCAACGTGTACAGGCTGTGATCTGGGCAATGTTTCAAAGCAATTTGGGGCCGGGGGATAAACTGCTACTGCTGACCGAATTTGACCGCTTGTTGGGCTTAGACTTGGGTCTGACTATTCCAATAATTTCACCTAAAGATACCCAACTTACCAGTGGTTCTAACCCACAAACTGCTCCAGTGAAAAAAACCGAAGAGAAAGAACGAGGGAAAAAACCTGAACTAGAAAAGTCCCGACCCGCCGCCGAGTCTGGTTCGAAAGGGGAAGGGGTTAAACCAAAAGAGCAAGGAAACGCAACTTCTGGTAAGCAGGTGGCCGGGGTAGAGGGCAAGGCTACTGTAAAGCCAGATGCAAAAGGTCAGCCTACCACCAAACCTAGCCCTAAAGCGGAAGTATCGGGCGAGGTGACACTGGACGCGGGCAGGCGTAAAATCGAGTCTACCCGCCAAGTACGCTCCTTCCTAACCGAGACCGACCGCTACGACTTTACGGTTAGCTTGTTGGCTCATAATAACTTGCCAGAACTACGGGCAACGGTGGAAAGTCTGCTCTTTTACGTTACACGAGGAGCTAGGCGCGTGGAAGTGGTGGCGGTAGATTTAGGAAGCCGGGATGGTTCGACCGACTACCTAGATGGGGTAGTGGCAAGTTACGCCAATTTTCGGGTAATGCAGGCCGCACCTACTCTGGGCGAAGCCGCCGGACGCAACCTTGCCTTCCGACAAGGGCGGGGACGCTATATGCTGCTACTCGATGCTGGGCTAACCCTGACGGGCAACCTCTTTGAAGAACTCCTAACTGCTCTGGAGAAAGATTCACGTCCCACGCTCTATGGTCTTTATCCGCTCCGTCTCAAGCGTGGATCGGATAATGTAATAATTGGTTATGAGCCACACCCGCTAACTGGCAAAGAGGAACGGTTGGAGGTGGAAGCCCTAGATGGTTCTCTACTCTGCTTGCGTCGTACCTTGGTAGAGGAGGCGGGCTTTATGGACGAACATTTTCGCTTGCCCTATGCTCTCGACTTGGACTATAGTTTTGCCTTTCGTGATAAAGGCTTTCCAGTAGTAGCCTTGCCCACTTTGGCTCGTTTGGTCAGCAAGCCTACAGGTTTTAGACGTTCCACTTATGATCTCCCCTCCGAAGAAGTAGCTCGCCAGAAGCAGAAGAATTGGCAACTCTTTTTGAAAAGCTGGAATTGAGCGTGGAATGTCCCGAAATTTATTTCGGGACATTTCGAGATTTTGGGAGACGGGGTTTATTTTACCGTTAACATCCGGTTTAAGGCAATGCGGGCAGCGTGAGCCACTTTCTCATCTACCCGAATTTGGTTCAATACCTGCCCATCCAATAGCCCCTCCAATACCCAAGCGACATAAGCCGGATGAATACGATACATAGTGGAGCAAGGACAAATCACGGGATCGAGGCAGAAGATTTTCTTATCGGGATGCTCCGCTTGGAGCCGTCGCACCAGATTGATTTCAGTACCAATTGCCAGAACCGTACCAGCAGCTGCTTCTTCTACCGCTTTAATAATATAGTCGGTCGAACCTGCTTCATCGGCTGCTTCTACTACTTCTAAGGGACATTCTGGGTGAACTACCACCCGTACCCCCAGATAATCCTGCCGGGCCTTCTCTACCTGTGCGACGGTAAAACGCTGGTGAACCGAACACCAACCGCGCCATAGGATAATACGAGCTTGGCGCAAGGCGGCGGGACTATTGCCGCCCAACGGCTTGGATGGATCCCATAGCACCATCTCTTCTAAGGGAATACCTAGCTTTACACCAGTATTGCGGCCAAGATGTTGATCGGGGAAGAATAGCACCCGCTCACCTCGCGCAAAGGCCCACTTTAGCACCGTCTCGGCATTGGACGAGGTGCAGACAATTCCGTTTCGTTCCCCACAGAATGCCTTTAAATTTGCCGCTGAGTTCATATAAGTGACGGGCAATAAGGGCTGTTGACCTTCGGCGTTCGGTTTTTGGCCTAATATCTGGCCTAGCGTCTCCCAACAATCTAGCACATCCTCTAAATTTGCCATATCCGCCATGGAACATCCTGCGGCGAGGTTGGGCAAAATCACTTGTTGCTGGGGGCTGCTCAAAATATCAGCACTCTCCGCCATAAAATGAACGCCACAAAAGAGAATATACTCCGCGTTGGGCCGGGTAGCGGCTAGTTGCGACAGCTTGAAAGAATCCCCCCGGAAATCGGCGTACTGGATAATATCGTCGCGTTGGTAGTGGTGGCCCAAAATTACCAATCTCTCGCCCAGCGTCTCTTTAACGGCTCTGATGCGCCGGTCAAGTTCGGCGTGGGCCATCTGCCGATATTTGGCTGGGATCTGGTGTTGCAAAGGTGCAAATACTGGTGCTTTATCCCACTGGCTGGCCCCTGCCCCATAGGTCGGTTTAGCTCGTTCTCCCTCCGCCACGTCTAGGCTCCAAATAGGCTGTTTCAGGTCACTGCTGCAAATTGTACCTTCACCGCTACCAACCTCTGCTTGCACTATTAGGTCATCAATCATCTTTGTAGACATTCTCTATCCCCCCGTAATTGTTATCAGACCAAGCACTTGGGCTTGAAGAGTGTTATTGTGTCATGCACAATAACACTGGGTAAAAAATGGACTAGGATACCGGCCCACGATGTAAAAGGTCGGTTTGCACAATTGCCCGGTAAAGACTAGGTGGTCGGTGTCGTCCTCCTTCAACCCGCGCCTCTGTCTTTACAATTGCGCCATTTGCTTCTACTTTACGTTTAAAATTTCCAGGGTCTTCCTTACGTCCCATGATCGCCTCGTAGACCGCCCTCAATTGGCTTAGGGTAAAGGTAGGAGGCAAAAACTGGAAGGCAATATGAGCATATTTTACTTTGTTGCGGAGCCGCCAGAGCGCATAGCCCAGAATCTCCGAGTGGTCAAAGGCCAATGGTGCAGGCAGATGATCGGCTGGAAACCAACGCGCTTCCACTGCCCCAGGGCCGGGAGCAATTTCCTGTTTATCACTTCGTACCAGAGCATAATAGACCACCGAAACAGTCCGACCACGTGGGTCACGATTCAAGCAACCAAAG
Source organism: Candidatus Chloroheliaceae bacterium (assembly GCA_013390945.1). Taxonomy (GTDB): domain Bacteria; phylum Chloroflexota; class Chloroflexia; order Chloroheliales; family Chloroheliaceae; genus L227-5C. The sequence goes on from JACAUC010000240.1 coordinate 7,012, forward strand.
GTGTAAAGTTGTTCTAGGTAAGCCGCTCTCAAAGAGGTCTTTTCGGCCAATTGGCGAGCGGCACTTTGTTCTAGGCTTTCGTTGGGGTGTACTCGTCCACCTGGCAATGCCCACAGATTCTCGAAGGGCTCTTTCGCTCGTCTAATTAACAAGACCTGTAATTCTTGAAAAATATCACTGCCCGGCACCTCTGGCACTTGTAAAGCATCCAGCGGTCTCAAGCTAAAAATAACCACATCTACGGTTAGCGAAAGTGGGCCGACTCTAGTCTCTTCATTTTTTTCGGTCGTTTCACTCATCTTATAGCTTATCAACTTATTGTCCTTTTGACAATAAGAGTATACCATCAGCGTTGCTTCTTGTCAATTTGATCTGTTGGTTCGGAGGGATAGTCCGATTATCAAATTTCGCTGGTCACGGTACTAGGGTATAATAGAAAAGCCAGAAAAATAAAATAAATAAATGAGGAGGGAAACCTAATGTCAATAGAGGTAAATGCGGTTGACACCGCTCGTGTTAAAGCAGATTCGGCCAAGCATGTCTTGGTAAGTTGGTCGGTACAAAAGGCGGCTAACACCGACCCAGTGGTGGTGACAGGGGGGCAGGGAGTATGGTTTTGGGATGGCGATGGCAAGCGGTATTTGGACTTTTCAAGCCAGTTGGTCAATTCAAACTTGGGCCACCAGCACCCGCGAGTAGTGGCGGCTATCAAGGAGCAGGCGGAGAAGTTGTGTTTTATTGGACCCAATTTCCAGAACGAGGCCCGGGCTACCTTAGCCCGCATGCTGGCCGAACGCACACCGGGCGATTTGGTTAAGACCTTCTTTACCCTTGGCGGGGCTGAAGCGAATGAGAACGCTATCAAAATGGCTCGTGCCTACACTGGACGGCAAAAGATTATCACCCGCTACCGCTCCTATCACGGTGCTACCGCCGGGGCAATGACCTTAACGGGCGAGAACCGCCGCTGGGCTAACGAGCCGGGTATTTCGGGGGTGGTGCGGGTACAAGACCCCTATCCCTATCGCTGTACTTTTAAGGGTTGCGGCGATAATTGTTCGATGCAGTGCGCCCATAATATTGAAGATATACTTAACTTTGAAGGGCCAGAGACGGTGGCGGCGATTCTGCTGGAGGTGGTGACTGGAACGAACGGTATTTTTGTACCACCGCCCGATTATCTACCTTATTTGCGCCAACTTTGTGACAAATATGGTATTTTGTTGATTTTTGACGAGGTAATGTCCGGGTTTGGACGCACTGGTAAGTGGTTTGCTGCCGATCACTATGGGGTGACACCTGATATTATGACCTTTGCTAAAGGGGTCAATTGTGGCTATGTGCCGCTTGGCGGAGCCATCATTAACCAGAAGCTTTCGGATTTCTATGAAGACCGGATGTTTTGGGGTGGTCTGACCTATAGCGGACATCCTTTGGCTTGTGCGGCGGGAATTGCTACCTTAGAAGCCTATGAAGCGGATGGTGCGATTGAGAATAGTGCCAGAATGGGTAAAAAATTGCTAGAGGAGTTAACTCTTCTGAAAGAGAAGCATCCTTCTGTAGGCGATGTACGCGGGTTGGGCCTCTTCTGTGGCATTGAACTAGTCAAAAACCGTGAGACTCGCGAGGGTTTACCACCTTGGCAAGGTAAGGATCAGGCTTTGACCAATAAGCTGAGAAATGCTTTGATGGCGCGGGGGGTCTTTGTTATGTGTCGGTACAATATGCTCTTTATCGCGCCACCTCTGCTAGTTACCGAGGACGAGTTAATGTTTGGGGTGAAAGCCTTAGATGAAGTACTCCTCCTTGCGGATGAGGCGGCGGCTTCTGCCTGATTAATAGGGCTGTTGCAAATTCGGAGAGCTATCCAATCTGGCAAGAGTAGTGGTAGGTGAAAATCAACTGGCGGC
>JACAUC010000241.1 GCA_013390945.1 Candidatus Chloroheliaceae bacterium
GTTGATCTTGACCTACCACCCAACTTGTCAGATCGGGACTTTGCAACAGCCCTATATTTTAGCCTCAAATTGGTCTCTTTTGTCAGTGGGTCTATGGTGTGGCGGATTGGAGAGGCCAGCCACCGTGTTCCTCGATTATGCTATCCACCTCAGCCATTAGCCTGCTGGTTTGGGCTAGGGCAGCGACGACGCGCTGATAATGCTTTAGGTCATCAAAGGTTAGCTTCCGACCCTTGCGGTCTTTCAGCCATTTTTCACAGACCTGATAGCCGCCGATATGAAATTCCCACACTTCGGGCGGCACACCCTCAAAATATTGTTGCTTACTAATCCAGACCCGGCCCGGCTGCTGTAGCTTGCCAGTGATCTCCCCAACAATCGGCTCGGTGTATTTCACAAACTCGACTATGTTTTCCCCGCTTATTGGATAGCTAGGTGTATCGGTCTGCGGCCCGAATTGCTCCATTAGGTGAAGGCCCACTAGCTTTTCACCTAAACCACAAAGAGCGCGGAATAGCTCAATTTGGCTCGTCAGGGGAACTCGCGGGAAATCTATCTTCAAAAACTCGGCGTAGCGACTGCGATAGGTAGACGAATGAAAGACGGCATAAATGTAGTTGAACACATCTTCTGGCCCAAAAGTGGTTTGCAAATCGCCCTTGCCATCTTGGATAAAGTTAAGCCCGATTCGTTTTGTTATATCCTCAATGAAAGTAGGTGCAAGGTTAGGACGGCGACCATCGGGTGCGGTGCTAGTCTCTTCTATGCCGCCTAGTTGTGGCTTGGATTTATCAGGATATAGATAGAGCGGGAAAACCTGATTAGCCTCCCGGCTAGTGGTAGAAACTACGCAATCATTCGCAGGTTCCCTAGCAACAAAGCAGTGCTTGTATCCAAGTGTTGCTTGTTGTCGAGAGGACAACAAGCAAAAATTCTCATATTTTACAACATTATCCAATAATTCACGACGTGGCCTGTCCATTACAATTTCACTATAATAGCAAAAACGTTTATCAAACGCTCGGTAGAGACATCCAATAATAACCTTTTCCCAAGTGGGGTTGGAATGTAGCTTGAGGCGAGCTTGCTTGAAGTTCCAAGTACCCAATTGATATTGCTCCCTTAACTCTTCGTCTTTTACCTCCAGATTACGGAAAGTTTCAATCCTAGAGCGGATGGCAGCTTTTTCAAAAGCTACTGCAAAATTATCGCGGTGCGTTTGAAACCCTAGCACATTTATAGGAAAGGCTTCTGTAATTTTCCAACCCTGATTATATTCTGCTAACAGGTTAATATTTTGTGGCGAAAAAAGATAGAAAGGTGCTTCTGGAGCAAGGGTTTTCCAATCGGTAGAGTCGAGATCACCCTCTAACAACTTCTGGTATTTTTCCTCACGTTTGCCGTAAAAATGGGCGTGTTTTACCTTAGCAGGCACTTTTAGGTTATTACCGGGCCGTTTTACAAAGATGCCGATAGACACACCCTGCTGAATATCAAAAACATTTTCATCTGGCGAACCATCGGGACTGCGTTCCTTCTTTTTGCTGTTACCGTGCAAGTCTAGTATATAAATATCATCAAAAGTGTGCATTAAACTCTGGCGCATACCTCGAAAGGTAGGATTATCCAAATAACCATGATTAGAAATGAAGGCCAAAATACCATAACCCGTTTGCTCTATGCGCCATTGAGCAAAGCGAATGAATTTTACATAGTCGTCATTCAACCATTTTGGGTTACGCTCACCTAATGGTTTGCCATCCACCGTAAAGTAATCCCCATTGGGATTGTATCCTTTTTTCTCCTGCCGTTTTTCCAATTTTTCCGATTTAACTTTTTCGGGCTGGTTTTCTATTCCGCGCATCAGGTTATCTATCCAGATAGAATTGTTGGAGGAATGCCCAGAGTAAGGCGGATTACCCAAAACTACCATTACAGGGGCTTGATAATTTACCTCACTGGCAGCATTAGCTTCCTCTACCAGCCACTTATCAAAAGGAAATTTGCCTCCCTCAACATCAAAACCTTCTTCAAGGGTGTTGGTCAGATAAACCTTTAACCGTTCGTTACTCTGGAATGTATATCCAGTCTCAGCCAAGAGCAAGCCTAATTTCAGGTGAGCCACCGTGTAAGGAGCCATTAAGAGTTCAAAACCAAATAGGCGTGGTAAGAGGTGTTCCGCAACATACCCGTCCCACATACCTTTGTTATTGGCGAAATTATTCTCATAAATATGGCTAATCACCGCATAGAGGAAAGTACCTGTACCAGTAGCCGGGTCTAGTATTTGCACTTTATGGGTTTCAGATGTTTTCGGTTGGTCTGACTCAGCTTCTTTCTTAGAAGTGAGGGTTATTTTGGTATCATCGGCCAAACCCATCGGCAGACCAAAATCGGTTTTAAGCAGACGGTCAACACTACGAACGATATAGCTAACCACTGGCTCCGGGGTGTAATAAACCCCGCGAGCCTCGCGCATTTTTTGGTCATAAGCGGCGAGGAAGGTCTCATAGAAGTGAACCACCGGGTCTTCCTGTTTGGTACGCTTGCCAAAATCCTTGAGAATAGCTTCGGCATCCGTGCGGTTAAGCAATTCTGCCAAATCATCTACAATCCAAGTAACCCGTTCATCTAATTCAGGGCCAGCGATGTAGCCAAACATCTTTCGCAGGAAAGGATTGGTTTTAGGCAACCTATAGGCGGCGGTCTCACGGGTAAAAGCCCTATTACTTGGATTGCTAAACCGGGCGGCAAAGAGACCATAGCAAATGGTTTGAGCGTACATATCGGCAAATTCTTCGGGGGTTAAATCTGGCAGTAATACTTCACGAAAGCCGATAAGCTGTTTGTGGAGCGAACCGCCCTTATCTTCATCCTCAAAGGTGCGCTTAATCGTGTCTCGTGTAAGCCTTGCAATAGTAGCCATCCGCTCGGCTAGTTCTTCGGGGCTGGCAACGGTTGGAACTTTAGCGTTAATAAATGCGGTCAATAGCTCTTTGACTTGCTCCTGCCCATTCGGTTCTAGTTTTAGCTTGTTGCCTGCGCCAACCGTAGCCAGCCGATAAGCCAGCCGTTTTTCGCCATTCACATACCAGCGAAATTCCAGATAGTCGGTTAGGATTAAGTTACTCAAACTTTCCAAGTAACGTTTTAGCTGGTCGCTCTTTTCGGTCTGGTCAAGTGAGACACCGATTACTTTTTTAGTTTCAATATAGCCGAGCGGGGTATTGTCACGAGTAAGGATAAAATCTGGCGCACCACATTTAATCCGTGTCGGTTCATTCGTAGCCACTACACCGGGAAAGAGGGTATCCATTAGTGTTTTCAAGGCAGGACGGTGGGTGTGTTCGGTGGCATTGCCAAGTTTGAGTGCTTTCTCAACGGCAGTGTAATAGTTAACCAGTGTGGTATCTTTAGCCATTCGTTTCTCCGTTTAAGTTGTTACCCAAACCTAGATATTTGCTTATGTCTATGAAATAGCCGACGCCGCTAAAATTTGTTACCGACTTATATTACCACATTACCTAACCCCGTCTCCACTCCATCTTATAGCCCACGAAAACCATTGCCAAAAGATCAAAAATAATCAAGAAGGCTAGATCGAGAAAAAAACGCCCATCGTAGGTGCTGTTGAGGGTATGGCGCAAAGCATCCGCCGCATAAGTGGATGGTAAGAAATGACCTAGAAAGATGGCAAACGCGGGTAGCCGTTCCTCTGGTAGCAGCACTGGTCCTAAGCCCATAAAGATAAACTGGAGAATAGCAGTGACCGTATTGGCGGCATCAAAGTTGGGGGCGGCTACTCCCACAAAAGCTCCTACCGCCGAAAGCGAAAAAGAAGCCAACGGTACTAAGACCAAAAACATCGGACTGAGCGATAGGTTTAACCCCAAAAACCACTGCCCAATCAACACGGTCAGGAGTGCGGTTGGCAGACTGAGTACCAAGAACCCAGCGTTGACCGCCAATACCAGCAAAGCTTTAGGTACGGGCAACGTCGCATAGTAATCCAACACCCCAAAAGTACGCATAAAAGAGAAACGGGCGCTAGTTCCATACATCGTGGTAAAGATGAGTGAGACAATAATATTGCCACTTAGGATTAATTCAGGTTGATCGGCAGCAGTACCCATGGTCTTTAGGAAGTAGAGGGTAGTCATTGGCACAATCAGGCCATTGATCGCCATCGCTTGCCATGACCAGCGCCAGTTGGCAAGTTGGATCAAGAACAAATCCCAAAAAACCAAAAAGGGCTGAACAAAAACTTTTTTTCTAGCTAAAACTGGTTGGTAAATCATAATTTATGTCAACTAAATCGCCGTTTTCGCGGTCTCCTCACTGGCAATCGCTTGTCCGGTGAGAGCCATATAGACATCTTCAAGGGTAACGGTATGCACTCGAAAGTCCTCTAAACGTTCCAATTGTACGCCACTCAGAATAGCATGAATGGCTTCTTCGGCCCCTTGGCGGGGAACTAACACAGACCAATGGCCCTGACTAATGGGAACCGCCCGTTCTAGCCGGGCTAAAAAGAGTTCTACTTCGGTCAGACTCTCTGGTTTTAGAAAAAGTTCTAGGCGAACACTTCGGTCAATCTGTTCCTTCAATTCACCCACGCGCCCTAAACCTACCACCCGGCCCCGACTCATAATAGCGACCCGCCCGATCACCCGCTCGGCCTCCTGCACATTATGCGTTACCAGAATAATAGTAGTTTTGCGAATTTGATTGAAGCTGACTAGCCGCTCCCAAACCTGCTTGCGGTAAGCAGGGTCTAATTCGTTGGTAGGCTCATCTAGGATTAACACCGGACGGTTGGCTACCAACGTAATCGCTAAACCCACCAAACGATGCTGACCCCCAGAAAGGTGGCGTACCGCCTTTTTGCGAACCTCACCTAAACCCCACTCCTCGACCAGTTGCGCCGCTTCACGTTTGGCATCCACCCGACTCATGCCACGCAAATGCCCGGTAAAATAGATAGCCTCCTCTGCCGTCAAATCCAGCAAAGCTTGCGGTTTTTGGGGCATATAGGCCACAAAGCGGGCCACCGCTTCGGGATGTCGAGCGATATCATAACCAAAGAGGCGCACCTGCCCACTGGTAGGAGCCACCAGATTGACCATCTGACGGATAAGGGTACTCTTCCCGGCTCCGTTACTACCCAATAAACCAAACACCTCGCCCGGCTCAATTTGGAGCGAAATAGCGTCATTAGCCGGGCGTTCCTGCTGGGCCTCACGGCCTTTGCCGTAGCGTTTGGTCAAGTTTTCAATTTGATAGACCGGGCCGGTCAGATTTTCTTCATTTAACAAAATATCTTTTGTTTCAGGCCAAGCGGCTAGAAGTCAAGTTGGCAAAAGACTCCATGAAGTGCATTATTTGGGGGTTAACCAAATCAGGCCGCTCATCATGAGGGCAGTGACCCGCCTTCTCCACCACATAAACCTTCGCCTCGGGTATTAACTTTCGCCAACGTGGTAGCATCACGGCTGGCGGCATACTCTTATCAAATTGCCCCCAGATAATCAAGGTTTTAGCCTTAATATCGCCCGGTTGGATAGGCAACTGATACTCGGCAAAATTACGAGTAACCGCCAAATAGGAGTTCTTAGCACCTGGACTACGCAAAGGGGTCAAAAACTGCTCTACCAACGTAGGGGTCACTTTAGTCGGGTTATAGTAAGCCTGTTCCAGACTACGCTTGGCTACCCATTTCGAGGCTAGAAGGGCTGCCAGTGTTTCGCCCACCAAGGGTGCTTTTATCAAATTGTAGGTCAGTTCACCTAAGCTAAAGCCGCCGGTATCCTTACCACCATTCTGACTCTGCACTTCGGCCCGCCCTTGATCTGGTAAACCGGAGGAATCTATCAAAACCAACCCCTCTACCATATCAGGATATTGCCGATAAAACTCTAAGGCCACCATACCCCCTAAAGAGTGACCACAAATTACGGCTCGCTCTTCATTTTTAGATTTGAGAAAGTCACGTACCTGCCTTGCCCAAAATTTAGCGGTATAGCGCACGGTCGAGCCATCTGGCTTATCACTCTGCCCAAAACCAAGCAAGTCAAGCCCGTAAATGCGATAACGTCCCTTCAACCCGTTGAAGGTATGCCGCCAATGTTCCACGCTGGCAGCATAGCCGTGAATTAGCACTAGAGCGGGTTTCTGCTTACTCTCCTCGGCCAAAGTTAACGAGATTGGATTGTCAGGTGTTGCAACAGGCAACGACTCCCAGTAATGGACTTTACCGGGTCTCCAATTCATATAACAATCATCTATATAAGTTCTTTCATGGTTAGTCAACATACTATTATGCCTCTTGAGATACTACTGCGCGGCTTTATAAAGAGCCGATTTTACCAAATAGCCTTCAAGCGTACATTATAACATTCTTTGTATCTTCTCAATAATTTGGGGCGTTGCCCACATGGTAGATTTTTGCAAGTATAAAATAAAGGAGTGAGACTGTATCGGCACAATCTCACTCTGGTGATAGGAGTAAATGTAGTTGGGTAATTAAGGGTGCTGGTACATTATTTCTAATTAATCCGTCTGATTAAAGTAATTTGGAAAGCAGGCTTTTCTTTTTCAAAAGCGACTTATCCTTATACCTATCCTATAGAACTGATCTACCAAACCAGATTCTATTCTAACACAAGTTTGTGTCTGACAAGAACCCAAATTTTTTGTAGGTGGGCCTAATTTTTCTAGGTCTACCTAAGCTTATAAAATTAGGTTTTCCGGTTATAGCTCATAGCATCTTGGCGGTTTTTAACCTGCAACTTGGAATAGAGGTTATTTATATGATTCTTGACCGTCTTTTCCTCAATTACTAAAATATCGGCAATCTCCCGATTACTCTTTCCAAGTTGCACCAGTTCTAGAATCTCGCGCTCTCGCCGCGTCAACAAGGCTTCTGATACTATTTTTAGGCTAGAACCGTGAGTTTGTTCCATCGAATCTAGTTCTAAATCTACCTCATACCCGCTACCTGCCTTACTTTTGACCAGATCAAGCAACACGGGAGCCAATGAAGGTGTAATCAATGCCCCACCCTCATACACCGAACGAATTGCATTAGTCAACTCAGGCAGAGTAAAGCGTCCATGCACTAGATAACCTTTAGCTCCGGCTAAAATCGCTCCCACCAACGTTTTAGGATCTTCGCTCCAAGTAGTTATTACCACTCGCATAGTCGGGTTATTTGCCACAATTCGTTCGGTGGCCTTAATGCCATCCATTAACGGCATCCTAAAGTCCATCAAGACTAGATCAGGCTGCAAGTCACAGGCTAGGCTCACCGCTTCCAGACCATTCTGACCCTCGCCAACTACTTCAAAATCAGGCTCTAACATTAAAGCACTGCGTAACCCGGCTCGCATTACAAAATTATCATCTACAATTATCACCCGAATCTTTTGAATGTTCGGGTTTACATTCGATTGCATCTGAGATACCTGCAAGCTTATTGCCTAAATTCCCTTAATCTCCTCTAACCTACACTTCTTGCGTCTTCTGCACGATTTAGTATAGCATCTTTTACCTTGTTATCAAGGCCCAAAAATTTTTCGGGTAAATTTAGAGCGGCCTAATTCAAGTTGTGTTTTTCAAAGAAGAGAGTATAATTAATCGGTGTTTCTTGCCCATTATAGCGGTGATTTCAGGTTACTTTATTTACTAAATTTTCGGTAGAACAGGAAGAAGTTGGTTCGACTTAGTTACCGCGCTCTTAACCTTATAAATTGGTTACGTCGCCATCGTTTAATGGTTGCCGGTTTTATTATTGTATGGGAGATAGTAGTCTATTTTTTAGACTATTTTATTAGTGCCGATGCACCAGTTGCTCAACTTCATTCCATTTCAATTATCCTTGCCACGATTAATTTTGGTATAAGTGGGGCAATCTTGGTGGCAACTAGTTCTACGTCTCTCTTTTACCTAGCCAATTTTTTAGATAAAGATCGCCTCCTAGATTTGACGTTTATACCAGCAGTTTTTCTCACCTTTTTCCTTTTTATCTTAGTTGGTGCTGCCGCCCTAATTATTATTCGTCTGTTAAGTTCGTTGGAAGAGACTAATCGAGCCTTAGCCGACAAATTGAACCAACTACAATCTAATGCAGCCCACATCGAATTACTTACCGCCGAACGTGAACGTAATCGCCTAGCCCGGGAATTGCATGACGGGGTAGCAAAGACTCTGTTTGGGATTGAATATGCCGCCGGAGCATTGGAACGGCTCTTACCAGAGGAGATACCTCAAATCAAGATGGCTCGTCAGCAGGCCCAATTCATTCAAGAGGTTTGCAGGAATGAGGGCCAAGCAGTACGCGATATTATTCTGGATTTGCGCCGAGGCTATGAGGAGCCACTCTTCAGCTTGATTGGTGAATATCTCAAACGCTGGCAACTAGCCTATAGCCATCCAGTTCATTTCAAAGCCGAGGGCTGTGATACCTGCTTTTCCCCTTCGGTGGCCTATGAAGTTATGGCGATTCTTGAAGAAGCCCTAGAGAACATACACCGTCACAGTCAAGCACGTGAAGTTTGGGTAGAGGTACAAACTGGCGACAAGTTGGGTTTACAACTAGAGATACGTGATGATGGTATTGGGCTACAAGGCGAATTAGGTGAAAATCTCAAAGTTTTAGGCTATCCCGGACTACTTCATCGTATGCAGCCCTTAGTCGGCTCGGTGGGGGATTACCATTTTGGCTTAACCGGTATGACCGAGCGGGTAAATTGGTTGAATGGGCAGCTTGAGTTAACACCTGCTCCCGAAGGTGGTTTGAGGATTAAAGTGTACATTCCACTCTGAGTATAAATTTAGTGAACTCGAATTCGGGATTAGAACTTCGGGATTAGAACTTCGGGATTAGAACTTCGGGATTAGAA
>JACAUC010000242.1 GCA_013390945.1 Candidatus Chloroheliaceae bacterium
CGAATGCTCGAACTGAGCTTGGGTTACTTTCCGATTTGAGCTTGAATGAGTTCAGCTTTGAGCTTCAAGCCGAATTCGCCAACAGCATCAATATTTCTGGGTAGGGGCGTATTGCATACGCCCAAAATGAGGGGGGGTTATGCAATACGCCCGCCTACAACCCCTACCGATTGAGATGTTACCGCATTAGGGATGCGATAGCTTGAAGAGCCCTCGGATTTTGCAACAGCCTTAAACTGTAATCTGAAAGTACTTGATTTTATAGAAATAGTACGCTATATTTATTATAAATAAGGATAGGTGTAAGTTCATCATGGAAAATAGAAAAGATTAAATTTAATTTATAAAATAGAGATGCTTTTGGTGGGAACAAGCAATTTTGTTCTCAAGAGCATACCGGGATTACATTTAATTATGGGCATTGGTAATCGTTTCTACAGTTAATATATAGTTGGTATCATCTCAATAACTTATGGTCTAAAATTAAAGTTTTGGGGATTTGGCTTAATATGTCTAAAAGATCTAAGAAAAAACACTCTGGTTTAGTTACTAAGCGCCACACCATTTTAGCGGATTTGGAGCAAGCATGGGCAGAAAGTTTTTCGAGCGAAGTGCCAATAACGGTAGAAAGTAGCCATCAACTCTTGGAGGAGACGGGCATTGCTCAACTTTTAGTGGAAGCCGAAAAATACTGCTATACCAGAGCGATTCTAACATGCGTGTTACGCAATACGGGGCAAGCTATAATGGTAGACCTCGAAAGGCAAGAGCAGAAGCAAACTGGGGAGAATGGTAACGACTCCGCCTTACCTGTGATAAAATATGGTTACGAGGCTGGTACACGAGAATGGTTTTTAGGTAAGTTGCTAATCTGCGGTGGTGGTGGTGTTATTATGCGTTCTTTCCTTAAAGAGACCGATCCTACTACGGGTTTTCCGGTCAAAGAATTAAGAGCTTGGAATATAACTATCCCAGAAGAGCCCAAATTGCTCTGGACAGATTTCGCTGGCAAAAAAGTGCCAAGTATTCAACCACTGAAGATAAAAATTGAGCGGTTAACCTCGGACGATGTTTATTGGGCCTCTAACACAGAATATCCTGATGGCAAAAGATTAAAACCAGAATCAGGTGTGCGCTACTGCTAAAACTAGAATAGGGCCGAGAAATAGGGGAAGCGGGGAGACAAGTGGGTATAGATAGTAGCCAGACAATCGGAGGAGTGGTTGTCACTGTAGGTGATTGTTGGGAACTCTATGTCTCGGAGGAGGCCATACGAACTAGAGAAATACCACTGGAACCTGCCTTGATCGGTCTCCTTGGAGGAGTGGAGGAAGTTCTAGTAAGTTTGGATACACCGCAGGGAACGCTGCCGCTCAACTATGAACCTATACGGGGCGTGTTGTGCTTACCCGCTCCGCCACCCCCTCCCCAACCGGAGAAGAAAAAGGGTAAATCACCTAGCAAAAGTGTGAACCAAGTGGAACCCCCTCTTCTTGCTTTGAAGTCGGGCTTGCTTATTTTAAAATGTAGTGCCATAACGCCACTGACTTTTCAATTAAACCCGCCTGAGACTGAGAAAGAAATCCAGTTATCCAGCGTTCAGCCGAACGGTCTGACCAACCAGTCAAAGGGGTTGGCTCTCCAGCCTAAAGGTCTGACCACCCAACCGAAAGGAGTAACCCCACAACCGAACGGAGGATTGACTACCGAAACCGGGGTTACAATTGGGTTTAACCCTGACGATGCGGTCTTACTTTCGCGTATCTTGCATAGCTATACGCCTTTGGAACATTTTCGCCTAAGTTTGAAAGCCGCCGAACTGGGCTTGATTGCCGGGTTTGATACGATTCGCTGTCTGCCGCTGCTACACGATGTGGAACTGTTGGATCATCAGACGCGCACAGTTCGGACAGTACTCAATCGCCTGCATGGTCGCGCCTTACTTTGCGATGAGGTGGGCCTCGGCAAGACGGTTGAGGCGGGGATGGTATTATTAGAACTGGTAATGCGTGGTTTAGTACGCCGCACCCTCATTCTGACTCCGCCCTCCTTGGTAGAGCAGTGGCAAAGTGAATTGAGCCGTAAATTTGGCCTAGCTAGTATTACCTACGATGATCCCAATTTTCGGCTGGAAGGTGCGGCGGCTTGGGGGCAACATGAGCGAATTATAGCGTCGTACCATACCGCTAAGCGTGAACCGCACCGCACCGCCATCCTAAGCCAACATTGGGACATCATAATTGTAGATGAGGCCCATCACTTCCGTAATCGCACTACCGCCTTGTGGCAGATGGCGGCCAAACTAAAGCGACAGTATATGTTGCTTCTGACGGCTACCCCGGTGCAAAACAATTTGGAAGATTTGTTTAATCTAGTAGGGCTGCTTCAACCAGAATTGTTGAGTACCGCCAAATCTTTTCAGCATCAGTTTGTAGACCGTCGGGATAAGCTCTCACCGCGCAATGTGGACCAATTACACGGTCTGTTAAGTGAGGTAATGGTACGAAACCGCCGCGCTACTGTCGGGCGAACGTTACCCAACCGCTTTGTCCGTACTGAGACCGTGACCTTGAACGAGACCGAACGCACCCTTTATACTCTAGTCTCCGATTTGGTACGGGAACGGTTACGCGCCGCCGCTACCACTGGCTCACGCGCCCACTTGACCAAAATGACCTTGCTTACCCTGCAAAGGGCTTTGGGTAGTTCCAGCCCGGCGGCAGCCCCTATGTTGGCGCGACTAGGGTCGGATACCCAACTTCCGCCAGACGAACAACGACGCTGGAAGGAACTGGCCGCTACTGCTCACCACATGGAGCAGCATACCAAAGTAGACCGCTTGCTGGAGATAGTGCGTGGTCTACCTGATAAGGTGGTAATCTTCACTCAGTTTCGAGATACACAGGAGTTGTTGCAGCAACGCCTGTTGGAGGCGGGTGAAGGTGCGGTGGTCTTTCATGGTGGTTTGACCCGCTTGCAAAAAGAGGATCGGATTCGCCAGTTTCAAGGAGACAAGCGGGTGCTAATCAGTACCGATGCCGGAAGCGAAGGTCGCAACCTACAATTCTGTAATGTAATATGTAATTTTGACCTACCTTGGAACCCGATGCGAATCGAGCAACGCATTGGTCGTCTTAGCCGCATCGGTCAAACCCGCGATGTCTACGTCATAAATCTGGTAGCTGGAGATACTTTGGAATCGGCTCTGCTCTACCTCCTAGATGCCAAGATTGCCATGTTTGAGCTAGTTATTGGTGAAATTGATATGATTTTAGGGAATGTGGATGAGGAAAAAGAGTTCGAGGAACTTATTACCGATTTGTGGATAGGAGCCAAAGATAGCACCAATTTCCATAAGGCATTAGACCAATTAGGCGAGCGGTTAGTAGCCGCCCGTGAACTCTATTTGCGCCAACGCGCCCAAGAAGAAAAACTTTTCGGCAATCGCTTTGCACCTGAAGCATAAAAGTGGAGAGGGTAGGTGGAGAAGGTAGATGGTAGAGAGTTTGGAGCCGTTAGAGCAGTTTTTACGAGAATATGTCGAGCTAGTAGGAGGCTTGTGGGATGAGATAGAACCGCAGGTTTACGATGTCCTCTGGCCGGAGTCCGACTTGCCCCAGCGTTTTACGGTAGACCCGGAAGCCCTCTCCGAGCATCCATCGGCCCAGTTTGTGACTTTTGGATTGCCTCTGCTAGATGAAATGTTGCAGCAAGCTCAGAAACAGAGCCCAACCACGCTGGTCTACCTAGATAATCTGCACCTCAGTCCTCATAATCTACTTCAACAAATTCAGCGTGATCTAACTTGGCCGGAAGAAACGCAAGCCCGATTTGGACTAGCCCAACCGCGCTATGTGAACCATAGTGTTTTTTGGTTTGAGGTAACTTATCAGGGTGAAGACCGGACACAAGCCATTCATACCAGTACGGTAGATCGCTATTATGGTCGGTTGGTACGCTATCTGGAGGGAGTGTTAGATAATCCGAGCCTAGAGATTCAACGGCGGTGGGCGCACCCTGATGCTACCGCCATCCCACTAGCGGAAGCCTATCTGCTGGCACGGGAGCGGGTGTTACGCAACGTTATTCCCGAAACCAATAATCAGCAGGTACTTTGGCAGGCACGTCAGGCTCAGCAACTTACCAGAGTAAAGAATTATTTCAAAGATATGAGAGCCGAACTAGAGGAACGCATAGAACGCGCCCGTACCCGAAATGAACCGTTGGAAGAATTGCAACAACGGCGCGAATCGATTGAGCGTGAAGCGGCCCTCAGAACAGAGGAATTGCAGCGCGTAACTCCGGTGCAATCCAGTATACGCCTGCTAAATGTACTTCATGTAAAAATACCACGCCTCTTTGTAGAGGTAAAGCTAACACATACAGGCAAGGGTACTCTACCAGAATTAGCACCTCTAGTAGTAAGCTGGCAACCCCTCGTAGAAAAGACCGATGCCCTAAACTGCCTGAATTGCCACCAGCCTACTTATGTTCTGACGCTAAACCGTCGAGGTGGTTTAACCTGCCCAGCCTGTAACCCCACCGGGAAAAGCTAATCCCGACCTACTTTACCCTTGTAGGAGGGTTTTCTAATCCCGACCTACTTTACCCTTGTAGGAGGGTTTTCTAATCCCGACCTACTTTACCCTTGTAGGAGGGATTTCTAATCCCAACCTACTTTACCCTTGTAGGAGGGATTTCTAATCCCAACCTACTTTACCCTTGTAGGAGGGATTTCTAATCCCAACCTACTTTACCCTTGTAGGAGGAGTTTAAGGACAATCTTTACAATACCGAGCCGCCTGTTCGATCACAGAGGCGGTTAATCCGTAGGGAGCAAAGGCCGTGTTAATCATAAGTTGGTAATGGTTGGGATCACGCCAATCCACATGATAAAAGGTTTTTATATAGTGGGCACGTTCGCCATCACTTTTATGTACCCGCTTAGTGGCATCGGCTTGGTTTAGATTTTCGTATTGCATTACTCTTTCAATACGAGTCTCTACTGGCGCATAGATAAAGACGCTTAGGACATCGGTGCGTTTATTCAGGAAAAAATTAGCCCCATGCCCAGCGATAACCACCTGACCCTTAGCGGCCACCGCTTCGAGGACAGTTTGGGTGGTGCGCTGATAAGTCTGCGTATCTAACCCAATATCCTCCACCATCTCGCCTATTTCAAGGGGCATATAACGAAAAGCACCAAAAACTTGGTCAACCAAGTGGTCGGCGTGTTCATCTAGCAACTTGGCGGTATCCTCCGAAATATTCAAGCGTTGGGCTACCCCCTGAACAATTTCACGATCAATGTAGGGCAAGCCCATCGCCGTTGCCACTGCTTGACCGATTTCACGACCTCCACTCCCGATTTGATGAGAAATCGTTATTACAGGCATATCGTTATTACCTCGTTTGTCTATTAGCGATTAAATATTAGTAATTACACAGCCACTAGTCCCAACTACAAAGAAAGCAGAAGGAACTCCTTTACTTAATTTAACATACCTGTCAAGGGAAAGGGCAGGAGTAGCTAGTTAGTAGTTACTCTTTTTTTAAGTTGCTCGAAAATCTAAACCAATTCCACACCTAAATTAGGTGTAGCCTAGAGATAGCCTGCTGCAACACTTTCTGTAATTCTTTATCTCCAGTCTGGCTCAAATAGTAGTGCAAGATTTGAAGGGCTTCAGGAATACGACCCAACACAGCCAACGCCATGGCCCGATTATAGAGGGGCGTGAGGGTCGCCGGATCAATTCTTAAAGCCTCTTCAAAGTCGGTCAATGCCCTCTTATAATCTTTGTTGGAAAAATAGACCTGACCGCGCTGGTAGAAAAGCTGCGCCTCTTTGGGATTGAGCAGAATCGCTTCGCTATAATCGGCTAACGCTTGACGGTATTTGTGCAAACAGACATAAGCGTAAGCCCGATTCTTATAGAGCTGCACATTCCAGCCGGGCAATTTTAGAGCCTGACTATACTCCTTGACGGCTCTTCGATATTGCCCCATTTCAAGGTAGACATCCCCCAAACGGGTATAGACCTCGGCATGTTTCAGATTGAGCCTAATCGCCCGATGATAATCGGCTACTGCCCGGCGATACTTTCCCTGAGCAGCATAAGCTTCCCCGCGCTCTTTGTACAACCGTGCCTCACGTGGCTGAGCTTCGATAGCCCGACTATAATCGGCTATCGCCTCGCGATAGTGCTGATTAGCAAAAGAACTACTTGCTCGCTGTTTATAGGCCATCGTGCGTTTATTATAGATTTCCGGGTTCGGCGAATTAAAGCGTAGAGCCGCTTCATAATCCTCAATCGCATTGCTATGTTGTCCCAACGCCAGATAAGCGGCGGCACGTTGCTCATAGCCCTCCGGGAAATGGGGAGCCAACTTTACCGTCCGGTCATAATCGGCTATCGCGTTCTGATATTGTTGTATCGCTGAAAAGGCATTGCCCCGCTCATAATAAACTTGGGGATTGCCAGAGTCGAGTTTCAAGGCTTCGGTATAGTCGGCAATAGCCTTATAATGGGTCTGAACTTTGAGATAGGCCCGCGCCCGTTTTACAAAATTATCGGCTATAGTGGCCTTATTGTAGATTGCCGTTGTCCAATGTTGCACCTCCGGGCTACTATCGGCTGGCTCAGGAGGTAAAGTATCCGCGCCAAGGGTCAAGCGGCCCGGAGTTCGCACTGGTCCAGCCGATTTCCAAGCAGTAGACGGCGGAGGGCTAGGTGGGGAATTTTTGGTGGGCTGATAATAGCCCGTCGCCTGCTTTAGAGCAGACTGGTAGCGACTTACCAATTCGGCAGCAGGCGGACGTTGTTCCGGTGGCTTTGCCAGCATAGCTTCTAGCAAATCGTCCAAGCCCATCGGCAAATCCCGCCGGAACTGGTGCAGGCGCGGCGCAGGTTGGTAGACGTGCAACTGAAGATAGGCTAAAGGATTGCTGGCTTGAAAGGGAAGCTTTCCGGTTAACATCTGATAGAGAATAATACCGAGGGCGTAGACATCGCTGGCCGGGCCAACTTTATCGGCCCACCGTTCTGGGGCCACGTAGGGCGGTGAACCAAAAAGGTTGATGCTTTGGGTCATTTGGCTTTTGAATTGACGCGCCAACCCAAAGTCACTTACTACCAACCGCTCTGGCTCCATAAAGAGCATATTTTCAGGCTTTATATCCCGGTGTACCACATTATGCTGGTGAGCATGAGCCAAAGCCTCGGCCATTTGTACAAAATAGCGACCTGCCAGCCTAAATTCAAGCGGATTAGGGTTAGTGCGCTGCAAAAGTGCTTCAAGCGTACCATGTGGAGCATAATCCATAACTAGAAAGGTCTTTTCGCCAATCACCCCATAATCCAAAATACCGATAATATACAAATGTTGCGGCAAACGGGTCAAGGCACTTAATTCATCAAGGAAAGCTTTAAGCTGCTCACTATTGCGACTAAGCAGATCATTAGTAATTTTAACCGCAACTCGTTGCCCCTTCTGGAGATCATAACCAGCATAAACAGTGGCAAAGCCTCCACTGCCCAACTCCTTATCCAAGCGATAGCGATTATTCAGAAGCGTACCAATCACCAGAGTTCTCCACGCAAAGATTCCGCAGTGTTAATGATCCACGTGCTATAATTATACTGAAAAAGTCCACTTTGGGCTACTTAATAGAGGTGTAACAAAGCGAGGTAAATGTAACCTAACATAGACTAAATCTAAGCACAAAAATTTGTACGTTACTACCGTTGACAAAGCTGGATACGGGTAATAAAATTGAGCTATTAAGATTTAAAATTGGGCAACCTAAGATGTTAGGAAAAAATTATGGAAAGCATTATAGAAGGTGGCATCTTTAATTACCACCACCAAAACAAGCAACTAAATCCATTTAGTCCACTGGGCCGCTTTCAGGAGATGGTGGCTCGGCCTGAAGCAGATATAGACCTAGCGGAAGCGGCTCTGATGATTGCAGGCCAAGAATATAAGGGGCTGAACGAAAGCTATTATTTAGACCGACTGGATGCAATGGCAGCAGATATGAGCCTACTGCTGGCCGGAGAACTTGACCCTTATCGGATTATTGGTGTTCTCAACAGTTACCTCTACGGTACTCTAGGTTATAAGGGTAACGAAACGAACTATGCCGACCCCTGTAATTCTTATTTGAGCGATGTCCTAGAACGACGTACTGGTATTCCGATCACGCTTTCCCTCGTTTATCTTGAAATCGGCAAGCGTTTGGGCTTACCCCTCGAAGGGGTAGGTTTGCCAGGTCACTTTATTGTGCGCTACCTAAAATCAGCCCCCAAAACTCTAGGACGCATCAATAGCGGACACGAACACTTAGAAGAGTCGAGGGATGATGAGCAAATCCTAGTTGACCCTTTCAACGGGGGCGCAATTCTTTCGGAGGACGACTGCGCGAGGCTAATAGGCGATGCCTACGGGCGGCGGATGCCGCGAGATTCCATTTTTATACGTCCAATTGGGCCACGCCAATTCCTAACCCGGATGCTCACTAACCTTAAGGAGAGCTATGTCGGTATGGAAGATGTCGTCCGTGCCTTAGAAATCGAGGAGTTTATTCTGCTCCTCAACCCCCAAGATATAAATGAACTTCGCCACCGGGGAATGTTATACTCGCGCAATGGGCAACGCTGGAGAGCCATTTACGATCTCCAACTCTACCTAGCGAAACAACCAGACGTTCGCGATGCCGAAAACCTGCGCCAGCATATCCGTACCCTTCACAAGGAGATTGCCATCCGCAATTAAACCGCTATTGTAGGAGGGATTTCCAATCCCGATTTGGGGGGACGTTATTCGGGATTGGAAATCCCGTTTTGGAGAGACGTTATTCGG
>JACAUC010000243.1 GCA_013390945.1 Candidatus Chloroheliaceae bacterium
GATTTCCAATCCCGAAATTACCCAACCGATGTAGGAGGGATTTCCAATCCCGAAAAAATTCCGATACGGAGGAGCTTTAAAAAATGATTGTTGTCAAGGTAGGGGGAAGCAAAGGTATAGACCTAGAGGCAGTAACTAGCGATTTAGCCGAGTTACACGCCGCCGGGCAAAAAATTATCTTAGTGCATGGTGGCTCCTATGAAACCAATGTAATTAGCGAAAAATTGGGCCATCCCCCAAAATTTGTAACCAGTGTATCAGGCTATGAAAGTCGCTACACCGACCGCACCACCCTTGAAATTTTTGAGATGGTCTATTGCGGCAAAATCAATAAAAGCATCGTGGAGATGCTACAACGCAAGGGCGCAAACGCTATCGGCCTGAGTGGAATAGATGGTCGCCTATTGGAAGGAACCCGCAAGGATGCTATCAAGATCATTGATAGTGAGGGCAAGCGTCGGGTATTGCGCGACGATTTCACGGGCAAGGTTGAAAAGGTCAATCTGGCTCTGATTAACCTACTGCTGGAGGCGGGCTATCTGTTGGCAATCACTCCTCCGGCCATTAGTTACGCTGGGGAAGCAATTAATGTGGATGGAGACCGCGCGGCGGCAATCGTGGCTTCCGCAGTCAAGGCCGACAAATTGATTATCCTTAGCAATGTACCCGGTCTGTTGCGTGACGTGAAAGACGAAAGTAGCCTGATAACCAAGATTGATAAGGCGCAGGTTGAGGCTTCAATGCGCTTTGCCGAAGGACGCTTTAAGAAGAAAGTGATGGGCGCAACTGAAGCCCTGAATGAAGGAGTTAGGGAAGTGGTCTTTGCCGACGCACGGATTGCCAAACCGATTAGTGCGGCACTAGAAGGAAAGGGTACGGTGATTAACTAATGACCTTAGAAATTGAGAACTCCACCCGCCAAATCGAGGATCGCTTTGAAGTGGGGGTTTACCCCAAGCGCGAAGTAACGATTGTGCGGGGGCAAGGGGCAAGCCTGTGGGATGATACCGGGCGCGAGTATGTGGATTGCGCCGGGGGTCAGGGAGCGGCCAATTTAGGCCACTGCAATCCCTACGTGGTGCAGGCGATTGAGAAACAGGCCCATATCCTAATAAGTTGCCCAGAAGTTTTTTACAATGATACCCGTGCCAAGCTTTTACAAAAGCTTGTGGAGGTGGCTCCAACGGGAATGAGCCGGGTCTTCTTGTGTAATAGCGGCACCGAAGCGATAGAAGGATCCCTAAAATTTGCCCGTATCCTAACTGGCAAAACCGATGTGATTGCTACAGTCCGCAGTTTTCATGGGCGTTCGATGGGGGCGTTGAGCGCGACTTGGGAAAAGAAGTACCGCGAACCCTTTAACCCGCTCATCCCCGGCTTCAGCCATGTTCCCTATAACAAAGTAGAGGCCGTTCGCAGGGCCATCACCGAAAAGACCGCCGCCGTGTTGGTAGAGCCAATTCAAGGCGAGGGCGGAGTCAACCTACCATCCGACGACTACCTCCCGGCTCTGCGCCAGCTTTGCGATGAAACGGGTGTATTACTCATTCTGGATGAGATTCAAACTGGCATTGGGCGCACTGGACGCTGGTGGGGAGCCGATCACGCAGGTATTAAGGGCGACATTATGGCGATTTCTAAATCTATCGCGGGTGGTTTCCCGATGGGGGCGGTGCTGGTAGACGAGAAGTTGCCCGAAATCGGCAAGGGTACGCACGGTTCCACCTTTGGCGGCAATCCCTTGGCAGCAGCGGCGGCCTTTGCAGCCATCCAATATACCCAAGACTATAACCTGCCCCAACGCGCCGCCGAAGAGGGCGCATATTTTATGAGCCTGCTCCGTCCGTTGGTAGGAGAACCCGGTAGCGTGGTACGTGAAGTACGGGGGCGAGGCTTGATTATTGGCTTAGAACTAAAGCAAAAGGTAGTACCCTACCTGAAGGCTTTGATGGAGCAAGGGGTTTTGGCCCTACCCGCCGGGCCAAATGTATTGCGCCTGTTACCGCCTTTGGTAATCGAGCGCACCCAAATTGATTTCGCAGCAGAACAAATCAAGGTCGTCCTTACCCAAACTTTAGAGTAAGGTCAACTGGCGGCAACCAGTTGGCGCAGCATCCTACAGGGTCAACTGGCGGCAACCAGTTGGCGCAGCATCCTACAATAAAGCGGGGGAATTCTCTAGCCATTACCAATTTTTAGCCTCAAAAGTCTTGGTTAGCAGACCAATTGCCCCGAAATCAACTTGGTTTTGCTGTTTTGGCCCTGTTAATAGATGATAGCTTTAGCCTTAGATCAAAGAGTGTATCATATTGGAGGCTGCGCCAAGGAAGAGCCAAGTAACCATCTCGCCGGTTGCACCATAACTATCGCCCGTCAAGCCTTTGGGGGGTTTTAGCATAATGTATTTGCCTACCTACCGACTGAGAAGATACAAGCCTAGACCGGAAATGAATTTCCGGTCTAATAGCTAAAGTTATTTGAAATTAACTAAATTAGATATGGTAGATGCAGACCAGATGCAAGGGCTAAACTCCATTGGTTTAAACCCTTGCACGTCAAGCTAATTTTACGGCCCCGAAATAAATTTCGAGGTTGGACTGGCCTAAGAGACTGAAATGGTAGCGGCGGCACTCTTATTAGGGTTGCTGAGCGATGTAGCTTGGATTACCCAGTTACCGGCGTGGACATTGTGGAAATCATACTTAGGCGAAAGAGCGTTAGTAAAGGCTCCCGTGCTAGAAGTGGTGTGGTTACTGGTAGCGGGGAAGCTTACTTCACCACTAGGTGAGGTATACGAGATCTGAATCCGTTCATTAGGCGAAAAGCCTACAACCATCGCCACAAAAAGGTCGGCGGCATTACCTGAATTAGGCAAGAGGGCAATCGTTGGTACTGCGTAGGGCAAGGTTACCTTAAAGTAGGCGTAAAGCATCTTTCCACTTGTCATGCCCTGTAAATTCAGTTTGTAAAGCCCTGGTGTGGCAGAAAGTGGCACATCCACTTGGATATTGAGAACGCCAGTAGCATCTGCTTGGAAGCTTTGGGCGGCACCGACTACTTGGCCTTGGGCATTGCGGAAAGTGGCTTGGACAGCTTCACCACCAGTCATACCGACGGCTACCGCAATTTGTTGGAAGCCTGCTGGCCCACATTTTGAGGTTACAAAGACGTAATTATCTTTTGGAATGTCGGTAGTGATGCAAGAGAAAGAGCCACTACCAGTCGCTATCGGCGGAGTAGCGGCGGTAGGAACAGGAGTGGGTGGAGTAGTACTCGGTGGGTTGGTGGGAGTAGTACTCGGTGGGTTGGTGGGAGTAGTACTCGGTGGGTTGGTGGGCGTAGGGTTGATTATCGGGCTATCATAGCGCGAATCATTGCGCCAACTTAGATAATGTTGCCCAACGTTACCCATCTCCACCTGAAAAGCCGTCGCATTCGAAGGAGTATAAGTTAGCACCCGACGTTGAAAAGCCTGAATCAAGACATCTTTGGGTTGGCCTCCAACTACCACCTGACTCCAATAAGGTTCGCTGATCGGAAACCCCATGGCATCTACCCAATCAAATACTGCTTGCTCATCCACAAATTTTGAACCGTCCCAGATTACGCCACGCTGGTTCAAAAATTTCATAAAGACCTCCGGAATGTTATGCTTGAGGTTAGAGTCGTAGTAGGAGAAGTGCGTAAGAGAACTCAGCGTCGAGGTTTTACCTAGAGTACCGTCTCGCGTAATAGTGTCGTCTACCGCCTGACCCTCCCGATTGGAGGCATTATTATCGGTATTATTCAAAGTGCTAACCTTGCGGAAAGTGGCGTAGGTTGGGCCGGGGTTGCCGGGGTCGCCTGCCAAACTGAGATCGGCTGGTTGGCGATTCTCTATTTTGTTGTCGCCCAAAGCCAATTGTCCGCTGATTAATTCGCGCACCAACAAGCCGTTGGTAACAAAGTTTTTAGTGGGATCGTTAATTTCCATACGGGCCTTATCCAAGTAGACTACCGCCCGGCTACCACCCGGCGAATCTGCGTAGTTTTCACTGGTACTCTGGATCACGGTTGGCCCCCAGAGCCACGAACGTGAGCTACGTCCTTCCGCTATCGGTTTATCGGTGCGCTGCCATTTGAACAAAAAGGCATTATTACCCCTGAAATCAGGATCGGCGGCTAATGCAGTAGCCGACGAAATTAGCGAAAGTAGCACCGCAAAAAGAAGTAGAAAGGCTCCTTTTTGCCTCCATTTAGTTCTCATCAAAATTACTTACCTCCTCTGAAAAAAGAACAACCTTATGCCAAACGAAAAAGTTACTGTCTGGCTCTTGTATCCGGCTCCTTTATTTCCTTATATTTCCTTATATATGGTAGATGACAAAATTGGTTCTGTCAAATATCGAAAAGGGTGCAAAATTCACCCTCTTTTCTCCCTAGAACTCTTGACAGGAAGGCTTAAAACCTTATAATTGAAACCATATAGATTTTCGGAATGTGAAATACCCGTAGCAAATCAAAGTCTAAGTCAGCCATAAGCCTTCGATTGTTAGGATTAGTTCGCCCTAACGATTGTTAGGATTAATTCCACAATTCCTCGGTGGATGGCTCTAGTATAAAACATATAAAAGAAAGGAAAGGAAACAACTCGATGATTCTGAATAGTTCTATCCCATTTAAGGGTGTGGGGCTAAAGGTCAAGCTTTTTCTGATGGTGATGGCATTGCTCTTTTCTCTGAGTGGTTCTCTACTTGTCACAAATGCGGCGGAGGCTACTCTTACCCTTGACAAAACTACTATTCGGCTAGGTGAACCAATTCTAATCTCCGGTAGTGGTTATAGCGCAGGAGAAAAGCTCTCGGTCTGGTTAACTGGCCCTAGTGGTGGAACTTATGATGGGGCTTATCTCAACGCCAATAGTGCTGGTTCTTTCACCAGTTTTCCGATTGGTGGTGGTAATACCGATCTTAACAATATTACTATTGCAAACCATGCTGGTACATGGGCGGTGACGGTTCAAGGGTCGGCTAGTGGATTGATAGCCAGTGCTACTTTTACCGTATTAAGCCCTAATCTGACACTGACAGGTAATAATCTTGGCAACAACATCTTCCACGTGCTTTATTCCGGTTCTAACTGGTTCCCAAGTGAGAAAGTTTCGCTGTGGGTTACTTTCCCAGATGGGACGGTTACAGGGTTAGACGCTACTTTTGCAGATGGGGATGGTAATATCCCTAGCCCGGCCAATAACGGTTTTGCTTTCACTGGCTCCGTTGGTGCTTATACCGTAACGGCTCAGGGTTCTACTAGCCGGAACCCAATTACGCTTCAGTTCTCCATCATACCAGCTACCAATTAGATTTTTACGTATCATCTCAATGGGTAGGGGTTTATTACATAAACCCCTCATATATTGCATAAACCCGCCTCATTTTGGGCGTATGCAATACGCCCCTACTGAAAATTTGAGAAGATACGGGTTTTACTTATCGGCTATTTTGATAGTTTGAGGTTGACTACGATGACCTCTCAGCCACAACCGCATAGGCGTTTCATACCAAGTATAGGTGATGATAGAAAGTACTGTGGTAATAATTAAAGCAGTGGTAAAAATCACATAGTCATTTAAAGCATAGTTGAGTGTGGTGGTGCTAAGAAGCACTTTTAGGATAGTGTTGTGCAGTAAATAGAAGCTAAAACTGGCATTGCCCAATAGCCTCATCGCTGGGCTGCCTAAAGCCCGACTTACCTTAGTAGGGAAGCGGGCTAACCAATAGATGAAAAGACCAAAGGCCGGGGTATAAAGTATACCGTAGCGGTAGGTTATAAAACTTTTAACCTCTTGACCCATAAGGGTCAGAGTAAGTGCCAACATCGCTGCCACTAAAAGCGAGGTAGCGATTAATTTAAGGCGGGTAATTGGTCGGTTTCGCCACATTAGAAATAGTCGCCCGACTAGCACCCCCAGTACAAATTCGCTCAGACGACCCATTCCAGACCAATAAAAAAGTTTTAGGAACTTCTCTTCGCCCAATCCACCAGACGTTAAATCTGCCACGGGCTTAGTATAACTTAAAAACGGGAACCACTTGGTGGTCTCTTCGCCCAATCCTCCTGCTACGGTCTCTGCCCCCATTTGGATTAGCCAGATAACTACTCCGAGCAGTAGCACTTGCCAAGGGTGGCGTAAGTAGCGCACCCCAAGTATAACCAAAGGGAAAACCAGATAGAAGAAAAATTCGGTACTGATGCTCCAGCTTGGCCCATTAAAAATAGTGATGGTCGCTGGATCAAGAATATAGCTTTGCAGAGCTAGAGCATGTACCACAAAGACCCCGAAGCTTGGACTGGGTTTAGGCATGATAAGACCCATACTGAACAATAAGGCTAATAAATACATCGGGTAAATACGGGCAAAACGGGCAAACCAGAATGGCCCTATTTTGCTTACAAAGCTCTTTTGCAGTAGTTCAAAGTAGTTGTAGCACAACACAAAGCCACTTAAAGTAAAAAAAAGGCTAACACCCGCAAAACCGCTGCGAATGATCGCGTAAAGCTGACCGGGAACATCAAGACCAATCGGCAGGTGAAAAAGCAGTAACATTAGAGCGGCAATGTAGCGCAATCCCGTCAGGGCATGTAAATGGTTGGGCTGGGCGATTTCTACCTCATCGCCTTTGCGCCAACTTAAAAAGAAGCGGCTTAGCGTCAGCAAGCCCAGAATAGCATATTCCAGAAGTAAAAAGCGCTCGACGTTAAGTAGAGTTCTCTCTAGCAGTTGACCGAAAGTGAGGGGATTATCGGTCAGATATTTAGCCAAGTAGAAGCCACTACCCAGCGGTAGCAGCAAGCCAAAGAGTTGCCAAGCGGTTTGCCGGACTATCCCCCACGCCATTAGATAGAGCAGTGCCGTAAGCAGCAATAAACTCGTCGCTACATCATGTGGCGGTAAAATACCGGAACGTGGCAAGCCCTCCACTTCTAGCCGATTTGCCAGCAATCCTAACTCACCACGTCCGTCTTTGGGTGGTTGGAAAGCAGGCACATTAAATTGAAGTTTGAGGGTGTTGTTTTTGATGGCACTGGCCGGAATAGTAATGGCTACTGGCTGTGGAACTTCGCCCTCTGGTGTGGTAAAATTTACCGTAAAATCGTCGCCAACTTTCAGGGTGGCGTGGTTGGGGATATTTAGTGGGTGCAAAGCCCAGAGCCGCACGATATAATCGCGTCGGGCTAGGGCAGGTACAGTCACGCTAAACTCGGGTTTAGTCCAAGAATAGCCAAAGTTGGCATTATGTTCCGGTAGAAAGAGACCTTCCAGATAAGGTTGAACTGAAGCGATATAATCCTTATCCTGCTCATCGAATTTAACTGTTAAGTGAAAAGATTGATAAGCTAGGGTAAAAACCAACCCAACTAGTGCAGCTACCACAGCCAACCCAACTAACCCGACTATCTCCGGCCATTTGGTTATGAATTTAATTATTTTATTTAGTTGCATAAAGATTTATATTTGCGAGGTATCTTTAAAAATTTGGCTGAAGAAGGAACCACACCACGGCACACCGCCCTCAAAAGTTGGGTGCCACACGAGAACGGCATACCCTTTATTAAAGCTTGAGGAATTTTACCATAAAACTTAGGTGTTTGCTTTCGCATGTAACCTAACCAATTTTCAAAAGAGGTGGTGAACCAGAAGTATTTTAGGCGGAAGCCCTAGATTGTGAGAAAACCGTCAAAAGGCTTGATTTTACGTAACTCGAATGTTAAAATAATATCAAACTCCGCTGTATGCTTCTCCGCTTGTCTAACGGGGGTTATCTTAATTGTTTTGAAGATCCAGAAAGTTTTGCAGGTATATGGCCTTTTACAATAAAAAGGGAACGAACCTTAAAAAAGATTTAACCGAAACGACGGTCAAGCATGTTATTTCCGCCGAAAAGTTGCCCGGCTTTCGGCAGGAAAACAAGGCACAATATGTCAACCGTATGTTTACACAGATTGCGCCGACTTATGACCGGGTAAACCGTCTGATGACTTTTGGGCTAGACCAAGGTTGGAGGAAAACGGTAGTAGCCGAGGCCCGCTTGAAAGCAGGTGAGCGGGCATTGGATGTGGCGACTGGCACAGGTGACATTGCCTTAGCCCTAGCCCATCAAGTAGGGTCACGCGGCAAGGTGGTAGGCAGTGATTTTTGCCTAGAGATGATGTTGCCCGGCCCGGCTAAAGCAGCTAAAGCAGGCGTGGGCGGAATAGTGCAA
Organism: Candidatus Chloroheliaceae bacterium; assembly: GCA_013390945.1. Taxonomy (GTDB): domain Bacteria; phylum Chloroflexota; class Chloroflexia; order Chloroheliales; family Chloroheliaceae; genus L227-5C. The sequence goes on from JACAUC010000243.1 coordinate 8,244, forward strand.
TTTATGGCCGCCGATGCGATGCGACTGCCTTTTGCCAGCAATAGCTTTGAAGCGGTCACGACGGGTTTTGCTATGCGAAACGTTACCGATATTGAACGGGCCTTTTCAGAGATGTGCCGGGTGGTTAAACCAGGTGGAAGGGTGGTATGCTTGGAAGTGGCTCGGCCACGCTGGGCCATTATACGCTGGGGCCACCAACTCTATTTTAATCGAATTGTACCAATGTTAGGCAGATTAATTAGTGGACATGGTGAGGCGTATACCTATTTGCCTGAGTCGGCTAGGAATTTTCCACCGCCAGAGGAATTGAAACGCATAATGGAACGGGCCGGGCTAACCCAAGTTAGCTACCGGCTCTATGGTCTGGGTGCAGCGGCAATCCATTTAGGGGTTAAGCCTTCAACCCCCGGTAGGAGGGATTTCTAATCCCGATTAGGAGCAACCCCCCGGTAGGAGGGATTTCTAATCCCGATTAGGAGCAACCCCCGGTAGGAGGGATTTCTAATCCCGATTAGGAGCAACCCCCCGGTAGGAGGGATTTCTAATCCCGATTAGGAGCAACCCCCGGTAGGAGGGATTTCTAATCCCGATTAGGAGCAACCCCCCGGTAGGAGGG
>JACAUC010000244.1 GCA_013390945.1 Candidatus Chloroheliaceae bacterium
TTACACTCTTATCATCGCTACCACTAGCCAGAGTCTTTCCATCGGGACTAAACGCCACCGAAGTAACCCATGACGAGTGACCTTTGAGCGTGGATATTTCATTGCCATTAGTCACATTCCAGATTTTCACCGTAGCGTCTGCACTGGCACTAGCCAGAGTCTTGCCATCGGGACTAAACGCCACCGAAGTAACCCACGACAAATGACCTTTGAGCGTAGATATTTCATTGCCATTAGTCACATTCCAGATTTTCACCGTATTATCCGAACTGCCACTAGCCAGAGTCTTCCCATCAGGACTAAACGCCACCGCTTCGATACCACCAGTATGACCTTTGAGCGTGGCTAACTCCTTATCAGTTATTACACTCCAGATCTTCACGGTACTATCCGCGCTACCACTAGCCAGAGTCTTCCCATCGGGACTAAACGCCACCGAAGTAACCCAAGAAGAGTGGTCTTTAAAGGTGACAAGTTCTTTACTAGTGGCTACTTCCCATAATTTCACCGTATTATCCGAACTGCCACTAGCCAGAGTCTTCCCGTCGGGACTATATGCTACCGCTTGGACACTAGAAGAGTGACCTGCTAAAGCGGGGGTAGAGTAACCCAACTTTAAGGATAAGGTTCTTAGGAGTAGAAAAATTACAGGGAGCATAATTAATGCCACAACCCCCGGAATAATAAAGCGCAAAGGCAAGGGAGGCAAGTGCTTGCTAAGATACTTAATCTTTGTAAAAGCCCCTAGTTGAAAGACTAAAATTAGTTGTAATACCCGTAATCCGACAAAGGAGGGCTTTGAGGGTGGTACTACCTGCAATTGGGGGTCTGGTGGTGACGGCGTTATAAGAGGTGGCGGTATAATAAATGGTTGGACGGTGCAGGGTGGAAAAGGGTCTTGTCCATTTAATTGTTCCCTACGTTCGCACCAAGGGCAATCTCCTAAATGGTTGCTGTAATAATGTTGAGTATTTTCTTGGCAAATAGTTAAGTTTTGACTCGCTTGCTTCAAAGCCTGCCGCCATTCAGAGGCCGTTGGTCGGTTAATTGGTAGATTATGCCCTTGCTCAAAGCAACGTGCGATCAACTTTTGCACAATAGGGGGTAGGGTACTAGTATAAGGTGCTATGGGGGGTACTCTGACCAGACTCGCCCCGGACGGCACATAAGGGCAATGATTATTTTTGATATTATCCTCAATGGAGGGCGGATTACCTTTGCCTACCCACTTACCATAGAAGGGATGCCAACCCTCCATCAACATCATAAAGATTAAGATGGCTAAACCAAAGTTATCGTGTTCAGGTCTACGGTCGGCTTGGCTGAAAATGGTATCCTGCAACTCAGGTGGAGTATATTCCGACTTACCTACATTACAACGGTAAACCGTGCCTCCCGCTGGCACTTGTATGGAGTCGCAATCTATCAAAGTGACCTGCGCCCCACTACTAACTAGGATATTACTTTCGTTTAGGTCGCCAATGACATAACCTTTGGTATGGAGAGCATCTATCACACTAGCAAGGTTAGCGACAGTGTATATCAGATATTGCCAGTTGAAATAGGGTGCTTCTTTGAGTCGGGTTTGGGGGTGGTAAAGCTTGAACAACTCTATATTACCAGAATGGTCAATATAGGGCATCAAAAAGCCTAAGCATTGCCCTTTATTATTCAGAATCATCTCTTTGGGCCAAGCAATCGAGATGTGGTTTTGGGTAGCAGTGGGATTGGGTGGTGGATTATTTATCATAGCCTGCAATTTAGCTTTGTGTTCTGGGTTATGCTGGTGATAGATTTTGGCAACTAGACCAGGCAAAGCCGGGATTTGGTAGATATTCCCTTCGCCTCCCCCGCCCAATTTCTTACCCAATTGTAGAACTTGACCGTTCGGTCTGTAATAAGTTGGCATTTTTACTTCAGGTATTTATCCGCTACAGCTAACTAGATCGTCGGACGGAGCCACCTACGGGAGGGTAGACTGTGTTGAAATAAGTATGGCCGGGCCGGGGAAAGTGCTTAAATCTCTCCCCGACTCCGTTGGAGTGCGACTCCGTCCTCCGACAGGTTACTGCTTAATAGTGTCGTATTTTGCGGTAGCCCGGTTGAGAACCGCATCTGGAATTTTAAGACCCATTTGATCGGCAGCTTTTAGATTGATATAGAGGTAAAGTTGCTTCAGACGATCAATCGGAATGTCACCCGGTTTCTTACCATCCAAGATTTGGGCGGCTTTACCTGCCCCAACTATGCCAACTTCGGTATACAACAGACCGTAAGCCACTGCCGCCCCACTTTGAGCCGAAGTTGCATTACTGGCAAATAAAGGCTTCTTATTTTCGGTAGCAACTTTGACCATCGAGGGTAAAGCATTAACTACCGTTATATCGGTAGTGGTATAGAAGGCATCTACCTTATCAACAATGGATTGAGCCGCCGTTAATACTTCATCTGATTTAGTAACGGAGGCTTCCACCAGATTCAAGTTCAACTTCTTGGCAACTTCGGCCGCAAGATCATGGACATACTTGCTGTTGGGCTCGCCAGGATTATAGACTAGACCAATATTCTTGATTTTCGGGTTTACCTCAAGCATAAGTTTAAAAACATCCTCTGGCAAAACCAATGATTGAATACCAGTAAGATTAGTACCATGGTCAGTCTCAGTTTTGATTACACCTTGAATTGCTACATAGGGACTGGCAATACCTGTAAAGACAATAGGCGTACCTATGTCCTTGTTAGTATTGTAAGCATTAAGGAGCGCATTGGAACCCACCGCATTAATCAGATCAACCCTATCATCCGCGAACTTCTTACCAAGAATAGCATACGAAGGGGGGTCGCCCAGTGCGTTTTGTAGGTCATACTTAACGTTCTTGCCCTCAATAAAGCCACATTGCTCCATGCCCTTTTTAAAACCGTCAATCGCCGCAATAAGGTCAGCAATCGAATTTTGAAGCAAAATACCGATACGATAGACCTTCCCATTACTGGCTGCCGCCACAGGCTTGTCGCAAGCTACAGTCCCACTACTAACACTTACCGTGGTGCCACCGCTTGCCGTTGTACCGCCACTTACCGTGGTGCCACCGCTTGCCGTTGTACCGCCACTTACCGTGGTGCCACCGCTTGCCGTTGTACCAACGCTTACCGTGGTGCCACTGACGGCCGTTGTACCGCCGCTTGCCGTGGTGCCACCGCTTGCCGTGGTGCCACCATTTGCCGTGGTGCCACTGACAGCAGTAGTGGAGGCCACTGTACCCACCGCAACGGTATTACCCGATTGGGTTGGGGTAGGATCATTACAACCAGCCAATAATATCGCCGTAAGAAGCCCGATTATAAGAAGTGCCAGAACCTGGCGGGGCTTGTTTTGCATTAAAATTCTCCTCCATAGTGCCCCTGCTTTTTTCTAGGAGCCTAGCTTATGAATGCTGACAAGATTAGTTGCTAAGGGCTATAACGTCGGTTATAACTCGATTTTCGGCAAACTTCTTAACCAGATCAGCGACGGTCATCCGAGCGCGTTCTTCACCGCGCACATCCAGAATAATTTTGCCCCGGTGCATCATAATAGTGCGATTTCCCAAGCTAAGAGCGTGTTGCATATTGTGTGTGACCATCATGGTAGTCAAAGAATTTTCTCGTACCAATTGGGTCGTAAGGTTGGCGATTTGCTCGGCTGTGCCAGGGTCGAGGGCCGCCGTATGCTCATCCAAGAGGAGGATACGAGGCTGGGTCAGAGCCGCCATTAAAAGGGTTAGAGCTTGGCGCTGCCCACCACTAAGCAGATTTACTTTATGGGTCAAGCGATTTTCCAACCCTAGGCCAATCAAGGCCAATTGCTCGCGGAAAAAATTACGGTTTTTACTTGAAACACCTATTCTCAGGCCACGTCGTTTACCACGCAGCAAAGCCATTGCCATGTTTTGCTCTATCGTCATACTACCGGCGGTACCGCGCAAAGGGTCTTGAAAGACCCGCCCAATTAGACTGGCTCGCTGGTGTTCCTGCCAACGGGTAACATCCCGGTTGGCAATCGTAAGAGTACCCTCATCGGTAGGGTAAACTCCTGCCAACAGATTGAGTAGCGTGGATTTACCCGCCCCATTTGAGCCAATCACCGTCACAAATTCGCCCACTTCCAAAAGCAGGTCAAGACCTTGTAAAGCCCGCACCTCATTTACATCGCCGGGGTTAAATGTTTTATAGATATTCTTTAATTCAATCATAGCTATTTGCCTACCGCCGCTTTCAGAGCTTTAGTTCCTATTCGCGAACGTAAAGCCGGAATACCCATCGCAAAGATAATCAGAAGGGCTAAGGCCAACTTAATATCGCCCGACTCCACCTTAAAAATAATATTACAAGTGTCTGCATTAGAGTTTGCACACTTACTGGTGAGATCAATTTTAAGGCTAAAGGTTAGCATAAAATAAATAAGTGAAGAGAGCAAAGTGACCACTATCGAACCCAGCAAAATACTTAGCAGGGTAATCCAAGCCGGAGTTTGTGAATTCATGGTCAGGAAAATCAGGTAACTTACCAGCATAGTAATCCCAAATGTCAGACCAATGCGCGTGAAAAGATCCCAAGTAATTTCTAACCCATAGACACTGGTATAAATCACGCGGTAGATCACCGAACCAATCCACGCGCCTAAGAGAGCCGCCAGCACACTGCGAGGTGGTATAAAACTTTCGCCGACAATGACTGCCGCTAGACCAACCACAATCAAGCCTAGTCCAGCATCGCCACTGACACTACTCAAATATTGCGTCACCACCAATGCTCCGGTCAAGCCAAACAAACCGTTAGAAATAGCCAAGATTAATATTTTGCCATTGTTGGTATTGAAACCGAGAGCCTTAATCATGGCCTCGTTGTCCCCGGTCGCTCGCAGGGCCAGACCAAGCTGAGTGTTCAAAAACCAGTCTAGCAGAAATATAAGCAGTAGCGTTACTACTACAAAGAAACCCAGTCGCAACCACTCTTTGGTAACACTATCCAGCTTTTCTAAACCTATGAAAGTACGGACAAAATTAATAACGCTATCCACTACCGTTGGCTCATCTATCAGGGCGATATAGGCCGATTTGCCCAGAATCCGAATGTTAATACTATAGAGAGCCGTTGTCACCAGAATACTTGCCAACAAACCATTGATTTTGAGCCGAGTATGTAGCAAACCAGTAACTGTGCCAGCCATCGCACCACACAGCATTGCAATCAAAGTCGCTACCCAAGGATTGCTTAGAAAATTGTCTTTCTGAGTGGTAATCAAAGCCGCCGAGACGGTGGCCCCTAGCGCGTAGCTACCCTCGATAGTTAGATCGGGGAAGTTGAGTATGCGGAAGGTCAGATAAACTCCAATACCCACCGCCGCAAAACCACAACCAAAGACAAAAGCACCTAGCCACTTCTGACCGGGCTGGGTGAGTAGATAGAACGCCAACAAAAGGGCAAGCAGCCGAAATAACCAAGTTGCCAAGTAACTAAGCTGCGACCTAGAAAGGGGCTGAACCTGGGTCAGTGAAAACTTTGAAGCTTTCTGGGCTTCCGCCGTAGCCGAGGTTCCCTCGTTATTACTTGTATCAGACGAAACCGATTCGACTTTCACACAACTCCTTACGCCCTGAAGTTAGGGTATTAGAGGGCGTTTTGCTAAAATTTGAAATAAAGCTAAATTTTTAATAGGCCCATGTTTGTTTTTGGAAAATGCAAAAATCCCGGTGTGCTTTCGATTTGCCTGCTAGACGCTACCTCTCAGGAAAGCTGCACCTTCAGTCCCGCTAGTTATTGAGTAAAGTTACTGTAGATTATTATAGCCGAAATCCTATATGAATTACAACCCTCTTCTTCTCCTATTTAGGTTTATTTCTAGGCAGTCCTCTCTACGGAGAGATAGCCCCCAGTAAAAACCGTGCCTTTTCGATCACTGGACGCATAATATGGGGGGCATCTAACTCTTCATCTTTCATCGCATTAGTATCAAGGTAACGAACGGTGTCGCTATCAAAACCGTTGCCTTCAGGCCGAAACTGGCCGCCAATCACGTGGGCTAAGTAAAAATGGCGGTGCGACTGAACGGGCTGGCCCGTAGCCATAATTACAAAATCATCCATCACGGTCACCAGTAAGTCAACCTCAATCTCCAAACCGGCCTCCTCCCGAACTTCACGGCGCAACCCATTAAGCAAGGTTTCGCCCCGGTTTACCCCACCTCCTGGCAAATTCCAGTGTACCGAGAGAACTTGGGAACTAACCATCAGTAGTTTACCGTTCTCATCAAATATAAGGGCATAGGCACAAGGCCGATAGGCCAAGCGATGAACTGGAAAGAAACGACCCCGATTGGGTGGTTCCCCGGAAAAACGGCAAAAAATGCGTCGCTCCTCCAAGGGTGGGCTAACTTTTGCCACACTGGAGAGACGACGCATTAATTCTTGGATGACATTTTTGAACGGTAGTAAAAGTAACAATTTTGGCCTTTGCTAAGTATCTCTAAATTTCTATCACTTTATCAAAGATAACTTAGCAGAGGCCGGGTGTCAATAGTTTATTTTACTTGAAAGGTTACCGCACTATTCTGCCAAGCGATAAAGCCCCAGCTTGGAGTAAAGACCCCTTGCTTGACTACATAGCGACCGGGCTTAGCCGTCCAAGTGCTAGTAAAGGTACGTGGTTGTCCGGCTACAAAGGGTTGCACCGGGAACCATTGGGCCACCTTCACATTGGTTGCCAAATCGTAGACCTCCACATCGCACAAGTAGGAACTGTTGGCTCCCACCGGAGCGGTGAAGTTGGCTTTAATGGTCAAAAGACTATTCGCGGTTAACGTACCACTAACCTGAACCGTCATCAACCAAGTAGAAGGTGGCTTTGGAGTCGCGATTGGTACGGTCGTAGCTGTAGCGGTTGGCAACGCCGTTTTGGTCGCCGTCGCGGTTGGCAGGGCGGTAGCAGTTGGCAACGCCGTTTTGGTCGCCGTCGCGGTTGGTAGGGTGGTAGCAGTTGGCAACGCCGTTTTGGTCGCCGTCGCAGTGGGCAACGCCGTTTTAGTCGGGGTAGCGGTTGGCAACGCCGTTTTAGTCGGGGTAGCGGTTGGCAACGCCGTCGCGGTCGCCGTCGCAGTGGGCAACGCCGTCGCGGTCGGTGGGGTTGTGCCACTGGTCGGCAGAGAAAGTGCGCCACGCGCGTAGTAAGCTTGGCCTTGCAAGCGCAAGTAGCCACCGTCATCATCGGCGTAAGTGGTGGAGAGGTTATTGCCATTTATCGGAGCCGGGTTGGTGACACCATCCCCCGCCGCATCGTCATAACTGGTCGTCTGACCATCGCCTGCACCAAAGAGCATCCCAATAAGTCCAGCGTTAGCGGCATCCTGAAGGTGTTGGTTGCCACTACTGTTCAAATAGTACTGCACCCGATTATCCTGCCAATGATTGGTCGTATTATTCATACTACGATAAAGGGTATTGCCAATCGGAATCTGCCAAAGTAGACCGCGTTTGCCAGTACTGGTGGTCAAAGTTGCTACAAATTGGTGGAACTGGTTGAAGTTGGGGAAGTTAACATTGTTAGTATCCCACCAACTACTAGTCGAACCCCAACTGGCATAGAGAGCCGCATCGCGATCCGCAATATCGTAGAAAAGCAGATCAAAGTTGGCTCCGGTCTTGAGGTAGAAATTGGCAATTTCCTGCGCTCCACTTTGGGCAGTGGCGATACTGTTGCCCAAACCACCCACGCTAGAGGCCCAAGGTGAAACATGGAAGGCCAACACTACATTGGGCGCATACTTGTTACGTAAGGCCACCAGTGCTTTGGCAAAACCGGAGACCGTATTGGGATAGCTAACGACATCGGCATAACCACTGCTGGCAACAGCGGCACTGATGGTATTAGGATCGTTGGAAAGTTTCTCCAAGAAGCCCCACAAATCAGGCTCCACATGTACCAACACGGTCTTGCCAAAGACTTTAGACCGATCCATCAGCAGCTTGAAATCGGCAAAGTAGGCGTTCATCGTAGAGGGATTGTTGAGGTTATTGAAATCCTTGTCCCCCTCGGTAGCCCCCGTCGCTGGACTAGACTGAAGCATCTGGTAATAGGTCAGCACGGGCAAATATCCGGCAGTGCCACTATCATCCATATAGTAAGTGGCAAACATACCCGCCGGGCTATTCCACGTAGCCCAACCAGTACCAGTATTAACCCCACCGCAGAGGTATTGGTAACGGGCATCCCATTTCACACCGCTACTGGTCATCCAGCTAAAATTGCCGGGCTGGTTGCCCAATCCCAGCATAAAAGTGGATTTAAGGCTAGTTGGTACGGGCGGCAAATTTTGGGCGGCTACGGCTGGAGTGGAGGAAGTACCACCTAACGTGGCACTGAGGATCAGCCCTGCTAAGAGGGCAAATAGAGTAAAAGCGGTCAATTTTTTAGGCACAATGAAGTCTCCTAATTAGAGATGTAGCGCAAAGGTACAGCGTTCCATCTTGAAATCTTGAAATCTACTACCGTAAGAATAGCAGCGCGTTCAATGCCGCTATTCACTTATAAGATGTAATTTATTATAGCCCATAAATGGGTAATAATATATCCCCAAAAAGGGCTATTAATAATGCCCTTTTTGGGGATATACTACCTGTGATACAGAAATCATCCGCATAGCGTATCAGGTTTACTTTAGCTTTACGACCACGTTGGTTGGTTTTAGGAAAGTGTTGGAGTATGTTTTTGTTTCCGATAGGAGTTCCGTAGCAACAGAACAGGTGTTGCTACGGTATCGGTCACAG
>JACAUC010000245.1 GCA_013390945.1 Candidatus Chloroheliaceae bacterium
TGCAAGTTCCTAAGCGATCTCCCTAGTTCCACAATCTTTGTGGACTGTAAGAATATTTTCTGTCTCTGTCATCAGGTCGTGGCTCGCGGCGAATCGAAAAAACTTGCTACGCTACTCCGGGCTACGTTCGTCTGGTTCGACGGCTGTACGGCTCGAATATAAAACTATGGCAACCTTAGCAACCTCAGTAGATAAACTTCTCTCAGGTGGAATTTGGATCGTCGGACCGGTTAGGGGGGCAAGTCCCTTCATTCTTCTGAACCTATTCGTTACGTACAAATGAGCGGCTTCCTTTGAAACAATATTATCAGGGAGTCAACCCACTTTAGGAAATGAAACATCTAGAACGGAAACACCCACTGTTCTTGGTCGAAAAGAGGCGGTCTTCCCTAGAAACCTGTCTGAAATCTTGCTTTAGATGTATCATAACGCCAAGTGGGTTGACTCCCTGGTAGTATACAAAAAACTGCGTGGTTTGGCTCAAAAGTATCAGCTTTTTGTATATCACTCAGGTGTACGTAGACTGGTCTTGGTATAGGACGTTGGTCGAAGCCACTTTCAGCCAAGTTGCACAATCTTTGTGGACTGTAAGTATTATGTGCTAAGCCTATATGTGGCTGGCATCACTCCTAGGTCAGTTCAGGCCCTCCAAAATATCCAGAAGATTTGCGAAGAGTACCTGCAAGGCCGTTATAAACTGAAAGTGATTGATATTTATCAGCAGCCTCAACTGGCCCGCACCGACCAAATTGTGGCAATTCCTACCCTTATCAGGCAACTTCCACTACCGTCACGCAGACTATTCGGTACTATGTCGGATTTACAACGGGTTCTGGTCGGGCTGGATTTAAAACCTGACAAGTCCAACTCATCGAACACCACCTAGATCAGTCTACGACTGGTCTACACAGAAAGTGGTAAGGTAAAAGTGTGGAAAGATACAGTAATCCCTTGAAAGCTTTGCTTACAGCCAGCCAAAGGGAAATTGAAAGATTAAAGGAACAACTGACCGAGTTAAGAGAAATCTTGGAGGCGATCCAACAGGGTGAACTTGACGCGCTGATAAATATGAGCCAAAACCACGAGCAGATTTTCATTCTTATGAGAGCAGAGGAACCTTATCGTCTTTTAGTAGAACAAATGTCACAGGGCGCAGTAACGCTTAATCTATCCGGCACTATCCTCTATTGCAACCAGTATTTTGCCACCATCTTAAACTTGCCTCTGGAATCCTTAATCAGCTCTTCGGTTTATCAATTTGTGGCCCCTGAAGACCAACCTGCTTTGCGCTCGGCCCTGGTGCAGGGTAGCCAAGAGTACTGTAAAACGGAGTTGGTTCTAACCTCTCCTAGGGAGGGCAAACCAATTCCTTTCCACCTGGAATTTAAGCCACTCAAGATTGATCACTTGCAAGTAATCTGCCTGATAGCCACCGACCTGACCGAACAAAAGGAAGCGGAGAATAAGTTAAAAGCCACTCTTCAGGAAAGAGAGATCTTGCTCAAAGAGTTGCATCACCGGGTCAAGAATAACTTGCAAATTATTAGCAGTCTGCTCAAACTTCAGGCCGAAAATATAAAGGATGAGAAATTAGCCGAGATGTTTTACGAGAGCCAGAACCGGGTGAGAGCGATGGCCCTGATACATCAAAAACTCTATCAGTCTAAAAGCCTTTCTCAAATTGACATTTCGGTCTATATCCAGAGTCTAGTAGCTGATCTTATACGATCCTTGAATTCTAACACCAGACGAATATCTGTAGAGGTTAAAATAGAAGAAGTTTTACTCAATATGGATACCGCTATCCCTTGCGGTCTTATCATCAATGAACTGTTTTACAATTCGATCAAATATGCTTTTCCAGGGAACCGCCAGGGGGTAATCCGCATAGAGCTAACCAAGGATGGTCAGAGTGATGAGCTATCCCTGACTATAAGCGATAATGGAATTGGCCTTCCTGAAAATCTCGACTACCAGAATACTGAAACACTGGGGTTACAACTGGTAGGTATGTTGACCCGGCAACTGGATGGCTCACTAGAATTGCAAAGAGGGGAAGGGACTACCTTTAACCTTCATTTTCGGGAATTACCTTACCGTGAGAGGATCTAGCATCATGGAAAAAACACGCATTCTAGTCGTCGAGGACGAAGAAATTGTAGCCGCCGATCTCCGCTCGACTCTGCATAAATCTGGCTATGATGTGATAGCCTCGGTTTCAAGTGGAGAAGAAGCCATCAATCAAGTTACTACATACCCGCCTGATCTGATACTGATGGACATTATTTTGAAGGGGAAAATGGATGGAGTAGAAGCAGCCGAGCAGATCCATACAAATTACAATATTCCGGTAATCTACCTCACCGCTTATTCGGATGAGACTGCTCTACGCCGTGCCAAAATTACCACGCCCTACGCTTACATCTTAAAACCTTTTGATGATCGGGAATTAAACATCGCTATTGAACTGGCACTTTACAAAAGTCAGATAGATAGCAAATTGCGGAAGAGCGAGGCCAAATTTGCCAAGACATTTCAGTCTAGCCCGATAGCGAGTTTAATCTCCACGCTGGAGGAGAGTCTTATTCTGGATGTCAATGACAAGGCAATAGAACTGTTCGAATACACTAGGGAGGAAATGATTGGTCACACTTCTCTCGCGCTCAATTTTTGGCTTGATCCTGAAACCAGATCCCCACTTATTGCCTTGCTCCGCACACAGGGTTATGCCCGTGATGTTGAAATCTCTTTCAGAAGCAAGAGTGGTAAAATCCACGAATTACTGGCCTCTTATGAGTTAATAGAATTGGATGGGAAAACCCAGGTTCTATCCATGCTTCACGATGTTACCGCGCTCAAACAAGCCGATCAAATTCAAACCCTGTTAGCTTCGATAGTGGAGTCCTCCGATGATGCTATTATCGGTAAGACGCTGGAGGGCATTATTATAAGTTGGAATCAGGCGGCTACCAGAATTTATGGCTATTCGGCGGAAGAAGCGATAGGTCGTCCAGTTTCGATCTTGGAGTCGCCCACTCGTGCTGATGAAATAACCAAAATTCTGGAAAAGATCAAGCAAGGGGAGCAAGTTTCTCATTTTGAGACGGTTCGGCGACGCAAAGACGGCAGCGAGATAGATGTATCTCTGACTATTTCACCACTAAAAGATAAAGCTGGAACCATTATTGGTGCTTCTGCCATTGCCCGTGATATAACGGAACGCAAGCAAGGGGAGCAAGCCCTTAAAGAGGCCCACCAGCGCCTTAATGATGTGCTGGAAAGCATCCAAGATTCCTTTTATGTCCTGAACTCTGCCGAGTGCTTCACTTATGTAAATCATAAAGCAGCGGAATTGTGGGGCAAACGTCCTGAAGATTTGATCGGCAAATCAATTTGGGAAGTCTTTCCTCAGACGGTCGGTCTCAACCCCTACCATAACTTGCGCCGCTCCATACAGAAGGCTATAAGTGAGCAAACTCCGGTGGGATTTGAAACCTATTCGGTTCTTCTTAATTACTGGGTGGAAGTCCTCGTCTATCCCTACGACAGTGGGGTTTCAGTGTATTACCACAATATAACCGAACGTAAACAGATGGAGGAAGCACTGAGACAGAGCGAAGCCCGCTTCCAAGCTTTTATGGACAATAGCCCGGCGGCAGGCTGGATTATGGATAATGAGGGTAAAATAATCTACCTCAGTCAGCCCTATGGCCGCCTGACCGGAATAGATATAGAAAAAGCCATCGGTAAGAGTACCGTTGAACTTTACCCAACCGAAATATCGGAGGGTCTTATGGCGACCGTTCGGCAGGTTGATGAGACCGGACAGACCATTGAAGTGGTCGAGGCTTTTCCACGACCTGACGGTACTACAGGCTTCGCGCTATCCTATAAGTTTCCGCTACCGGATTCCGATCAACACCTGATTGGAGGAGTTTCAGTGGATATTACCGCTAGGGTACGGGCCGAGGAAGCACTGCGCCAGAGCGAGGAGATGTACCGCCTGTTAGCCCGCAACCTGCCAGATAGTTCCATCTTGATTTTTGATCGGGAGATGCGCTACCTGATCGCCGAAGGGGGCGCTCTAGTTAAGAACGGCTTTTCCAGAGAAATGATGGAAGGCAAGACCCTCCAAGAAATATTGCCACCAGAAGAGGTTGTCCGACTTTTGCCCTACTACCAGGCGGCCCTGGCCGGACTTGAAAACACCTTTGAGAGTTATTATGACAACCAAGTTTATCTGGTTCGAATTGTACCCATCAGGAACGAACAGGGTCGGATTACCGCTGGTATGCTTTTCAGTGAAGATATTACCGATCTTAAAAAGGCCGAGCAAATTCTGGCGGAAGAAAAAGAGCAACTCTCGGTCACACTTCGCTCGATTGGCGACGGGGTAATCACTACCAACCTGCACGGAGAGGTGACACTCCTTAATCAGGTGGCCGAAGAATTGCTCGGCTGGTCTCAGGCCGAAGCCATGGGGAAACCACTTTCCGATATTTTTCACATTATTGACCAAGAAACTCGCCAAACCCAGATAAACCCAATCGCAGAGACGTTAAATACGGGTCGGATCGTGCTTTTGCAAGAGCATACTTTGTTAGTGAACCGTGACGGGTCAGAGCTAGTGATTTCCGATAGTTGCGCCCCCATTCGGGATCAGCTCAGTAAAATTAATGGAGCCGTTCTGGTGTTTCGGGACATTACCAATCAGCAAAGGATGGAGAAAGAACTACAAAATGCCTCCAAGCTGGAAGCGATTGGGTTGTTGGCGGGGGGCATCGCTCACGATTTCAACAACCTGCTGGCCGGTATAATCGGGTTCCTTGACCTTACTAAAATACAGCTTGGCGATAGGAATAAGCTAAATCTCGAAGAGATCGAAGGCTTCGTGGAAGAAGCCAATAATGCTGCCTTGCGTGCTAAAAGCCTGACCTTGCAGTTGCTGACCTTTGCCAAAGGAGGTACCCCGATCAAGAAAACGGCTCAACTTGACCAGTTTATTCGGGATTCGGCCAGTTTTGTATTACACGGGTCGGAGGTGGAGAGCCAATTTGAGCTGGCGAAGGACTTGTGGTTGGTAGAGGCGGATACCGACCAGATGGGGCAGGTCATCCAAAATCTGGTGCTAAATGCAGCCCAGGCTATGCCTGAAGGTGGCTTCATCAAGATTACAGGGCAGAATGTAGAGTTGACCGAAGGAACCGTATCTGCTTTAACACCGGGTAAATATGTGTTGCTCTCCATCCAAGATACCGGAAAAGGCATTTCACCGGAAAATCTGGCAAAAATCTTCGATCCCTATTTTACGACGAAGCCGCAGGGTAATGGGCTGGGATTAGCGGTGTGCTTCTCGATTGTCAAGAAACACAATGGTTATATTCAGGTAGAGAGCGAAGTGGGAAAGGGTACAACCTTCTACATTTATTTGCCAGCCTCTAAAAACTTGCTGGAAACTCAAACTCCGGCTCCCGTAGCAAAGACCCTGCCAGTTATATCCCCGGCTACCAGATCAATAAAATTACTGATAATGGACGATGAAGCCAATCTGCGGGAATTATTGAAACGAACCCTCCAGAAATTCGGACACCGGGTAGAAATAGCCAAAGATGGTGGAGAGGTGTTACAGCTTTATCAGGCTGCGCTTGAGCAAGGACAACCCTTTGATGTGGTGTTGCTGGACCTGACCATACCGGGCGGAATGGGCGGCAAGCAGACCATAGTCAAGCTATTAGAGCTTGATCCGCAGGTAAAAGCGATAGTGTGTAGTGGCTATTCTAGCGACCCGATAATGTCAAATTATCAAGAGTATGGATTTAAGGAGGCCTTGCTCAAGCCCTACCGACTGCAAGAGTTAAGTAACGTATTGGAGCGGATAACAGGTGGGTCAACCCACTTTAGAAATGGCGCACCTAGCACTGAAATTCAACCACATTTCTAGGCAAGAAAATGACACAATAGAATCGGAACCTCTCTTGTATTTTCCCTGAAAAATTGGCTGAATTCTGATTTTAGATATGTCATAATTCTAAAGAGCATATCCCGGTGAATCCGATCATAACTACTCTGACCAAGCTCTAGTTTGACCAAAGCTCAAACTTCTTTGTATTGAATATGATGAGCTGTAGTTTTGAGGAACTGTTAATTACATAGCATAAATTAGGCCACAAAGTACGAAGGTAGCACCAAATTAACAGATCATAAACCAATAACTTTCATTTTCGGGAACTATTTTACTGGGAGAGGATTTAGTATCATGGAAAAAACACGCATTTTGGTGGTAGAGGACGAAGAGATTGTAGCCGCCGATCTACGCTCGACTCTACGTAAATTTGGCTATGATGTGATAGCCTCGGTTTCGAGTGGAGAAGAAGCCCTCGCTCAAGTTGCTACCTACCAACCGGATCTGGTACTAATGGACATTATTTTGAAGGGGAAAATGGATGGGGTGGAAGCAGCCGAGCAGATCCGTACAAAGTACAATATTCCGGTAATCTACCTCACCGCTTATTCGGATGAGACTACGCTACATCGTGCCAAAATTACCTCGCCCTACGGTTATATCTTAAAACCCTTTGATAATCATGAGTTAGCCATCATCGTTGAACTGGCCCTTTACAAAAGTCTGATGGATAGCAAATTGCGGCAGAGCGAGGCCCGCTTCCAAGCTTTTATGAACAACAGCCCGGCGGCAAGCTGGATTATGGATAATGAGGGTAAAATGATCTACCTCAGCCAACCATACGGTCGTATTACTGGGATAGATATAGAAAAAGCCATTGGTAAGAGTGCCTTTGAACTCTACCCCACCGAAATAGCGGAGGGTCTTATGGCAACCGTTCGGCAGGTTGATGAGACCGGACAGACCATTGAAGTGGTCGAGGCTTTTCCACGTCCTGATGGTACTATAGGCTTCACGCTATCCTATAAGTTTCCGCTACCGGACTCCGGTCAACACCTGATTGGAGGAGTTTCAATGGATATTACCGAGCGCAAGCAAGAAGAGGAAACTTTGCGCTTATTGTCAGAAGCCGGTAAACTGCTGGTCTCTTCCCTAGATTATAAATCACTTCTACAAAACATCGCCCATCTGTTAGTGCCTACCCTAGCGGACTGGTGCGTGATAGATGCAATAGATCTGGAAGCAGAAGATACACACTCCGGTAAACTTTCACGTCTGGTGACGGTCTATGCCGATCCAACCAAAGAAGCTTTAGCTACCGAACTCAGTCATTTTGCAGCACTCCAAGCTACCACTCCTGCCCAGCAGAAAATAATGCTCGATTTCCTGGATGCCGGTCAGCCAGTCTTTATGCCGGAGGTGTCGGATGAGTTTTTAGTTAAGATAACCGAGAATGAATACCGTTTTAGCCTGCTCAAACAGATGAACATGCGGTCTTGTATGAAAATACCGATGGTAGTGCCGAATCGCAAAGTGGGTATTCTTAGTCTTTACTATACCGAATCCGGTCGTCGCTACCAACAAAAAGACTTAACTCTAATTGAAGAGTTGGCCCGTCGGTTGGCATTGGCGATAGATAATGCTCTGCTCTACCGCGAAGCCAAAAAAATGATTGAGGTTCAGAAAGAACTAGACTACCTCAAGGATTTATTTATGTCGGTGGCAAGCCATGAACTTCGCACTCCCCTTACCGTGATCACTGGCTATGCTCAAACACTACAAAAAAACCTGCTCAACCGGTGGCCCTATGACGACGAACAATCCCAACAGAATTTTTTAGACCGTAATAGCCGCGCTGCTACGGCTATTGTACAACAGAGTATAAGGTTGAATAATCTGATTGGACAACTACTTGATTTTTCACGCATTCAGAACAAAAAATTAGAAATGCAGTATACTTCCGAGGTTAATCTAACTGAATTGGTGCAGCGTGTGGTGGAGCAGCAACAATATGTCAGAATGGAACACACTTTGAATATGGCAATTGCCGCCACAGAGGAGCCTGTAATCGGAACCTTCGATGAGGGTCGGTTGGAACAAGTGCTAAATAATCTGATTGGAAATGCCATTAAGTATAGTCCCTCCGGTACAACCGTGACGGTGGGCTTGAACCGCTCTCTACCTCTGGGTCAATTCCAAGGAGAAACGCCATCAGAAGAGGCTGTAATCTGGGTAAAGGATGAGGGCTACGGCATTGAGGAAGAAGCGCAGGCTAACCTGTTTGATCGTTTCTATCGGGTACGCACTACCAAAAATGCCAGAGTAGATGGCCTGGGTTTGGGCCTATACATCAGTCAGGAATTTATCAAGCAACACGGTGGTCGTATGTGGCTAGACAGTCAGGTTGGGAGGGGTAGCACCTTTTACTTTGCCCTACCAATCAGGAAAGACATCTCCTCCGTATTGGGGGCAGAGGGCGTACACGTAGCACCTTCTACTTTGCCTTACCGATCAGAAAAGGTTTAAAATAAGGCAACCTCCCTAATCCCAATACCCAACTTTATCTAAGATGTACCTCAGATTATTGACAAGGTACTTATCTTAATCTGACAGTCTCCAAAGATTGTGGAACTAATAAGTGAACATAAGAAATGAATAGCTTGGACTTTATCAAAGAATTATAAATAATTATATTAAGTTATCTATCAAATTAAATTTAATATAGCTTAAATAATTTGCAATAACAACCAATTGACGCTCTTTTTGCTTGATTTTAACCACGCCTCATCTCACTGCCCACGTA
>JACAUC010000246.1 GCA_013390945.1 Candidatus Chloroheliaceae bacterium
TCTTGAACAGACCCGCTCCCGTAGGATATGGCTCCGCCCATTGATCTTCCCTTTCGTCCAGTCTTCAGAGATTGCCATCATTGGTAGGATGCTGCTCCGCCAGTTGATTTTCCCATTCGTCTGGTATCGTAGGATATGGCTCCGCCCATTGATTTTCCCATACCCCGATTCTGTCTATTTATTAGAGCCTGCCCGGTCGCGCGGTTTATCCCTACCCCCATTCAGCAATCGTAACCTTTTTGAGCCTGAAACCAGCCATGAAAGTATCTTTTCTCTATTTGATATTAATATACTAGGCTACTTAGATATAAGGCTACAAATGTACTAGGATGCTTAGCTACTAGTATCTTTATGGATTAATGTATATAGATTTTAGTAACTAAAGCTTTTTATACATTTGGCTACTTAGATATAAGGCTACAAATATACTAGGGTGCTTAGCTACTAGTATCTTTACGGCCTAATGTATATAGATTTTAGTAGCTAAGACTTTTTATATAATTAGCTACTTAGCCATTAGTATCTTTATCTCTTGTAAGATATTCTGCCAATGCCTCCTCCATCACCTCATAGAGCTTGCGATCCTGCTTTACCGCCAGCATCTTAAATTCCTTGATAAGATCCCGGCGTATCTTAGCGTTATCCCTCTGAATCGGTTGAACCTCCTCTTCTTCCGCCTCAACCTTTTCTTCGACACTAGTGGTAGACAAGCGATAGGGCTGGCCCTGTACCACTTGGCCCAACTGTTTAGATAGATCACGTTTAGCTGCCATAGCGCATTATCACCTCCTGAGCCAAGGATGCGTAAGCCGTAGCAGCGGCACTCCCTGGCGCATATACCCGGATAGGCTGACCATAGGCCGGGGCTTCGGCCAGTCGGGTAGCATCCGGTATTATAGATTTAAATACCAACTCACCGTACTGCTGCCGAGCCTGTTTCTCTACTGCTGGTGAGAGGCTGGTGCGACGGTCAAACATGGTTATCAGCAATCCCTTCATCTCAAGCTCTTGGTTTAAGTCTTTTGCCAAAGCGATAGTGGTTTCCAATTGCGGTAAAGCCTGCAATGCGTAGGTCTGCGCCTGAACTGGCGTTATTACGCTACCAGCAGCGACAAGGGCATTGATCGTAAAGAGACCCAGCGAAGGTGGTGGATCAATTAGGACATAATCATATTGCCCTGCGGTTTTAGAGAGAGCCTTTCTTAGCATCAGTTCCCGACCGATCTTCCCAGCCAATTCTAGTTCTGCTCCGGCCAAGATCAGATTAGATGGTATGAGATCAACCCCTGCATTTGTTTCCAAAGTGGCAAAGGCCGTTCCCTTCGCAGGGTTAAGCAATACTTCATAGATAGAGTATTTTAAATCATTCGGATTAACCCCAAGCCCGCTGGTCAGGTTCGCTTGGGGGTCAATATCTACCAGTAGCACTTTTTTACCTAGGTGGGCTAATTCCACTCCCAAGTTGAGGGTGCTGGTGGTCTTACCTGTCCCGCCTTTTTGCATTGCGAGGGCTATGATCTGACCCATATACCTTGCTCCTTTTTGGTTAGCCAATCAGTGGTCAATCATTTAGCAGTCAGCCACTAATGGGTGATAAAGCTATTTAGATGCTTAGATATTTGTAGCTAAAGATAGAATTAGCCTTAGAGCTTTCAAGCTTTCTATCTTTGTATTATACTATATAAAGATAGTTTTCTACAAATCGAATATTTGATGCCTCTATTTTTGATAGAGAACAGGAAGCCAACCCAGAGGTAACACCTCTCAAGCCGAGTGAACTGACCCTTGCCAAAGGCTCAACTTGCAACTTGAAACAAAAAAAAATCCAATCTGTTAGGCAACCAAAAGAGAAGAGGAGACCAAAGGCAATCAGACAGGCGAAGAAAAAAAGGCCACAGACAACGAGAACTCAACCACTATCACACCGCAGACACCAGATTTTGATTCTATCAAGCAGACCAGCCCCTATGGAGTCGAATATTGGAGCGCACGAGATCTGGCCCTTTTGCTAGGCTACGATAAATGGAAGAGATTCGACGGAGCAATCAAACGTGGAATGACGGCCTACCAACAAATAGGACAGATTGTTGAAGATCATTTTCCCAGAGGCGGGAAAATGGTCACACTTGGCTCAGGGGCGCAACGCGAGGTTAAAGACTATCTTCTCAGTAGATTGCTACCACCAACAGAACCTTCGATCAAGCCGCTGCTTGAAGAGAAAAAACGAAAGAAAAAAAAGGCACTACCCTCGCAAGGTCAGGTAGCTTTTCCTCTGGAAGAAGCCGAGAACGACCAGACTGAAGGAGAGGCATAATAATGTTCACCTCTCCTCAAACACCCAAATCAGCCGATGATCTCAATAGCTATTTAATTGCTTTTTGATGTTTTTTACCTTATTTAAGCAATCTCTTTGATTGCTGTTTGATTGTAAATGGATTGATTTTATAGATCAAACGAATATCACGCGGTTCAGAGAGTTAAACAAGCTATGTTGACCAATCTGGCAAAAGAAATGGGATTAAAAAACGCAACCAACTGAGAGGGAGCTATCTGATGCAAATAGGGATTTTAGGAGGGGAATAATCACCTACTCCGCAAGCTACACAAAGGATTGAAAATTTGGTTCTGAAAAACGCTTGATTTTTTCTGAAAATCATGTATCATGTGAGGCAAGCTGATCGGCATCATCATCAGCCAAAAGGTAGCAATTTTTATCAAAAAAAGTGCGTCGCTTCATACCGACGCAGTAATTATGTGAACGCTAAAAAAAAGTTCCCATTTCCCATAGTGCCCCCTCCAAGGTTGCAAGCTATGACCATCAGATGGATATATCATAGCACTTATTATAACATTATGCAATAAGCGGAGGGGGTGTTATGGGAAAGGATAGATAAACTAAAGGAAACCTAACCATGACACCACCAAAATTTAAGATAGCCTTCAACAAGACCGTAGTCTCAAGCTTCGGAAATAAGCCTGACATGGGGCAAGGACTACCCTATGAACAAAAAACCGAAACTCAAAAGAAAACCGCTTTCCAACTCACTAAAAATCTTAGAAATTACACCCTGACAGCCGAGGAAATAGCCCACAACATAGATCAGGGCTACACTCTGACCGCCCAATTTGGCGGCTATGCTTACGAGTGCAAGGGCGACAATTGCAATAAATATCATGAGGGGACGCACCGCCTCAAGGTCAACTTTAAATCCGCCCAACACTTAGGATTTGACTTTGACACGCTGGAGACAGAGGAAGAAGTTCTGGCACACCCACTGGTCAAAGGATTTGGATCCATTATCTATTATACGGTATCGTCCCAACCAGAAGACCCTAAAATGAGGGTAATTTTCTTGTTAAGTGAGCCGATCAAAGACCGTTTTCTATATGAAAGATTACAAGTAGCATTTATGCACGCTTTTGGCGGCAAAACAGATCCGTCAACCAAAGACTGCTCAAGATTGTTTTATGGACGAAAAGGGACTAACCCGATAGTAACCGAGAAGGTGTTACCTTTAGCGGTTGCAATGAAGATACTTTCTGATTTTGAAGCTGAAAAATCAGGTGATGCGACCATAGCGTGTTTTAACGCAGACCTGCCAGCAATGCAAGAGAGTTTGGCAAGAGCAAACCAAAATACAGTAACTTTTGATTATGATGCAATCAAGGAGGCCACTAACGCAGAACAGAGACTTATTGACGCGACGGTAACCACTGGAAGCAACGGCCAAAACACTACCCGACAGACCAGACCAGAAATCAATTTTGGGAGACATAATAGAGTAACCCGGAGCAAGCCCTGCCCGATCTGCAACCACCCTGATAACTGCAATGCTGACGCTGAGGCTATCTACTGCCGGAGGTATCAAAGTTACAGTGTTCCTGCGGGTTGGAAATTTATCAAAGAGGGAGCAGACGGCGGTGGCCTTTTCCTTAAAGAAGATACCACCACTGACTCAAGGAAAACAAAGGAGTTTTCAACGGAGGGGCTGGTAAAGATCAATCCTAACTTATCAGCTAAAACAGACCAGTCGCAGAAGCAGGCCGAAGCCGACCAACAGGGTCAGTGCCAGCCAGAGCCTTACGCTATTGCTGACCTAAACACTCTCGATCAGGTATACACCACTCTTCTTAGCCAACTAACCCTAAATAAAAAGCACGAAACCATCTTGACCGACCCAAAGGGCAAAAGACAACTTAGCCTTGACCGGGTGCGGGCAATGGGCATTAAGAGCGTTCCTACGAGGGTCGAACTTGAAAAGGAGATACTACCTGATCTAACTGCCAAATTTGGGATAGAAACCTTGTTGGGCGTTCCGGGCTTTTTTCGGTCAAAAAACGGTCAAATTGCCTTGAACTTGGTAGTGTTCAGGGACGAATTAATTCCGGCAATGTTGACCCCGGTCAAAGATCACGGCAAAATCACGGCAATTGAGATCAGACCAGACTACCGAGGTAAGGACGGTAAAGGGGCTAAAATCTTTTGGCTGACTAGTGCAAAGCAGGGGGGGCCGAGTGCAAGAGTTAGGGCAATGGCATTTGGCGAGCCTGACCCAAAGTACCCTAAACTTTTTGTAACCGAGGGTTGTCTTAAAGCCGAAATAGCCGCTTTTGAGCTAGGGTGTGAAGTAATCTCAGTTTGGGGTGTAGGAAGTTGGGCCAGTCAGGGAGTAGTTGAACTTTGCAAAGAAATGGGCAAAGGAAAAGAGATCATTGTAGCCTTCGACGAAGATACCGCCGAGCCTGCTAAGACCAACACAAACCGCGCTAAGTACGCACTAGCAACCGCGCTATATCAGGTAGGGTTGAGGGTAAAAATAGCGGGGTGGAACGGAACCGTGGCAAAAGGTTTAGATGATCTTCTTTTGGCTGGCGGTGAATTTTTGACTGAATACTTTGTACCTAACATGGAGCGCATACCCGTTGACAGGATCATCCTCAAAGAGGAAATGATTTTCAACCCTAAAAATGGCCGCTACTACCTACCTGACATTACTTCCACGAAAAGATTATTGCTGCTTCAGGCGGGTCGAGGTCAAGGCAAGACTGAAATGATAGCTCGATATATAAACAGACTACCGGATGAGGCTACAGTGTTAGATTTGAATCACCTAGTCTCACTCTCAAAAGACCATTGCCGCAGGTTAGGTACTCAAGATTATCAGGCTGATTACAAAGATAAAGATAATTATGACGGCATGGAAGAGGCTGAAAGGTTAAGCATCGTCATAAATTCTCTGATCCATTTCAAGAACACAGGTTACAAAGATTTTATACCGCTAGATGAGGTTAACCAAGTCATACGACGCTTGACCAGTATTGATAAAGTTATCAGGCAGACGGTAATCGCAACGCTTAGAGCGCAATTGGAAGCATCGGGCCAGATTTTTGGAATGAGCGCAGATATTGACCTTGTTACTTATAACTTCTTCCTTGATCTCTTTGGATCTGAAAATATTGAAGTGGTAGTTTGCAACTACCTAGATGAAACGCTACCACCCGTCTACCAACACACCACTCAGACGGAAGAACTAGCCAGCTTGAGGGCGTACCTAACGGCAGGGGGACGTGCATACATAGCTTGTAACACAAAGGCCGAGGTCGAACGCATAGAAGAAATGGTAAAAACCGATTTCCCAAAATTGAATTACCTGACTTTTCACTCTGGTAACGCCGCTGCTAAACAAGAAGAGCTTAAAGATTTGATGCAAACTTGCCTTGACCGTAGCACTGATTTACTGATTTGTAGCCCGACGGTGCAGACCGGAATCAGCCTGAACGTCCCCCATTTCGATAGAACCTATTTATTTGGGACTTGCAACGATCATTGTAACGATCACAGAGATTTAGCACAACAGATGAGTCGCAATCGCTACGCAAAAGAGATTCATTGTTATGTACAATCGAAACAAGGGGAGGCTTGCACCGACCGTGAGCAGATCAAACAAGATTTGATAGATAAGGCCCATATAGAGTTATTGGCGATCAGGTATGATAAATATGGTAAACGCCAGATTGCCGAGCATGACAGGGACTATCTAAACCTGTTGGCCGAGGTCAAGGCCGAAAACAACCGGAGCCATAACAACTACGCGGCTAATTTCTATGCTGGTATTGAACTTGACGGTTATAAGGTGTTGCCCTACAGCGAACGAGCCAACCAGCAGCAGGATTTGGAGCCGCCAATCAGCAAAGAAGCTATAAAAGAGGCAAAGACCAGCCGCGCCGCCGCCCAAAACAGAATCAAGACCGAAAGGGTGGATGGTATCTTAGCCGCCGAACTGGTGGACTACGGCAAGGCAAAAGACCTTGAAACAAAACTGGAGCAGTCTTTTCTGACTAAGCTCGAAAGTTATGTACTTGAGAAGTATAAGATCAACGATTACTACAATCCTGACGCTAAGCAAGGCGGTGTGACCGAGGAGCTAATCAAATTTGACCAAGCAGGCCGGGGCCGAACGCAGGTACACAACTTTTTGCTGCTAACAACTACCCAAGAAGAGAACGAGATAATAAACACGGTGGGTAGAGACCTTGAAAAGGTCAAAGATATTGAACTAACAGGCAACTACTTTGTAGATTTTCAGGGTGATACCGCAAGAAAGAATGCGCTTAAAAAGGTATGGGAAATCTTGGGTATAACAACCGATCAAGAGTTAAATGGTGATTTTTTCAGAGACAATGGTATGGTAGCAACAATCCGTGAAGATGAGAACTACATCCGTCAAATCTTGGGTATCAAGGTAAAGAGCAACTTTGAGGAACGCCCGATAGAATTTGTAAGTAGCTTTTTGAGGCTAGTAGGGCTCGGTCTTGATTGCAACAAAAAGAAGGTGGATGGCAAAACCGTCAGGACATATCAACTCGGTAAGAAAAAGTATTACGAGATGGAAATTCTAGGCTACCAACGTTATCAGAAGCTAGAACAGCTAAAAGAGATCAAAGACCAAAAGGTGCAGGATAAAGATGAGTAAACCAAAGGTGGCATCACTTCTCCTAATAAAAGAAGATTGAAAGAGATGCCACAAAACAGATAGAACCTTGATAAACAAGTGTAAAAACCAGTCCGCCCGATTAGGCAGGATTATTCAGCTTGACTAAAAGCCGCTACGGTGTCACACACACAAATTCCCTCGTTACCTAATCAGGGCTGTCGAAGTTCTACTAACGTCAGGAAACTAGAACCACCTCAGTGAAACTCCTACAATGCCGAAAAAGAAATAACCGCCACCGAGAGACCTGAAGTAATGTCGGCCATCCACCTCCGCCGCCACACTTTAATTGTCGCGCCCACTTGCAGCGGAAAAACATTTAAATTAATCCGCCCGATTATTACGATGTGCCTCGCCGCCAAATATATTTCAATCTTTTTCGACCCGAAGGGCAATGATTTTGTCCCCGCCCTGTTTGATATAAACTTCTCGATGCAAGAAGCCGAGAAATCCACCAGCATTAGATTATGCCCAATCAATCCCGATCTGGAACCAACTAAAGCCACTAACAAACTGGCCGAAACATTAATCGCCGCCAACAAAGATAATCCCTTCTTTTTAGATGCTTTTTAGATGCGACCCGACAAGAATTAGTCACCTTACTACTCGATCATCATGATGTCTACGCCGAGTATTATATCTTAGAATATAGAATACACCGGGGACGATGACAAACTTGGTCAACTAATGGCCGAAGTAGATGAAATATCTAAAAAAGAAAAAAGCTGGAACCACCGAAAAAGAAATCGCCTTACAACGCCGAACGCAAGAAGCCTTGAACCTGCTAAAAGTAGCTGAGAACTAGGTCAAGAGCAAATCCGAAATAATGGGCAGCCTCTACCAAAATAGATGATGCAGCTCGCTCAATCATCTTTGGCAACTGTAAAGACAAAGTAATAATAGCCGGAGCAGAGTTCTATTGATGCGGAAACCTTCTCAAAAGATTTTGGAGAAGAAGAACTAACCAAGATTAGCAAGAGTAACACCCGAAGCAACTCCGCCAGTAGCTCTAATTCAAAAGGCGACGGCCAGAGCAAAAGCGGTAACGCAGGTGGCTTTAACATATTTAGCACTGCTCCTACAACGGGCAACCAGAGTACAAGCAAAAGTAACAGCTTGAGCCAAAGCGAGAGTAAAAGCCAATCGAGCGGCGAAAGTATCAGCCACCAGCGTCGCCCGATCTGGCTAACACGCGAACTAAGCACCATACCAAGATACCACGCGGTTTGCGTACTGGACGATGGCTCAAGCGTTACCACGCCGGAGCCGCATCTAGTTCGCTTCCTAAAACCAGAGGAACGCAAGCTGATAGAACCAACCGACTACAAAATGTGGAATATGAACCTGCCACCGAGACTACTCGCAGCTACTCCCATACCCACGAAGGCACTAAAAACAAAAGCTACTAACACGCAAGAGTATGAGGAATCAGGTGAAGAAGCCTCCAACACTGCCAAGAAACCCGCTGTAGGGAAAAATAAGGTATACAAACCGGGGAGGCCCGACGGAAAAAGCCGAAATCGGCGATTGCAGAGATCAAGATTGAGTGCGAGGAGTAAGGATTAATGAGCAGCACTACAGACAAAGCCAAAAAAAGTAGCCTTCATAATAACAGACCGAGATTTAGAAGTCCTGAAATTCATCGGCAAAGGTGGTTTGGCTTCAGAATCACAGATACATA